>NZ_WBYH01000003.1:0-402133 GCF_013283425.1 Marinobacterium sp. xm-a-127
CGCTGCAAGCGTCGCGAAGCGATGACGAGCAACGCTCGGCACCTATTGTAGGTCATTGAGAGCTTCGTAAAGGATCTCTGCCAAATCCATCGCGGCCTTTGCAAGACCGCTCCAACGGTTTTAAAAAGTCCCTGCCAACGGATATAGCGGATGACAGGCTGAAGACCTGTCACCGTAGTTCCGTAGCGAGTTAAGCACACCAGTGACAGGCTTTAGCCTGTCACCTGCTCTCCAATCACGCTCCCAACCTTCGCAGCCTTTGCAAGACCGCTCCAACGTCTCAACTTTCTCCCCCTACCATGCCCATTTAATGCTATATTTACTCTCATCTAATCAACGCGTTTTGGAGTGGTATAGCGTGTATTCTGAAGAAGACATTCGTCGTCTTACTTGGCAGTCTCGTCGTGGTATGTGGGAACTGGATCTGCTGTTTGTTCCGTTCATGGAGAATCATTTTCGGGACCAATCAGTTGAGGATCAAGATCGCTTTGTGAAGCTTCTTGATTGTGAGGATCAGGAGCTTTTTCTCTGGTTCATGCAGCGTGAAAAGCCGGCTGACCCAGATATGGAGAGGGCGGTCACTGTGGTGTTGGATTGTGTTCGCGCCAGTAAGGTTTGATCTTATTGAATCTAAAGCCAAACGTCTGTTTACGTTTGGCTTTTTTGTTTTAGTCGGTTTAACACCTTTACTCACCGGTGCATCGACTGCGGTGTATCTTCTGTTACTTACCTTCTCACTATGGGTCTATCGTGCTTTGGCTCCATTTGAGCGCTTTACCGGCTTTGTTTGGAATGCCGATAAAGATAGGTTTTGCCTGTTTATAGATGAGAAGATGTTAGTGACAGCTCCACCTGTTCAAATTATAAACTTAAGGTTTGTTCTCTTTATTAAAGTACAACCATTAGAGCGTGCATTACCCGTTTGGATTTGTGTCTGGTTTGACCAATTACCAGAGAGTGGGTGGCGGCGCTTATCGGTTATTTCTCAATACGCGCCTATTGCTGCTAAGCGTTAACGCCCCAGAAGTAGTTTTCCGGCACCAGAACGGTGTCATAAAGATCAGGTGACTGTTCTGGGTAGTCGAGCGTGTAGTGAAGGCCACGTGATTCAGTGCGTTTCATAGCACAGCGGATAATTAATTCCGAGACGGTCACTAGATTACGAAGCTCGATCAGATACTTACTCACTTTATAGTTGCTGTAGTACTCATTGATCTCATCGTTCAATAGATCGATACGGTGCTGTGCTCGCTGTAGGCGTTTATCAGTACGTACAATACCCACGTAGTCCCACATAAAACGGCGCAGTTCATCCCAGTTGTGCGAGATTATGACATCTTCGTCTGAGTTAACTACCTGTGAGTCATCCCAGTTAGGGACTTCTGGGAAGGCTTCTCCACTCTCTTGTAGCAGTGATGCCACCTGTTCAGCCGCGGATTTACCGTACACGATACACTCAAGTAGAGAGTTTGACGCTAATCGGTTTGCGCCATGAAGGCCTGTAAACGCGGTCTCACCAATGGCAAAGAGTCCTTTGATATCGGTCTGGCCATTTATGTCGGTCATGACACCGCCACAGGTGTAGTGTGCAGCTGGTACTACGGGTATCGGTTCCTTAGTAATGTCGATCCCAAGTTCTAAACAGCGCTCATAAATGGTTGGGAAGTGCTCTTTAATGAAATCTGCGGGTTTGTGAGAAATATCCAAGTGAACATATTCACAACCAACACGTTTCATCTCAAAGTCGATGGCGCGGGCGACGATATCGCGTGGTGCCAGTTCGGCTCTCTCATCAAAACGGTGCATGAAACGGGTGCCGTTAGGTAGTTTCAGAATACCGCCTTCGCCACGGATCGCTTCGGTGACCAAAAAGCTCTGTGCCTTAGGGTGATAAAGGTAGGTAGGGTGAAACTGATTAAACTCTAGGTTTGCAACTCGGCAGCCTGCTCGCCAAGCCATTGCAATACCATCGCCGGATGCGACGCCGTTCGGGTTGGTGTTATAGAGGTAAGCCTTAGAGGCACCGCCAGTTGCTAATATGACGGTTCGAGCAAGAAACAGATCAACGCTCTCTGTCTCTTGGTTGTAGACATAGGCACCTACACACGCATCTTCACCTAAGCCTAATTTACGACGGGTGATCAGGTCGATCGCAATTCGATCTTCAAACAGCTCAATGTTGCTGGCCGACCTTGCTTGGCTGATTAGAGTTTGTTGAATCGCTTTGCCTGTTGCATCGGCCGAGTGAAGTACACGGCGATGTGAGTGGCCGCCTTCTCGTGTTAAATGATACTGCTCTTCCTGTCGTGTGAAAGGTACACCCTGATCAATTAGCCATTGAATGCCTTTGGGGCCATCTTTTACGGTGTGTTGAACAGAGTCTAAGTGTCCAAGGTTGGCACCAGCAACCAGGGTGTCGTTGATGTGGTTTTCGGTTTGATCTTTTGGATCAAAAACACCGGCAATTCCACCCTGTGCCCACCATGTAGCACCATGCTCTAATTTACCCTTGCTCAAGACGTGTGCCTTCAGGTTAGACGATAAATTTAGTGCGGCTGTTAAACCGGCTGCGCCACTGCCAATGATCAGTACATCTGCTTCAAATCGTGCCATCTGTTTTGACTTATTGAGACCGTAAAAAAGAGCTCTATTATGCGAGTGTGTTTAGCTCTTGGTAAGGGGTTTGTAAAAAAACTTCAATAATTGGGGAACTTTTCGACATTTTTTGAATCTTAGTCTGTGTAAGAGATTGATCGGCTTGATATTAGGTTGGTGTAACAATCATACTGTCATCCTCCGAAGCCCTTTGGCATTGACTAGGATAGAGAGTGAACGATACCAACCACAAGATAACCGATCAGATGCTTGTTGAGCGTGTACAGGCAGGTGATCAGCGTGCGTTTGATCTGCTCGTGAAGCGTTATCAGCATAAGATTATTGCACTGGTAGGGCGTTACATTCACGATCAATCAGAGTCGTTGGATGTTGCACAAGAGACGTTCATTAAGGCTTATAAGGCTCTTAAGAACTTTAGAGGTGAAAGTGCCTTTTACACTTGGCTGTATCGTATAGCCATTAACACTGCGAAGAACTATTTAGTCGCAAGAAGTAAAAGACCGCCTGATAGAGATTTAGATTTTCAAGATCTAGAGAGCGACACAGAGCTTAGAGATCTTGAAACACCAGAAAATAGTTTGCATCGAGATGAGATGTTCGAGGTGATGACCCGAACGCTCGAGCAACTTCCTGAAGAGCTTCGAGTGGCGTTAACACTGAGAGAGCTTGAAGGGATGAGCTACGATGAGATCTCCGAAGTAATGGGGTGTCCAATTGGCACCGTCAGATCAAGGATCCATCGAGCTCGTGAAGCGATTGATAATGAGTTGAAACCAATGCTCTCTAACTAGAGCAAATGAGGATCAAATATGTCGAGCAATAGAGAAAGTCTTTCTGCATTGATGGACTCGGAGGCAACTGAATTTGAGTTGCGTCGTGCTCTTAAACATTACGACGAGAACAGTGAAGACGCTCAAGTATGGCGTCGTTACCACCTCGCTCGAACCTTGATGCGTGAACAGAGCATCAACTCTACTGTTGACATCTCCTCTCAAGTCATGGCCTCTATTTCAGAAGAGCAATCAACTCAGGTTGAAGAGACAAAAACCTCTAGTTGGAGTGCGGTAGGTAGTATGGCTATTGCTGCATCCCTTACCCTAGCTGTCATGATTGGTTTGAACAGCGCTCAGCTGGGTGAGCCGAGCGCATTGGCATCCAGTGGCTACCTAGAGCGTAATCAAGGTTCTTCAGATCTTATGCGCACATCCCTTGCTTCAGGCGTTGAAGCGGTGCAAGAGAGTAAACCAACTCTCGAAGTGATTCGTCTATCTGAAGGTCTTCGCGGTCAGATCGATGAGCATATTGCACTGTTAAACAGCACTGGGACTGACTGGCAGGTTAACTGGCTACCCGATGGTTTTGCTGAAGTATCAGAACGAGTGACTGGTAACAGTCAATCTAAGCTCTACAAAAAGGGTGATCAGGTGCTAAGTGTGGTGATTAAACCGGCTGAAGCAGTCTCTGCATCGGAAGGCGCCTTAAGCGCACAAGGTTTGGTGGCTGTCGGTCGTTTAGTTGATGATCGTTTTGTCTCGGTAGTGGGTGATTTGTCACTGACGGATGCTGATAAAGTGGCTGCAAGCGTGGTGGTCGCTAGCAATTAATTCATGATCGAAGAGCGTGCGACGGTTCTCCGTTCTGAGGCCGATCAGGTTTGGGTAGAGGTGAGTCGCCAAAGTGCTTGTGCATCCTGTGCAAGCTCATCGACTTGTGGCCAGAAACGCCTCAGCGATTGGTTCCCAACCAAACGCGTTGAAGTTCTAATCGATAACCCCAGTCGACTTATTGTATCGCCAGGCCAAGAGGTTTGGGTTGGATTGGAAGAGGGTGCCTTGGTAGGTGCCTCTGTTACCGTCTACCTTATACCGCTGGTCGGTATGATCCTTCTGCCAATTTTGGCGAGATTTTTAAACTTTTCAGAATTTTTTCAGATAGTTGGCGCTATCCTTGGATTCATAGTCGGCTTGTTCATTGGCCGTAATATGGGTTTAAGAGGCGTAGCATCAGGGCAGTATCAGCCACGTTTGCTTCGCTAAGGTTTTTACCTAAGGAGTAAATATGACCTTTCTTCGATCAATTACCTTCGTAGCGGGTATCGCTATTTCATCCTTGGCGATGGCCAAGCAGTTACCCGATTTCACGGATTTAGTGAAATCGCTGTCGCCATCGGTCGTCAATATAAGCACGATTCAAGAACAGAAACAGAGTTCTCGTTCGGCTATGCCCCACAACTTCAACGACCAGGAAGTGCCAGAGATCTTCCGCGACTTCTTCAGGGGTTTTCAGCAGCCACCTGGGCAGCAGCCTCGTATGCATCCACAATCGCTGGGCTCGGGCTTTATTATTTCGGATGATGGCTACATTTTGACCAATCACCATGTGATCGATAAAGCTGAGAAAGTTCTGGTTAGACTGAATGATCGACGCGAAATTGAGGCAGAGATTATTGGTTCTGATCAACGTTCAGATGTGGCGCTACTCAAGGTCGATGCTAAAGATCTACCGGCACTGGAGATCGGTAGCTCTTCTGAGCTTGAAGTGGGTGAGTGGGTACTGGCTATTGGCAGTCCTTTTGGTTTTGACTCAACCGTCACTGCCGGTATTGTCAGCGCTAAGGAGAGAGCCCTTCCAGGTGACTCTTATGTTCCTTTTATTCAAACCGATGTGGCGATCAACCCAGGCAACTCCGGAGGCCCGCTATTCAATCTAGATGGCGAAGTGGTCGGTATCAACTCGCAGATATATACCCGCTCAGGTGGCTTCATGGGGGTCTCTTTCTCCATTCCCATCGATGTGGCTATGGAGGTTGCCAATCAACTTAAAGAGAAGGGTAGCGTCTCTCGAGGTTGGTTGGGTGTGATTATTCAAGAGGTTACACGTGACCTTGCTGAATCATTCGGCTTAGATAAACCATCAGGTGCGCTGGTTGCACAGGTGTTAAGTGATAGTCCTGCTGAAGAGGCAGGGTTTGAAGCGGGTGATGTCATCGTTAAATTTAATGGCCGTGAGATCGGTTTGTCAGCCGAGCTACCTGCTCAGGTTGGTCGTATTGCACCGGGCGAAACAGCGGATGTCGAGGTGTTCCGTTCAGGTAGATCAGTCAACTTGAAAGTGACGATTGGTGAGCTTCCCTCAAATGAAGAGTTAGCCGCTAACCGAGCACAACCTGAGCCTAAAGAGAGAAAGTCTCTGGGCTTGGTGGTTCAAGATATGACGTCTGAAATCAAAGAGCGTACCGGTGTTGATGCAGGGGTCTATGTTGAATCAGTTGGACAAGGTCCTGCGGCCAATGCCGGCGTACGTCAGGGTGATGTGATCACTATGCTAGCCGGTCAGTCAATTAGCTCAGTGGAGCAACTGGCCGATATAGTGGCCGACTTGCCAGATGACAAAGCGGTGCCACTTCGAGTGATTCGTGGCGGTAATCCAGTCTTTTTAGCAATGCGTCTCGAGTGAACCTAGTGGATCGTTGAAAAGATCCTCTGCAGGGGCCTTAATGGCCCCTGTTTTCTATCTATAGGGCATGAATTCGAGTAGAATTGTGCGCTAAATTTTCTTTGTCGTTCCAAGAGTATAGGTTTTACACAGAGTGAGTGAACTAGATCACATTCGTAACTTCAGTATCATTGCACACATCGACCACGGTAAGTCGACGTTAGCCGATCGCATTATTCAAATTTGTGGCGGTCTGTCTGATCGTGAAATGGCTGAACAGGTCCTCGATTCAATGGATATCGAGCGCGAACGTGGCATCACCATCAAAGCTCAAAGTGTCACCTTGGACTACAAAGCGCGCAACGGTGAAACTTACCAGTTGAACTTCATCGATACGCCGGGACACGTCGACTTCTCTTATGAAGTTTCACGCTCACTCTATGCATGTGAAGGTGCACTTCTTGTTGTCGATGCCGCGCAAGGTGTTGAAGCGCAGTCGGTAGCCAACTGTTACACCGCGATAGAGCAGGGCCTTGAGGTTCTACCTGTCTTGAACAAAATGGATCTACCTCAGGCTGAACCCGAAGTGGTTCGTCAGGAGATTGAAGAGGTGATCGGTATCGACGCTTCAGCTGCGGTCCCTTGTTCAGCTAAAACGGGTATGGGCGTTGAAGATGTTCTAGAGGCGCTGATCGATGTAATCCCACCACCACAAGGTGACCGCGAAGCACCACTTCAAGCCCTAATTATCGACTCCTGGTTTGATAACTACCTAGGGGTCGTCTCACTGGTTCGTGTGACTCAAGGAACCTTGCGTCGTAAAGATCGCATCATGGTTAAATCGACTGGCATGAACTACCAGGCTGAGATGGTCGGTATCTTTACACCAAAACAGGTGAAAACTGACATCTTACAAGCAGGTGAAGTAGGCTTCGTTGTTGCCGGCATCAAAGATATTCACGGTGCACCGGTGGGTGATACCTTGACGCATCAAAAGACACCTGATGTTGATGCACTGCCAGGTTTCCAAAAAGTTCAACCACAGGTTTATGCCGGTCTATTCCCAACGAGTTCTGATGACTATGAAGACTTCCGTGAAGCGCTCGACAAGCTAACGCTTAATGATGCCTCTCTCTTCTTCGAGCCTGAAACATCGGATGCACTTGGCTTTGGTTTCCGTTGTGGCTTCTTGGGTATGCTTCACATGGAGATCATCCAAGAGCGTCTTGAGCGCGAATACGATCTCGATCTGATTACAACAGCCCCAACGGTTGTCTACGAAGTGGAGATGAACAACGGCGATATCATCTACATTGACAGCCCATCGAAACTGCCAGACCCAGGCGGCATTCGTGAGATGCGTGAGCCGATCGTGACAGCGAATATCCTTGTGCCTCAGGACTACCTTGGCCAAGTCATTGGCTTGTGTGTGGAGAAGCGCGGTATTCAGAAGAACATGCAGTTTGTTGGTAAGCAGGTTCAGTTAAGTTATGAACTGCCAATGGCCGAAGTGGTATTGGACTTCTTTGACCGTTTGAAATCGGTATCACGTGGATACGCTTCCCTTGAGTACAACTTCACCCGTTTCGAGGCCGCTAAGCTGGTTCGAATGGATATTCTCATTAACGGTGAGAAAGTGGATGCTTTGGCCGTTATCCTTCACCGCGATAACTCAATGTACCGCGGCCGTCTGCTCTGTGAAAAGATGAAAGACCTTATTCCACGTCAGATGTTCGATGTCGCTATTCAAGCGGCTCTGGGTGGTAAGATCATTGCTCGTACAACGGTTAAAGCTCTGCGCAAGAACGTTTTAGCAAAATGTTACGGTGGTGACGTGAGCCGTAAGAAGAAACTGCTCGCTAAGCAGAAAGAGGGTAAGAAGCGCATGAAGCAGGTGGGTCGAGTTGAGATCCCGCAAGATGCATTCCTAGCCGTACTGAAGGTAGACAGCTGAGGCTAATATGAACTTAGATTTTGCACTGATTCTGGTCGTAGTTACATTAGTTACAGGCCTGCTATGGTTATTGGATATCGCCTTTTTTGCGCCCTCTAGAAAACGCCAAGAGTCGCAAATGGTGGAAGAGAGTTTCGAAGAACCTAAGGTTAATAAACCCTACTGGGCTGAACTCTCTAGCTCTATCTTTCCGGTATTAGCGGCTGTTTTGATTCTTCGTTCATTTCTATACGAACCCTTTCAAATCCCTTCAGGTTCGATGCTGCCGACGCTGAAAGTTGGTGACTTCATTTTGGTGAATAAATACCACTACGGTCTTCGTACACCGGTTGGAAACATCAAGTTTGTTGATAATAACGAGCCGCAACGTGGCGACGTTATGGTATTTAAATACCCTCAAAACCCAAGCGTGTACTATATTAAACGTGTGATAGGTCTTCCGGGTGACGAGATTGTTTACAAAGATAAGATGCTCTTTGTGAACGGTGAGCCGCAGAATCAAACGTTGATTGCTCAAATACCAGCGATCAACCCCAAGCGTCTTCAAGTTGAAGAGCAGCTAGGCGATGTTGCGCACGAGATCTATCGCGATGTAAATGCACGTGTAATGAATGGTGGCTGGCGTGTGCCAGAGGGTCACTACTTTATGATGGGCGATAACCGCGATAACAGTAATGACAGCCGTTATTGGGGTTTTGTTCCTGATGAATTGATCGTCGGTAAAGCGGTGAGTGTTTGGATGCATTGGGCTCAACTATTGAGCATTCCAGATTTCACGGCGATGCGATCCATTCAGTAAATAATACTGAGGTTGAGTATGGATAAGCACATTCGACAAAAGGGCATCAGTACACTATCGATACTGTTACTGCTTATTGTTGGCTCAGTTGGCTTTAGCCTTGGGTTTAAACTGCTAGCGCCTTACTCAACCCATACAACCGTGGTCAGCATTATTGAAGATATTATTGCTGACCCGGCTGAACTCTCAAAAAGTCGCGCCGAGATTCGTCGTGATATCGAGCGTCGATTTACGATTAATCAAGTAGCTCTGCCTGGACGTGACGCTTTGCAGATCACTCAGGATACTGGTGAACTGATATTCACGCTGGACTATGAAGAGCGCGTCCCACTGTACGGCAACATTGATGCTGTCGTTGTTTTTAAAGATGAATTTAAAGCGATAAAACCTTGATACGACCTGTCTCAGAGTTGGCTAGAAAGCTTGGCCACACCTACCAAGATGAATCCCTGCTTGAATTGGCGTTAACGCACCGAAGCTGTGGTAAGCGCAACAATGAACGCCTGGAATTTTTGGGCGATTCAATCCTAAACTTTGTCATAGCTAATGCGCTGTTTGAGCAGTTTGAACAGGCTAAAGAGGGTGAAATGAGCCGTCTTAGAGCAAAGTTGGTGAAAGGTGAAACTCTTGCAGAGATCGGTCGTGAGCTAGGTTTGGGTGATTATCTTCGCCTTGGTTCGGGTGAGTTAAAGAGTGGTGGTTTCCGTCGCGACTCAATTTTGGCTGATGCGGTAGAGGCGATCATTGGTTCCATTCACTTGGACAGTGATTTTGAGACGTCTAAACAGTTCATCTTAGGGTTGTTCAAAGAGCGTTTAGCAGCGATCGATCTTAAAAAGTCAGTCAAAGACTCTAAAACGCGCCTTCAAGAGTTTATGCAGTCACGACGTAAGCCGCTACCTGATTACCAACTGGATAAAGTCGTTGGTGAGGCGCATGATCAGACCTTCTATATCTCTTGTCAGGTTCAACTGTTGGATCAAAGCTGCAAGGGTGTTGGATCCAGCCGCCGCCAGGCAGAACAAGAAGCCGCTCGTGCTGCACTGATTGCACTAGGGCAGGAGTAATCATGGAAGCGAATACACGCTGTGGCTATGTTGCTATTGTTGGCCGACCGAATGTGGGTAAGAGCACACTGCTCAACCATATCCTTGGTCAAAAGCTGAGCATCACCTCAAAAAAACCTCAAACGACTCGTCATCAGATTCTTGGTATTAAAACCGAAGAGGATCTGCAGGTTATCTACGTTGATACACCCGGGCTACACAACGACGCTACAGGTAAAGCACTGAACCGTTACATGAACAAAGCCGCCTCTGAGGCGCTGCGTCATGTCGATCTAGTCGTCTTTATTGTCGATCGTACCGCTTGGACCGAAGAGGATGAGATCGTACTCTCTAAGTTGGAGAAGCTTCGTTGCCCAGTCATATTGGCGGTTAATAAAGTGGATCTACTCAAGGATAAAGAGTCGCTTCTCCCTTGGATCGAAACGCTCAATAGCAAACGCCATTTTGATCAGATCGTGCCTATCTCTGCTCACAAAGGGCATAACGTCGATCAACTAGAGCGTGCCGTTGAATCCTACATGCCGGAAGGGATGCACTTCTACCCTGAAGATCAGATCACCGACCGTAGCTCCCGTTTTGTCGCGGCAGAGCTTGTGCGTGAAAAACTGATGCGTAATCTAGGGGATGAAGTCCCTTACGGAACCACGGTTGAGATCGAAGAGTTTACTCAAGATGAACGTGGTCTGTTGACCATCAGTGCACTGATTCTTGTTGAGCGAGAGGGGCAAAAACGTATTGTTATCGGTGATAAGGGTGAGCGAATTAAAGTGATCGGTCGTGACGCTCGCATCGATATGGAACGCATGTTTGATGCCAAGGTCATGCTGAACCTTTGGGTTAAAGTGAAACGCGGCTGGGCAGACAACGAACGTGCCCTAGCAAGCCTTGGATATCATCACGACTAAATGAACAGTCGCACTGAACAGGTCGCAGCGTTTGTTCTTCACTCGCGTCCCTATCGTGAAACCAGTGCACTTGTCGATCTATTTACACTCGAGTATGGCAAAGTATCAGTAGTTGCTCGAGGTGTGCGCAGGCCAGGCTCAAAGTTACGCCATACGCTTCAACCCTTTACAGTATTGGCCGTTCGATTTTCAGGCCAGTCAGAGCTTAAAACGCTTCATCAAGCCGAATTGGCAGAACTACTCCCCACTTTGACTGGCAAAGCGTTAATGTGTGGCTTGTACGCCAATGAACTACTGGAGCGTTTGCTTCAACCCTTAGAGGCGACACCTAAGTTATTCCTCAATTACAAAGTGCTGCTTAATGATCTGCTTCAATCTCAAGATCACGAGGTGAGTTTACGGCTATTTGAGCAGGCGCTACTGAAGGAGTTAGGGAGTTGGAGCGATCTGTCAGGCTGTCATCAGCCGTACTACCGTTATGATGTTGTGCAGGGGATAAGTGCGGTAGATGAGGTTGCCTCGGCGCATTTCACAGGTGATCAGCTTCGTTCCATTGAACAAGGTGAGTATACTGATCCCAGCGTTAAGAAAGCGGCAAAGTATTTAATGAGAGAGCTCTTAAAAGAGCAGTTAGGTGACAAGCCGTTGCGATCAAGAGAGTTGTTTCAACCGAGATCTAAAGAGAGAAAAGGAGAGAGTGAGTGATCCAGCCAAATCGTATTTTATTAGGTGTGAACATCGATCACATTGCGACTCTTCGTCAAGCTCGTGGTACTCAATACCCAGACCCTGTCTATGCAGCGTCTATTGCTGAGCACGCTGGCGCCGATGGTATTACGGTGCACCTTCGTGAGGACCGTCGCCACATTCAAGATCGTGACATTCGTCTATTGGCGCAAACGCTTCAGACTCGTATGAATTTTGAGATGGCGGTTACTGATGAAATGGTCAGTTTTGCTGAAGAGATCAAACCTGCACACGCCTGTTTAGTGCCAGAGAAACGCGAAGAGTTAACGACTGAAGGCGGTCTGGATGTACTTGGTCATGAAATTCACATTCAGTCGGCGTGTCAGCGCTTGGCGAGAGCCGGAGTCGAAGTCTCACTCTTTATCGATCCTGATCAGGCACAAATTGATGCGGCTAAACGTGTGGGAGCTCCAGTGATTGAACTGCATACTGGTGCTTACGCTGAGGCAGAAGGCCAAGAGCAGTTAGACGAGCTTGAACGACTTAAAGAGGCAGCAACCTATGCTCACTCAATAGGTCTGGTGGTCAACGCTGGTCATGGTCTGCACTACCATAACGTAGAGCCGATTGCTGAAATTCCAGAGTTCAATGAGCTAAACATTGGTCATGCGATCATCGCCCGTTCACTCTTTGTCGGCTTGGATCAAGCGGTTCGTGAAATGCGTGATCTGATGCTTAATGCCAGAGCGATGGCCAGTTAAATGCTTGTTGGAACCGGTGTCGATATTCTTGAAATCTCTAGAGTGGAGCGCGCACTTGAGCGAACTCCCGGTTTTGCTGAGAGAATATTGACCCCCACTGAGTTGGAAGCGTTCAACCAATCTAGCCAACCCGCGCGTTTTTTAGCTAAACGCTTTGCAGCGAAGGAAGCGGCCGTTAAAGCCTTGGGTACAGGTATCGCTAAAGGCGTTAGCTGGCAGCACCTCGAGGTGGTTAAGAACAGTGCAGGTCGCCCTGATCTGTTGGTGACTGACAAAGCTCTAGAACACGCCGAGGTGCTTGGCATTACCCGGTGGTTTTTAAGCTACAGTGATGAGCAGCACTATGTGGTTGCTCAAGTAATCGCTCAGGCTTAATTCACCATTTCGATGGTGGAATTCCCCTGATATAATCGAATAATAAAATCAATTCTTATAACGGATTAGAGATGAGCTCAACTCAATACCCTACTATCGCTGAGCTGGTTGGCAATACACCGCTAGTCAGACTGCAACGTATCGAAGCGCCAAATAACAACACCATTCTCTGTAAATTAGAGGGTAATAACCCTGCGGGCTCCGTTAAGGATCGTCCTGCCTTGAGTATGATCACTCTAGCCGAAGAGCGAGGCGAGATCGCACCAGGTGATACATTGATCGAGGCGACTTCTGGCAATACCGGTATCGCGTTGGCGATGGCCGCTGCAATCAAGGGGTATACGCTTAAACTGATCATGCCGAATAACATGAGCGAAGAGCGTAAATCGGCTATGAGTGCTTATGGTGCAGAGTTGATTGAGGTGACAAAAGAGGAGGGCATGGAAGGTGCTCGAGACTTGGCCGAGGCAATGCAAGCGCGTGGTGAAGGCAAGGTTCTAAATCAGTTTGGTAACTTAGATAATCCTGAAGCGCACTACCGCACAACAGGGCCTGAAATCTGGCAACAAACCTCAGGAACTATCACACACTTTGTCAGCTCTATGGGAACTACAGGTACCATCATGGGGACCTCGCGCTACCTTAAAGAGCAGAATCCAAGCGTTCAAATTGTTGGTCTTCAACCCTCTGAAGGGTCTCAAATCCCTGGCATACGTCGTTGGCCAAAAGAGTATCTACCAACGATATTCGAAGAGAGTCGTGTCGATCGTGTATTGGATGTTGATCAGGCGGATGCTGAAGTCATGATGCGTCGTTTAGCGACCGAAGAGGGTATTTTCTGTGGTGTTTCGTCAGGTGGTTCCGTTGCTGGCGCGCTAAGATTGGCTCAAGAGGTTGAAAATGCAGTAATCGTCGCCATTATTTGTGATAGAGGCGATCGTTATCTTTCGACAGGTGTCTTCTCTAAGTCATCATAGGTTAAGCCCCGTCGTTCTAATATTGACGCCGTTTTTATGAGTTTGAGCTAGGGTATCAGCTCGCTACTCGCAATACAGGAGTAGCCTACATTGGTTAAGGTTCGTGACGATCAACCGGTCCGTGAAGATGGATCCGTTGATCTGGATCGTTGGTTAGAGATTCTATCTAACCGTTATACATTCGAAGATGAAGCGCGTTTCCGTCAGGCATGCGAATTAGTTGAAGCCTCCTTGAATGAAGAGAGCTCAACTCATGATGTCTGGTCACTGGGGCAAAACGCCTATCTTACTGGTCTGGAGATGGTCCAGATTCTCGTTGACCTGCAGCAGACAGAAGAGGCTCTGGTAGCCGGTGTGCTTTACCGTGCAGTGCGAGAAGAGCGACTATCAATCGATCGCGTTAAGGCTAAATTCGGTGCTGAAATCGCTCGTCTTCTGCGCGGTGTCTTGCAGATGGCTGCAATTGGCAGTCGCAAAAATCCACGTGATGAAGAGGGCGTGTTAGGCACTGGCGGCAGTCAGGTCGACAACGTTCGTAAGATGCTGGTCGCCATGGTGGACGATGTTCGCGTTGCACTCATCAAACTGGCTGAGCGGACCTGCGCGATTCGTGCAGTAAAAGATGCGGATCGACGTAAACGCTACATCGTTGCACGTGAAGTGTTCGATATTTACGCCCCATTAGCGCATCGGTTGGGTATCGGCCACATCAAATGGGAATTAGAAGATCTCTCATTTCGATATCTAAAACCTAATGATTACAAACACATAGCAAAGCTACTTGCTGAAAAGCGTCTTGCGCGTCAAGAGTACATCGACAGTGTCATTAAGCTGCTCGAAGAGAAACTTGTAGAGGTAGGTATTGATGGTCAGGTTTCTGGCCGCGCTAAACACATCTACAGTATCTGGCGAAAGATGCAGCGTAAGAATATCGAATTCAATCAGGTTTACGATGTCCGTGCCCTGCGTATATTGGTGCCAGAAATTCGTGATTGTTACACCGTGCTGGGCATAGTTCATGGCGCATGGCGAAATATCCCGCACGAATTTGATGACTACATCGCATCACCAAAACCCAACGGTTATCGTTCACTGCATACCGCGGTATTCGGTCCTGAATCACAGGCGGTAGAGATTCAGATTCGCACCTTTGACATGCATGAAGAGGCTGAGCTAGGTGTCTGTGCTCACCACCTCTACAAAGGGACAGATACAGCGAGTCGCGCCGATGGCTATGAAGAGAAGATCTCTTGGTTACGCCAGGTTCTCGAGTGGCATGACGAACTGGGCGATACTGAATCATTGGGTGATATTCTCCACTCCGATGTGACCCAGGATCGTGTCTATGTATTCACGCCAGAAGGGCACGTCATTGATCTTCCTGCTGGCGCTACCCCAGTTGATTTTGCTTACCGTGTGCACACGGAAATCGGTCACCGCTGTCGAGGTGCACGTGTCTCGGGTCGTATTGTTCCGCTCAACCGCGCGCTGCAGACTGGTGATCAAGTTGAGATCATGACAGGCCCAGAAGAGCGCCCAAGTCGTGATTGGCTCAACACCAACCTAGGTTATGTAAAAACCTCTAAGGGTAGAGCTAAGATTGCTCATTGGTTTAAGACTCAGGCTCGTGATCAAAATGTGGATGCGGGTAAAGAGATGATTCAGCGTGAGTTTAAGCGATTGGCATTAGACGCCACTGAGGTAGACCTATCGGATATCGCACAACGTCTTAAGTTCCTTTCCAATGAGAACATGTTTGCGGCACTCGGTGCTGGCGATCTAAGAATCTCGCAAGTGATCTCAGCTGCACAAGCGCGTGAAGAGCAGGCCGAACGTGAATCACAATTGGATCTGGATGTTCCTGCTTCGTCACCAAAACAGAGTAGGTCGAGTGACTCTGGTGTCCATGTGGTTGGCGTCGGCAGCTTGATGACTCAATTTGCTAGTTGTTGTAAGCCGATTCACGGCGATGCCATTGCTGGATTCGTGACACAGGGCCGCGGCGTCTCGATCCACCGTGAAGATTGTAAAGAGCTACAACACCTGCGCGAGGTGGAGCCCAGTAAAATTGTTCAAGTGGCTTGGGAAGAGGAGGCTGAAGCCACCTACCCAGTCGATATTGTCATAGAGGCCTTTGACCGGTCTGGACTGTTGCGCGATGTTATGACCATCTTAGCGAACGAGCGAATCAATATATTGTCGGCCAATACACTGACGGATAAGAGCAGTAACGAAGCGAATTTGGCGCTGACACTAGAGATAGGTCGACTCGATAAGCTTGGCAAAGTGATGGATAAGATCAATCAAATTCCGAATGTCAGTGACGTTCGCCGTGAACGCTCAGGGGTTCCTTAATGAGTGATCGCTATACCCTGGATGACCTCATCTACCTGATGGAGCGTTTGCGTGACCCTAAAACCGGTTGTCCATGGGATCTGGAGCAGACCTTTGCTTCAATCGTACCTCATACCCTTGAAGAGGCTTACGAAGTAGCTGATACCATCGAACGACAGGATTGGCCTCATCTAAAAGATGAGTTGGGTGATCTACTGTTTCAGGTCATCTTCTATTCGCAACTGGGTAAAGAGCAATCCCTATTTGATCTTCATGAAGTGGTTGATCAACTCTGCAGTAAGCTGGTGCGTCGCCATCCTCACGTCTTTCCAACAGGTCAGTTACGTGACAGTGCTGAGTCGGTTGAAATAGATCAGCAAACTGTGAATGCACAGTGGGAGCGCATCAAAGAGCAGGAGCGCGAAAGTAAAGATCGTGCCCGTGTTTTAGATGAGGTACCAACGACACTGCCGGCTATGAGTCGTGCCGTAAAGCTAACCAAACGTGCCTCTAAGGTGGGGTTTGATTGGGATGATGCTACCGGTGTGCTGGATAAGATTGAAGAGGAGATCCAAGAGCTCCGCGAAGCGATGCAGCAAGGTGATATGGATGCGGTTCGCGAAGAGTTAGGCGACCTTCTATTTGTTAACGCCAATCTTGCACGAAAATTATCAGTCGACCCCGAGCAAGCTGTTCGCAATACCAACCTTAAATTTGAACGTCGCTTCAACCATGTCGAGGATAGGGTGCTAGCCAGTGGTAAGGATTGGAGAGAGTTTACGCTTGAAGAGCTAGACGCTTGGTGGGATGAAGCCAAAAAGATCGAGAAATCTAAAAAATAGGTTTGATAGAGTCTTTGGCACTATTCGCTTAAAGCCTAATAGTGATTCAGTTCTCAAGCTCTATACAGCCATGCTAATATGCGTGGCTTGCTCGGGATAAGTGACTCCCTTGAGCGCACTTTAAACAGCTTTATAAAGTGCTTTAGGTGACACCGCACGGCTATGGTCGAATTGTGTAGTAGCCACACCTAAATTAATGTCAGCGGTAAGAATTTTAATGCTGCGCCCAGGCGCAGCGTATTTTTTTAAGGAGAAAATTAATGCGAATGATACTTCTCGGTGCACCAGGTGCCGGTAAGGGTACTCAGGCTCAGTACATCACTGAGAAATACGGTATCCCACAGATCTCTACTGGGGACATGCTACGTGCAGCCGTAAAAGCGGGTACGCCTCTAGGTGTTGAAGCCAAGAAGGTTATGGACGCAGGTGGTCTGGTATCAGATGACATCATCATCGGCCTAGTTAAAGAGCGCATTGCAGAATCAGATTGTGCTAAGGGTTTCCTATTCGACGGCTTCCCACGCACCATTCCTCAAGCAGACGCTCTGAAAGAAGCTGGCGTTGCTCTAGATGCAGTCGTTGAAATTGACGTTGCAGATGAAGAGATCATCAAGCGTATGTCGGGTCGCCGTGTACACCCGGGTTCAGGTCGTACTTATCACGTCGTATTTAACCCACCTAAAACAGAGGGTAAAGACGACGTAACTGGTGAAGATCTTGTTCAGCGTGAAGATGATCAAGAAGAGACTGTTCGTGCTCGCCTAAACGTCTACCATGATCAGACTAAACCTCTAATCGGTTATTACCGTGGTTGGGCTGATGAAGATGCTGCAGCTGCACCAAAATACGTATACGTAGAGGGTGTGGGTAGCGTTGACCAGATCCGCGATCGAGTATTCGAAGGCCTAGCTTGACTTTAAAGCTTAGCTAATTAAAAACCGCACTTTTTAGTGCGGTTTTTTTATGCCTAAAGGGGTTTAAATACTCACGCGCATTCAACTCGCAAGTGCAAAGGGTTGATTGATTCCGCGATACTTATTAAGTTCAGAGTCTACTTTGTGCCGTTAAGAGACAAAAAAGGAGAGCATTAAACTCTCCTTTTTTTATTTGCTAGCCTCTTCGACCTAGTTTCGAATCAGGTGATCGAAGGCTGATAGTGAGGCTGTAGCTCCGGCACCCATCGAGATGATGATCTGTTTGTAAGGCACGGTGGTTGCATCACCCGCTGCGAAGACGCCCGGTACGTTGGTAGCACCGCGATCATCAATCTGGATCTCACCAAATTTGGTTAGCTCAACGGCACTCTCTTTTAACCACTCAGTATTTGGCACTAAGCCGATCTGAACAAATACACCTTCTAGCTCAACGCTGTGTGATTTGCCAGAGGTGCGGTCGGTATAGATCAAGCCGTTAACCTTACCATTCGCTCCAGTGATCTCTGTGGTTTGCGCGTTCTTGATAATGGTGACATTAGAGAGCGAGTTTGCTTTGTCTTGCAACACTTGGTCTGCACGAAGTGTGTCACCAAATTCTAAAACGGTTACTTCACTGACCACACCGGCAAGATCGATAGCTGCTTCGATGCCTGAGTTGCCGCCACCAATAACAGCTACGCGCTTACCTTTAAACAGTGGGCCATCACAGTGTGGACAGTAGGCAACGCCTTTGCCTTTGTATTCCGCTTCACCTGGGACACCCATCTCACGCCAGCGGGCGCCCGTCGCCATAATAATGGTTTTCGACTGTAGGTTTGCACCGCTCTCTAAGTTCAGTTGATGTAGGCCATCGGCTTCAGAGAGGCCCGCTGCGCGTTGCGCCGTGATGATATCTACGTTGTACTCTTTAACGTGCTGTTCCATGTTAGAGACCAGTTTTGGTCCCTCTGTGTAGGGAACTGAGATTAGGTTCTCAATGCCCATGGTGTCTTGAACCTGACCACCAAATCGCTCGGCGACTAAACCGGTGCGAATCCCTTTGCGAGCTGCATAGATAGCAGCGGCTGCACCTGCAGGACCGCCACCTACAACGAGTACATCGTATGGGTCGCGTTCCGATAGCGCTTCTGCTTCGCGCTCAGCACCGGCAGTATCAAGCTTCGCTAGAATCTCTTTGAGCTCAGTACGCCCTTGGGTAAATAGTTCACCGTTCAGGAATACAGCGGGTACGGCCATCACCTCACGCTCTTCTACTTCAGATTGGTAGAGTGCGCCATCGATCATCGTGCTGGTGATGTTTGGATTTAGGCGTGCCATCAGGTTTAGAGCTTGCACCAAATCCGGACAGTTTTGACAAGAGAGCGAGATGTAAGTTTCAAAATGGAACTCACCCTCAAGGCTCTTAATCTGACTCTGAACCTCTTCAGGCTCTTTGCTTGGGTGTCCACCGGCTTGAAGAAGAGCAAGAATCAGAGTTGTAAATTCGTGACCCATTGGAATACCGGAGAACACAACACGTGGTTCAGCATCGGCTTCACCAAGAATGGCCATGCTTGGCACTCGGTGATGATCCCAATCAGTTAGCGTAATTTTGTCGCTACGCTCAGCGAGCGTTGTCGCGAGCTCTCTAAGTTCGTTACCTTTTGCTGAGTCGTCAGCAGCTAACTTAAGCTCAATCGGTTGTTTGATGTAGCTAAGGTACTGGTCCAACTGTTGGACAATATTTGGCTCTAGCATGATGACCTCATGAATAAAAAATAACTAAGCTTTAGAGAGAAACGAGGCTGCGAGTGCAGCCTCGGGAAAGGACTTAGGTCCGATTAGATCTTACCAACAAGATCCAAAGATGGTGCTAGAGTCTCAGCGCCTTCTTTCCATTTAGCAGGACATACTTCGCCTGGGTGAGCAGCAACGTACTGTGCAGCTTTGATCTTGCGAAGAAGTTCTGATGCGTCACGGCCTACAGAACCAGAGTTGATCTCAACGATCTGAATTTTACCTTCTGGATCGATAACGAAAGTACCGCGCTCAGCAAGACCTGCTTCCTCGATCATTACGTCGAAGTTGCGAGAGATCTGGCCAGTTGGATCGCCGATCATTGGGTAAGTGATTTTACCGATCGTCTCAGAAGAGTCGTGCCATGCTTTGTGAGTGAAGTGAGTATCAGTTGATACTGCGTAGATCTCAACACCGATCTTCTGGAACTCAGCGTAGCTGTCTGCAAGGTCACCTAGCTCTGTTGGGCAGATGAACGTGAAATCTGCTGGGTAGAAGAAAACAACAGACCACTTACCTTTAAGGTCAGCTTCTGAAACTTCTACGAATTCGCCAGCGTGGAATGCTGTTGCGTTAAATGGTTTAACTTCCTGGTTAATGTAAGCAGACATTCTGTCTTCTCCTTGGTTGGTTAAATTGTCATGTTTCAAGAATGCGACGAATCTTAAAGTTCGCCGACAAAAAGGTAAAATTAATTGTAACTAATGATGTTATTAATAAATGCTATCAGGCAGTCTCTTTTTCAAGGGCTGATGCAGAAATTAATTCGCGGGTGTAATCCGTCGAAGGGGCATTAAAAATAGCCTCTGCAGTGCCAGATTCAACCACTTTGCCACCTTTCATCACCATAACGCGGTGACTTAACGCTTTTATGACAGCGAGATCGTGGCTAATAAAAAGATAGCTTAGTTTATATTGGCGTTGCAGGGATTGAAGTAGATCAATGACCTGTTTTTGAACCGTTCTGTCGAGGGCAGAGGTCGGCTCATCTAACACGATTAATTTAGGCTTTAATACCAGTGCTCGCGCGATGGCGATTCGTTGTCGCTGGCCACCTGAGAACTCATGCGGGTAGCGATGTCTAGATTCTGGATCTAGCTGCACATCCAGAAGGGCTTGAATGACAGCGGCTTCTCTCTGTTCAGGTGAGAAACTCTGTTGTACTTCCAGCCCCTCACTAATGATCTCTGCCACAGTCATTCTCGGGCTGAGGCTACCGAAGGGATCTTGGAAAACGATCTGGGCAACACGGCGATGAGGTCGCATCTCCTTTTGGTTGAGCGAATCAACACGTCTGCCATCTAGCCATATCTCACCTTCGCTTTTGGTCAGTTTCAGAAGGGCAAAGGCCAGGGTTGATTTACCTGACCCTGATTCACCGACAATACCCAATGTCTCGCCCTTTTTGATCTGCAGATCGATGCCGTCAACCGCTTTAATGTGATCATAAACGCGTTTTAGAAGGCCCTGAGTTTTAGGAAACCAGACTCGAATGTTTTTAGCTTCTAACAAGGAGTCAGCGTATGCTTCAACAGCAGCGAGGTCGCGCACAGGTTCTGCATTGAGCAGTGTGTTTGTGTAGGGGTGGTTGGGTGCATTAAACAGTGTAAGAGTATCGCCCTGCTCAACGACCTTTCCCTGTTGCATGACGAGAATTCGATCGGCGTAACGCTGCACAACATTCAGATCGTGAGTGATGATCAGTATGGCCATTCCCAATTTTTGTTGCAGTGCCATCAGCAGATCTAATATCTGCTTCTGTATCGTGACATCCAACGCAGTGGTGGGTTCGTCGGCAATTAGAATCTCGGGTTCGTTGGCTAATGCCATCGCAATCATGACACGCTGGCGCTGACCGCCTGATAGCTCGTGGGGGTAACTTTTCAAACGGGATTCAGGTGATGGGATACCCACCAGCTCTAGAAGCTCTATCACTCGTGTACGGGCCTTAGAGCCCGATAATCCCTTATGCAGTTTAAGCGATTCAGCTATCTGTTTCTCGATGCTATGAAGCGGATTAAGAGAGGTCATCGGCTCCTGAAAAATGTAGCTGATTCGGTGGCCTCTTATTGATCGAAGTTCGGCTTCTGTTGCGTCCTGAAGATCTTTCCCCTGGAAAACGATCGAGTCTGCTTGTATCTCTGTCTGCTCAGGCAGCAGTTTCAATAGCGACAGGGCTGAGACCGATTTGCCTGAACCCGATTCGCCAACAATCGCCAGTGTTTCACCTGCGTGTAGAGAAAAACTTAGATTCTCTACAGCTGCTTCAGGCTGATCAGGAAATCGAATCGATAAATGTTTTACGTCTAGAATCGGTTTCATCGGCTCTGTTTCCTGGGATCAAACGCGTCACGAACACCTTCACCAATAAAGATCAGTAACGTCAGCATGATAGAGAGTGATAAGAAAGCGGTCACACCTAACCAAGGTGCATGAAGATTCTCTTTGCCCTGTGCCACAAGTTCACCTAAGGATGGCGAACCGGGTGGTAGGCCAAAGCCAAGAAAGTCGAGCGCGGTTAATGTCACCAGTGCACCATTAAAGATGAAGGGCATAAACGTCAGAGTCGCAACCATAGCATTGGGAAGGACATGCTTAAACATGATGACTGAGTTCGGTTGCCCTAGAGCCCTTGCTGCTCTGACATACTCTAGGTTGCGTGCACGCAAGAATTCAGCGCGCACCACATCCACCAAATTCATCCATGAGAAGAGCAACATAATCCCTAGCAACCACCAGAAATTAGGCTCCACTAGGCTGGCTAGAATGATCAATAGGAAGAGAACCGGCAGACCGGACCAGATCTCAATGAAACGCTGCATCAATAGATCGACCTTGCCTCCGTAATACCCCTGTAAAGCACCCGCCACAACGCCAATAACTGAGCTGGCAAGGGTCAGGACCGTGGCAAACAGTATCGAGATACGAAAACCGTAGATCAATCTTGCCGCGACATCACGCCCCTGGTCATCAGTGCCTAACCAGTTGTCGGTAGTAGGCGGAGAGGGGGCCGGTTGGTCCAAGTTAAAATTGATTGTGTCGTAGCTGAACGGGATAACGGGCCACCATAGAGTGCCGTTTTGCTCCTCAATCAGTTCAGTAATATAGGGATCGCGGTAGTCGACCGGTGCATCAAAGTCACCGCCAAAATCGGTCTCTGTATAGTTTTCCATTAACGGATAGAACAGCCCTTGATCCGTTTTGATTAGGATCGGTTTGTCATTTGCGATCAATTCAGCAAAGAGCGACAGGGTAAACAGCAACATAAAGATCCAAAACGAGTAGTAGGCTCGTCGGTTGCTTTTAAACTGTGCAATGCGTCGCTGAGTAATGGGTGATGCCATCGTTTAACCCTCTCGACTCTCAAAATCGATACGAGGATCGACAAGGGTATAGGTGATGTCTGATACCAGCTTTAATAGAAGCCCCACTAGGGTGAAGATGTAGAGCGTACCGAAAATAACAGGGTAATCTCGGTTGATAACCGCCTCATAGCCAAGCAGCCCTAAACCATCCAGTGAGAAGATCACCTCAATCAACATCGATCCTGTGAAGAAAATACCAATCAATGCAGCAGGCATACCCGCTATGATCAGTAGCATGGCATTTCGGAATACATGGCCGTAAAGAACCTGATGCTCGGTTAAACCCTTAGCCCGAGCGGTCAGTGCATACTGCTTATGGATCTCATCAAGGAAGGTGTTTTTAGTCAGCATGGTCAGCGTTGCGAAGCTGGAAATAACGGACGCTAGGATTGGTAGAGCAAGGTGCCAGAAGTAATCCCCGATTTTTTCGATCAGAGTCATCTCTTCAAATCCGGGTGAAGTTAAGCCTCGCAACGGAAACCACTCAAAGTAGGTGCCGCCGGCAAATAGTACGATCAGTAAAATAGCAAACAAGAAGTTTGGGATCGCGTAGCCAACAATGATGATGCTGGAACTCCAGATATCAAAAGGGGAGCCATCTCGAACCGCTTTTCGAATGCCTAAAGGAATGGAGACTAGGTAGGTGATCAGTGTGGTCCATAGCCCAAGAGAGATCGAGACAGGCATCTTTTCGATAATCAGATCAACCACCGGTTTATCACTGAAAAAACTACGGCCAAAATCGAAGGTTAGATAGTCTGTCAGCATCTTAAAAAACCGCTCATGGGCCGGCTTGTCAAAGCCATAGAGTTGTTCGATCTCAGCAACCAGTGCGGGGTCCATGCCTTGGGCACCCCGATATTTTGAATCGCCGCCTTGTGCATCGGCGCTGATATCTGAACGCTCTCCTGAACCAATACGACTGGTCGCATCAACCGAAAAACCCTGTAGGTGAGCGAGAGCTTGTTCAACCGGTCCACCAGGCGCCAGTTGAATAATTAGGAAGTTCAACAGCAAGATACCGAACAGCGTCGGTATCATGAGCAGTAATCGTCGAACAATGTACGCTGCCATTATGGCTTAGCCCACCAGGTATCCAGTCCAATGGTGTAGGTGGGGCGAATCGCAGGTAACTCAAATTTATCCCAGTAGGCGACACGGTGTGAGTCGATGTGGAACTGAGGCACCACAAAATGGTTCCACTGCAATACTCGATCCAGTGCTCGAGCACGCAGCACAAGCTGCTCACGATCCGGAGCTTGAATCAGAAGCTCCACTAACTGATCAATCGCGGGATCTTTGATGCCGATTAGATTTCTGCTACCGGGTTGATCGGCGGCTTCCGATCCCCAAAATTCGCGCTGCTCATTGCCTGGTGAGCTGCTCTGTCCAAAGCTGCCGACGATCATGTCGAAGTCAGTTGAACGAAGACGATTAATATACTGGGATACATCAACGATGCGGATGCTGACCTGCATCCCCAGTTTCTCTAGATTTTGAATAAAGGGTGCAACGACGCGTTCAAAATCCTTTTGCACCAGTAGTATTTCGAAATTGAATGAATCTCCGGCATCATTAACCAATTTGCCATCTTTTAGTGTCCAGCCAGCCTCTTTTAAAAGTTTAAGTGCTGTGCGAAGTTGAGTTCGGTTGCGCCCATCCCCTTTGGTGGTTGGCGCTTGGTAAACGGTTGTAAACACCTCATCCGGAATCTGGCCTCTGAACGGCTCTAAAATGGCCAACTCTTTTTCACTGGGTAGTTCAGTGGCGGCCATCTCTGAATTAGAGAAGAAACTGTGACTGCGAGTGTATGCGCTGTAAAACAGGTTGGCATTGGTCCACTCAAAATCGAAGCCGTGTGCGATGGCTGATCGAACACGAGGATCACTGAACTTGTCGAGGCGCGTATTCATGATAAAGGCTTGCATACCAGCCGGGTTGGCATCAGCAATCAGCTCCTTCTTAATACGACCCTCATCAAATGCCGGGCCCGTATAGCTGGTCGCCCAGTTTTTAGAGGAGTTCTCCTCTCTAAAGTCATACTCTTCAGCTTTGAATGCCTCCAGTGCGACGGTGCTGTCACGGTAGTAATCAAACTGCATGGCATCAAAGTTGTAGCGACCGCGGTTAACCGGAAGGTCGGTTCCCCAATAATCTGGGTTGCGCTTGTAGGTAATGGTTCTACCCGCTTCAAAAGAGTCTACAACGTAGGGCCCTGAACCCAAGATAGGGTCCAGCGAAGGCTTGGTGAAGTCTCGTTCTTTCCAATAGTTCGCAGAGAGAATAGGGACCTCGCCAATGATCAATGGCAATTCGCGGTTCTCTTCACTGCCAAACTCAAAACGGACAGTATGGTCTGTAATAGCGGTGATTGAACGGATGTCGCGGTAGTAAGCTTTGTAGAAGGGTGAGCCCTGTTCACGCAATAGTCTGAAGGTCTCGATGACATCGATTGCTGTCACAGGGGTACCATCGCTGAAACGTGCCTGCTTACGAAGATCAAACTCAACCCAGGCTCTGGATTCAGGCATACGGACCGCTTCGGCTAGTAAGCCGTACTGAGTGAAGGGTTCGTCGTAAGAGCGAGCCATCAGGGTGTCAAAGGTTAATCCGGTACCATCCGCTGCTGTGCCTTTGATAATAAAAGGGTTAAAGCTATCAAAAGTGCCGTTGGCGGCCTGTTTAAAAACTCCGCCTTTAGGTGCTTCTGGGTTAACGTACTCAAAATGACTAAACCCTGCATCGTATTTCAGGTCGCCGTGCATCGCGATCCCGTGCGAAGACTCGACACTGGCATGAGCCGTCAGTGCAACGGCGAATGAGAGAATGGCGCCTATTTTTTTTATGGAATTTTTTTGAATAGAACCCAAAGCCACGGAAACCTCCAACGAAACAGTTTATAAAACTATACGTTAGAAATAGGGTGCTAGGGTTAAAAATTCAACTTATTTTGTTGAATTGAGTGACTCAGCAAGCTTTTCCAGTTGCTGATGACGTTCGCCACGAGGCGTCTCTTGGCTTTTAAGCTGCTGATCCAACTCCATCAGCTTAGTCAGCTTGATTTGATCGCCCATCGAGAGACTGCGAATGAGGTCTTGATCAACCCATTCGCGGATGCGTTTCATCACAACTACTTTGAAGACCACAGCTAGAACCACCGAGATGACGATGATTGCAATGCCTAAAGTATCCATTAGCCCTGCTCAGGTTGTTTAACGCGAAGGGGTTGGCCTGGCATCAATAGGGTATCGATGCTGATGTCGTTCCATTTAAGCAGTTGCTGAACACTGATGTTGTGGCGCTGCGCAATGACGCTGAGGTTATCACCCTTGCGGACCAAGTACTGTGCAGTTGAAGAGGCTTGAGCATCGGCTTTGAAAATCGCTAAACGCTCACCAATTTTAAGCGTCTTAGAGGTGCCAAAGTTGTTCCAGCGAGCGATCGACTTATGATCAACGCCGTAGATTTTCGCAATTTTCCAGAGCGAATCACCGGATTTAACCGTGTGAAGAATCTTTTTACTGCCTGCGGGTGCGCTCTTGCGGATACTGGCGGTGCGACGTTGCGTATCACTCAAGCGGTACTGGCTGGCATCAACCAGCGCTGATGGGATCAATAGAGATTGGCCAACGCGAATCAGAGAACTTTTCAAATCATTCGAGGTCTGAATGGTCGAAATGTTTGTGTTAAAGCGCTTAGCGATGACCGATAAGCTATCGCCAGGCTTAACTTCGTAACGAGCCCAGTTGATTCTGTCTGAAGGGGCGAGTGATGCTAGTTCGGTTTTAAAGCGCGCCGCGTTATCAACTGGAACCAATAGCTGGTGCGGGCCCTCTGGGTCCGTAGCCCATTGTGAAAATCCCGCGTTGAGCTTGTAGATCTCATCCAGTTCCACTCCGCTCAACTCAGCAGCGCGTGACAGATCGATCTGCCCCCCAGTATCGACGATTTCAAAATAGGGTTTGTCTGCAAGAGGCGCTAAAGCAAGACCATGCTTGTCTGGGTTTTTGAACACCTCAGAGATCGCTAGAATTTTAGGGACGTAGTGGCGAGTCTCACGCGGCAGTTTTAGATTCCAAAAATCGGTTGGCTTGCCGGCTTTTTTATTGCGTTTAACTGCACGACCTACGGTTCCCTCACCGGCGTTGTAAGCGGCCATGGCCAACAACCAATCCCCATCGAGGTAGTCGTGCAGATACTCTAGGTAGTCCAATGCCGCATGCGTTGATGCAACAATGTCGCGTCGACCGTCGTACCACCAGTTACGCTTAAGACCGAAATGATCGCCGGTTGCTGGCATGAACTGCCATGCTCCAGACGCTTTAGCCGGTGATTTGGCAAATGGGTCGTAAGAGGACTCTACTGCTGGTATTAGAGCGATCTCTGCCGGCATGCCACGTTTGATCACTTCATGCAGTACAAAGTGGTAGTAACGAGAGGCGCGGCCTGTTAAGCGGTTCAAATATTTGTCGTGCTCAACATACCAATCGATATGCTGTTGAACGACCTTTTTGTCCAGGTTGTGGTTGAGTCGCATGTTGTTGCGGGTTATTTCCCACAAGTCTGCTTTCTTTGGATCTTTCTCAAGTTCTAGAAGTACCGATTTAATCGGGGCTTCATCCCACTCTGGCTTCACTTTGGGTTCTGTACGCTGAACAAGAACAGGCTCGCTCTCAAGCACCTGGACAGGCTCGGTTGGACTCTGCTGTGCGCTCTGTTGTGTCGCGACGGTCTGACAGCCTGCGAGTGTGATCGCAAGGGCGCCAACCATCAGTGTCGATTTCAACTTTGCCATAGTGCCTTTCTGGACATTTATACCGAAAATTTAAAGCCGCAATTCTACCTGTGAGGGGCTATTGGGTCAATTTCATTAATTTTCTGTTAAGGAATAAAAAGTCCACTTCATAGATCACTATTTAGAAGCTGTTCTTCCATTCTCGCAGTGCCGCCAAGGTCTCGACTCCAGCACAGAGTGTTTGGTTGGAATAGTGGCTGGCGCTCTGAATTAATGCCGCTTCACGCGTTCGCATGTAGGGGTTTATCTGGCGTTCTAATCCGATGCTGCTTGGCAGTGTCGGTCTGTTATCGGATCTTAGCTGTTCGCATCGAGTGATCGCTTGGTCGATGTCACTATTTTCTGGGTCAGCGGCTTTGGCAAAGGCCAGGTTGGCTAGAGAGTACTCATGCGTACAGTAGACCTCGGTCGCATCCGGTAGGCTTGCAAAGTAGTCCATTGCTTGTTGCATCTGATCTGCACTTCCCTCAAACAGGCGACCGCAGCCAGCTAAAAACAGTGTATCGCCACAGAACAGCTGTGGTGTATCGCCGTTAACTAAGTAGGCGATATGATCCAGAGTGTGTGCAGGGACAGCTTTGATACATAGAGACGCCCCAAACAGCTCAATGGAGTCTCCGTCAGATAGAGGGTGTGTTACACCAGGAAACTTTGACTCAGATGAGCCGTAAACAGGCACTGAGTATCGCGCATTCAAGGCGTCAACACCGCCAGTATGATCTCGGTGGTGATGGGTGACTAGGATAGCAGCCAATGTTTTGTTGGATTGAGTCAGATGCTGTTCAACCACATCCGCATCACCTGGATCGACAACGGCAATGGATGAGTCATCAGGTGATTCGATGACCCAGATATAGTTATCGTCAAATGCGGGTAATGGGGTTAGCTTAAACATCCTGAACTCCGAGGCTGAAATTTCCCCTCAGGTTACCTAGAATAGAGATCAATGAGAACCTCATTTGAAGGTGAAAACGATGAGTAGTGTGACTGATTTGAACGCAGTCAGCGAACTGCAAGCCTGGTACGACTCAGAGTTGGGGCAGCAGTTTTTGGCACAAGAGCGCCAGATGATCGAGCGTGCATTGCTCTCCGTGCAGGGCAGTCGTCTATTACAGGTTACTTTGGACGGTCGTCAGTGGCTCTGTGATACAGCCAGAGCTCAGCACGCTGTATTGGTTGCTCCTAGAGTTGAGCTAGGGATGGAAGAACGAACCCTAATTGCAACGCCAGAAGAGCTGCCCGTGCAGTCGGCGGTCATTGATATTTTGGTATTGCACCATGCTCATGAGTTTTCTGCGGATCCACACCAAGTTATTCGTGAAGCGGCCCGTATCCTTCGCCCTGGTGGTCATCTGATTTTGTTGGGTTTTAATCCGACCTCCTGGTTAGGGTTGCACTCACAGTTTAAGAGAAATCAGGGCGCCCCTTGGCGTGCCCAATTTATCTCGCAACACCGTTTAGGCGATTGGTTTAAGTTGCTGCAGCTCTCATCCTTAGGTGGGGACTCTAAAGAGTTCAACTACCCTCTGGAGAGTAACCAGTGGCGGCAACGGATCAGGCCTGTGGCCAAGGTGATTAAGGCGTTGCCGTTTAAATCCGGCAATCTATTCACAATAACAGCAAGAAAAGATGTAGCGGGTCTCACACCACTGCAACCGCAGTGGAATCGTCGTCTACTTGGCAAGTTACAAGTGATAGAATCTAAAGCAACAAGTGCTGGTGTAAGGCGAAATAAGAGTTGAAAGTAGTCACGATATATACCGACGGGGCCTGTAAAGGTAATCCTGGGCCTGGTGGTTGGGGTGCGCTATTAAGTTATGGCGGTGCTGAGAAAGAGATGTGGGGTGGGGAGCATGAAACCACCAATAATCGCATGGAGATCATGGCGGCTATCGAATCGCTAGAGTGTTTAAAACGACCCTCTAAGGTAATTCTCTACACAGATTCGGAATACCTGCGCAAAGGGATCACAGAGTGGATCCACGGCTGGATGAAGCGAAATTGGAAAAACTCCCAGGGCAAGCCGGTTAAAAATGCCGAGCTTTGGCAGCGACTTCATCAGGCGACACAACAACATGACATTGAGTGGCGATGGGTTAAGGGCCATAGTGGTGATCCAGGTAATGAACGAGCCGATCAGTTGGCTAATCGCGGATATGAGGAACAGCTCTAATGAGTCGTCAAATTGCACTCGATACTGAAACCACCGGTCTTGAGCCCGAAGAGGGTCACAACATCATCGAGATCGGTTGTGTGGAGATGGTGGCACGCCGCTTAACCGGTAACAACTACCATCAATACATTCTGCCCGATCGTGAGGTTGATGCTGAGGCGATGCAGGTCCACGGCATTACCAATGAATTTTTGGCAGACAAGCCTAAGTTCAATGTTGTGATGCACGAATTCATTGAATACGTGCGTGGTGCCGAACTGATCATCCATAACGCGTCGTTCGATGTCGGCTTCATTAATAAGGAGTTTGAGCGCAACGGGATTAAAGAGCGCATCGAAGAGTTCTGTACGATTACCGACAGCTTAGCCTTAGCGCGTAAAAAACACCCTGGTCAGAAGAACAACCTAGATGCTCTCTGTCGTCGGTACTTTATAGATAACTCGCACCGTGAATTGCACGGCGCCTTGCTCGACTCTGAAATCCTAGCCGATGTCTATTTGGCGATTACGGGTGGTCAAACCGCCTTGAGTCTATCGGTGGATGGGCAAGATGAAGAGGGTGGTGGACAGCGAATCAGACGCCTTACTCCTGAACAGGTTTCTGGTCTTAAAGTGTTGAAAGCGAGTGAAGATGACCTCACTGAGCACGAACGTTTTTTGGATATGCTGGATAAGAAATCAGACGGCGCTGTGTGGCGAAACCTTTCTCAGGAGTCGTGAGACTCTAGCCATTCAATCAAACGTTGAATGGCGTTGCCACGCGTGCGACTCAACTGCCTTTCCAAGCCAAGGTCCGTTAGGTAAGTCTTGATCTGTTCGACAGTGGATCCCTGATCAATCTGGTGCTTAAAAAGCTGAATCAGAGCAGTAATCTGACGGCTCTCTGAGCACCCATCGAACTGAATAAAACCCTTTTCACTACTCAGTTTTAGCCAAGTCTGACTGGCACAACCGGTGACGAGATTTTCTGGTCGCTTTAGGCTTGGGTCTATTGAGACTGATCCCAAACTCATCAGTGCATTCAGTCGTGTTGGCCAATCTTTCGCTTGCTCAACCTGTTCTATCCAAAGCTTTGCTGAATCGCTATTCGATGTCTCATCACTCGTCACAGGTTGATGGCTACAGAGTGAACGCAAAAGGGCGATACAAGTGTCTAGCTCTTCAATTGTGTTATAAAACGCTAAAGAGATGCGCACAGAAGAGTGCAATCCAAATGACTGCATGAGCGGTTGCGCGCAGTGGCTACCGGCACGAACAGCGATGCCCTGTGCATCGAGTTGAGCGGCTATGTCGTCGGCATTGATCGTCTCATGATAGAAACTCACAATGGGTAAGCTGAACTCTCCAGCAGGGAGTATTTTAATCCCCTCTATGGATTTGAGTCCCTGCAAGAGGTGACTGGTCAGTTGCTGCTCGTGCTCTTCTATCTCTGCACGGTCTAGATTGTTTAGGTACTCAGCGGCAGCTGCCAATCCAATGGCGCCGGCAATATCGGGCGTGCCCGCTTCAAAGCGCAGCGGCGCCTCGGCATACTGGGTCTCAGTTAAGCTGACCGACTCAATCATCTCGCCGCCAACTTGCCAAGGGGGCATCGCATTAAGCAGAGCCTCTTTCCCGTAAAGAACCCCAATACCGGTCGGACCAAACATCTTGTGACCCGAAAACGCATAAAAATCAGCGTCAAGATCCTGCATGTCCAAGACCAGGTGCGGTGCCGCTTGAGCCCCATCGATCAGAGTCGTTAGGCCCTCTCTCTTGGCCAGTTTTACCATCTCTTTAATGGGGTAGACGGTGCCTAGGACATTGGAGGCGTGGGGTAGTACCACCAGTTTTGGATTGAGTTTAAGGTAGCTTTGGTACTGATCTGAATTGAGTTCACCTGACGCTGTCAGTTCGATGACGTCTAAGTGGGCGCCAACCTGCTGCGCTAATCGCTGAAACGGAAGAATCGCAGCGTGATGAGCAGAGATAGCGATAACAATGCGATCACCTGCCTTGAGAATGGGTCTTAGGTAACTCTCGGCGACGAGATTGAGACCTTCGGTTGCACCTCGAGTCCAGACAATTTCATTGGGTTTAGCATTAATGAACTGTGCTAATTGACCTCGAGCCTGTTCAAAGTGTGCGGTTGCTAGGCTGCTCAGGTGGTGAGCCGCACGGTGAACATTGGCATTCTCTTTCCGATAAAACTGAGTTATTGCATCGATCACTTCGCGCGGTTTTTGAGTGGTAGCCCCGTTATCGAAGTAGATCAGGGGTTTCCCATCAACTCGTGTATTGAGGATAGGAAAGCTCGAACGTATTCGTCGCAGGGTTTGGCTGTCCATCAGTGACTGGTTTGCTCACGCAGCCAGCGACTCTGCCAGCGTGTATACATCATCGCAGCGGTAAACAGAGTCGAAATCAACAACACTTCAATCACACCATAGAGGGCTAAATGGGGTTGGATAGCCGTCAGTACACTGCCCAAGAAATAGAGCAGCAATACGAAGCAGAGCCAAGCGTGAGGACGCGGTGTGCCCTTTAATATAGCGGGTGTAAAACCGATCAGTGGCAGTAAGTGAACCAGCCAAATCACCCAAGGGTTATCTCCAGAACTCGGTGCTAACCATAAGAAACGTAGAGTGTAGAAGATTAAAAGGGCGATAAAGCTGACACGGGTAATTAAACCACTGATTGACGCTTTGCGTTGTAGAGACATGTTAACTCCTTTAACGACTGCTCAAACGCTGCGCTAGGGTACCTAAACGTTTACCCTGAGCGACGGCAATTCTCTGTTCGTCTTGTGATAGGCGGTGACTGTTTTGCGATACCTGACTGGCACCGTAAGGTGTGCCACCACGGGTGGTTGAGTGCAGTTCAGCAACATTATAGGGAACACCGACTAACAGCATTCCTTGATGGATCAAAGGCAGAGCCATAGAGAGCAGCGTACTCTCTTGACCGCCATGCAGTGAGCTGGATGAGGTGAACAGTGTTGCCGGTTTATCGATCAGCGAGCCAGACAGCCACTCTGACGTGGTCGTCTCGATAAATGCGCTTAACGCACTGGCCATATGACCAAACCGGGTTGGACTTCCTAATGCTAGGCCTGAGCACTCTCTTAAATCGTCCTGTGTGACATAGAGTGTCCCTTCACTATCTGCGAGGTCAGACGTTTCTGCATCCGGAACGGTTCTTATTTGAGCGTTAATACCAGATTGTTCAATGCCCAGTGCGATCGATTCAGCCAGCGCACGGGTCGCGCCATGACGACTGTAGAATAGAACCAGTACGTACGGCGCAGACATATTACAGAATCTCTAATACTTGCTCAGGAGGGCGGCCAATGCGCGCCTTGTCACCGTTGATCACAACGGGACGCTCCATCAGTTTTGGGTACTCAACCATAGCGGCAATCAATGCATCAGCTGAGGACTCTTTAGTCAGACCGGCCAACTTGAACTCATCCTCTTTGGTGCGGACTAAGTCGATAGGTGTGACACCCAGTGCAGCGATCAGTTGGCGCAGCTCATCGGCGGATAGAGGCTCTTTTAAATATTCACGAACGGTGAGTTCAGCACCTTGCTCTTCAACCAGTGCCAAAGTTTGACGTGATTTAGAACAGCGAGGGTTGTGAAGAATAGTGATGCTCATTGAAATAGTTCCTTATTGGCCCAGTTTCGCGATCAGCGCGTCCACGGCATTATCCAGTGGAAGATCAGAGGCTTTAGCGTCACGACGGCCTTTGTACTCAAGTTGGCCGGCTGCAATACCGCGGTCAGAGATCACCAGGCGGTGTGGAATGCCTGTTAGCTCCATGTCAGCAAATTTAACCCCTGGGCGCTCTTTGCGGTCGTCTAGTAGTACATCAACGCCCTTAGCCTTCAGTTCTGAGTAGAGTTTGTCCGATAACGCTTTTACGTCATCAGATTTATCGTAGTTCAGTGGTACCAGAGCAACGGTGAAAGGTGCTAGGGATTCAGGCCAGATGATGCCGTTCTCATCGTGATTCTGCTCAATGGCAGCTGCAACGACACGAGTAACACCGATACCGTAACAACCCATAGTCATTGGCACCGCTTTTCCGTTTTCATCCAATACCGTTGCATTCATCGCTTCGGAGTACTTCAAGCCCAACTGGAAAATGTGTCCCACTTCGATACCGCGACGAATGTTCAGCGTACCTTTGCCGTCTGGACTTGGATCGCCAACCTGCACGTTGCGAAGGTCTGCAACGCGTGGGGTTGGAAGATCACGCTCCCAGTTAATTCCGAAATAGTGTTTACCATCGATGTTAGCACCGGCACCAAAGTCCGACGCGCACGCCACTGCACGATCAATAACGATTGGCATAGGAAGGTTGACTGGACCAAGGGAGCCAGGGCCGGCGCCCACAATTGCACGGATCTCTTCCTCAGTTGCCATGGTCAGAGGAGAGGCAACTTCAGGCTGCTTCTCCGCCTTAATCTCATTTAACTCATGGTCGCCACGAACCAGAAGGGCAACGATCTCTGAATCAACCTCGTCCGACGCTTTGACCATTAAGGTTTTAATCGTCTTCTCGATCGGTAGGTTGTGCTGTTCAACGAGCGCGGCAATGGTTTTAGCGTCAGGCGTGTCAACCAAACGCATCTCTTCTGTAGGTGCATCCGGAGCGGCTTTAGGTGCGATTGCTTCCGCCATTTCAACATTGGCTGCGTAATCGCTGCTGTCAGAGAAGGCGATATCATCTTCACCAGAAGCGGCAAGAACGTGAAACTCATGAGAGCCGGTACCCCCAATAGAACCGTTATCGGCAATGACTGGACGGTAATCTAGGTTAAGGCGGTCGAAGATGCGAACGTAAGCATCAAAGTAGTCGTCGTACGTCTTCTGTAGTGACTCTTGGTTGATGTGGAAGGAGTAGCCATCCTTCATAACAAATTCACGTGAGCGCATTACACCGAAACGCGGACGAATCTCATCACGGAATTTGGTTTGAATTTGGTAAAAGTTAGCCGGTAGCTGTTTGTAACTCTTAAGCTGGTTGCGAACCAGATCGGTAATCACCTCTTCGTGAGTCGGTCCAACACAGAAATCACGCTGGTGACGATCTTTCAAACGGAGCAGTTCAGGTCCGTACTGTTCCCAGCGGCCTGACTCTTGCCACAATTCAGCCGGCTGAATCGCAGGCATCAGTAGCTCCTGAGCACCCGAAGCATCGAGCTCTTCGCGAATGATCTTTTCAACCTTGCGCAGTGTTTTAAGACCCATCGGTAGCCAGGTGTATAGGCCTGATGCCAGTTTGCGGATGAGGCCCGCACGAAGCATTAACTGATGACTGATAACCTCTGCATCAGCAGGAGTCTCTTTGACGGTCGCAATAAGAAATTGACTAGCACGCATGGTGAAATTGTTTCCAGCTCAAATAAAAAGAGCCCATAGTTTAAGGATGGGCTCTTTCGGCTACAAGTTTTAAAAACAATTATGCGGTTTCAGATACTAAATCTAGCTCTTCTAACATCGCTTCTAAGCGATCAATTTCCGTCTCATTAAAGACTGGGATGCCAGACTCAATGACCTCTTGCGCTGCAATACCAGCGCCAGACGCCTCTTTACCACTGAAGGCAGCGCCTGAGATGTCGCGATTACCACAGGCTGGGCTATCTGCTTTCATCAAAGCCGCAACGCACCCCTCTCGCTTTGCCAGTTCTGCTGTGAGCTCGGCGCCAAGAACAAACTGCGGAGTAACGTCTTCGCCTTCATCTGTGATGACTTCAACCGGAATACGACGAGCAATAGTGGCGTAGGGGCGAGGGACAGTGAGACCACCGGCGACCTCGGGACAGATCCTAACGAGGCGATCTTCGTTTTGTAGCCTCTCTAGCAGGGGGTGATTAATGAGGTTGTGACGTCCATCGTATCGAACGTTTTCGCCCAAAAGACAGGCGCTGATAAGCACTTTATTCATAAATGTGTGACCGTGTTTTTTTATTATTGTGTCGTAGATGTCGCTGTACGACGATTTAGTGGTTGGCGATCATACAGAAGTGGAAAGGGGAAGTCAGCCTGTGAGTCTCAATCAATGGTCTTACACAGGCTGTTAGGCTCTTTAAGCCTCTGGACGGGCGTCCACCATAAAGGTTGCTTCACCCGTTGCGATTACCTTGTCGCCAACATAAACGTTGGTGTCACAAAGGACACGACGACGGCGTTCATTGATCTCTTTAACGGTGATTTCTGCTCTCGCTGTTTGCCCGATAAAAAGGGGTGCCTTGAACTTAATCTGCTGATCAACATAGATCGCTCCAGGTCCAGGAAGTTTCGTACCGGCCACAGTAGAGATTAATGCCGCACTTAGCATGCCGTGGGCAATGCGCTGGCCGAATGGAGTTGTCGCCGCATACTCTTCGTTGATGTGTACAGGATTGGTGTCACCCGAAATGCCTGCAAAGCCATAGACATCTGCCTCAGAAATGGTCTTTGCAAAACTGTCGCTCATACCAACTTCAAGGTCTTCTAAGTAGTAGCCGTGTAAATTATCCATAAATCATCCTAAACAGTGTGGAATTGGGTTTTTGCAACAGGTTACTCACTTTTTCATGGGGTGCAAGAGAGGTCGCAAGATTCCCCAGTGGGGATAAATCAGGTATCTTTGCGTTTCGTTATATTGAATGGACTAAACTTTCTACCATGATCATTAAACCAAAAATTCGCGGTTTCATCTGCACAACAACTCACCCAACAGGCTGTGAAGCAAACGTTCGCGAGCAAATTGCGAAGACTCAAGCGCAAGGAACGATTGATGGTCCTAAGCGTGTACTTATTGTAGGTGCATCATCGGGTTATGGTTTGAGTTCACGTATAACAGCAGCCTTTGGTGCGGGTGCTTCTACCATTGGTGTCTTCTTTGAAAAAGAGGGAACCGAGAAGAAACCAGGTACCGCGGGTTGGTATAACTCGGCGAGTTTTGAAAAGCTGGCCCACGAAGCAGGGCTTTACGCTAAATCGATTAACGGCGACGCTTTCTCTCATGAAGCGAAAGCGAAAACCATTGAGATGATCAAAGAGGACTTAGGTCAAATTGATCTTGTGGTCTATTCGCTGGCGTCTCCTGTTCGTAAAATGCCAGACTCTGGTGAGGTGATTCGTTCTGCCTTGAAGCCGATCGGTGAGGTCTACCGTTCAACAGCGATCGATACTAACAAAGATGTCATCATCGAAGCGGAAGTCGAACCAGCCAATCAAGAAGAGATCGACGCAACCGTCAAAGTGATGGGCGGTCAGGATTGGGAGCTTTGGATCGAAGCTCTGGATGAAGCAGGAGTTTTGGCTGACGGTGCTAAAACCGTTGCTTACAGCTACATTGGTACCGATATCACTTGGCCGATCTACTGGCACGGTACCCTTGGTAAAGCGAAGCAGGATTTGGATCGTGCTGCCTCTGAATTGAATGCGCGCTTGTCGAAAAAGGGTGGTCAAGCAAACGTAGGGGTTCTTAAGTCCGTTGTGACACAGGCCTCGTCTGCTATTCCTGTGATGCCACTCTATCTAGCTATGGTGTTCAAAATCATGCGTGCTGAAGGTGTTCATGAAGGGTGCCAAGAGCAGATTGACCGACTATTCCGCACCGGTCTCTACGGTGACAGCTGCGAAATGGACGAAGGCAACCGCTTCCGTCTAGATGATTGGGAGCTTCGTGGCAGTATTCAAACGGCGTGTAAAGCCCTATGGCCAGATGTCACTTCTGAAAATCTGTTTGAATTGACCGATTACCAACTCTACAAAGATGAGTTCTTGAAGCTGTTCGGCTTCGGTATTGACGGTGTTGATTACGACGCTGAAGTGGATACTTTGGTTCCGTTCAAGCCACTCGAATTGTCTTAATACAAGTCAACTCAAAAAAAACCGGCTATGTGCCGGTTTTTTATTGTCAGTTGCTACAGGTGATCGTAAAGCCCATAGAGTGCGTATGGATTTTTCTGATTTCAGTCTTGGTGCACTCACATAAGATTGGCTACACTGTCACCATCAAACATTTAGAGCGTTTTTTAGATGAAATACAAAGGCTTTCCAAAATTTTCTCATAGCCAGAAAGATAAAATCGGCGTCCTTGTGACCAATCTGGGTACACCGGATGCACCGACTCCCAAAGCGCTTAAACGCTACCTTAAGGAGTTTCTTTGGGATCCTCGTGTCGTGGAAGTTCCGCGTCCAATTTGGTGGATGGTTCTCAATCTTATCATCTTAAATATACGCCCGAAGCGTTCTGCTGAAGCCTACTCAACCGTGTGGACGGACGAAGGCTCACCGCTTCTTACTCATACTAAAAATCAGACAGAAGCTATCCGTAACCATTTTGAATCGCTGTATGGCGATCGCGTCGTGGTTGATTTTGCGATGCGTTATGGCAATCCATCGATTGAATCAGTGCTAGATCGCATGCAAGAAGCGGGTGTTCGAAAGTTAGTAGTGTTGCCACTCTATCCGCAATACAGCGCTTCAACGACCGCTTCTACCTTTGATGCGGTAGCGAGTGATTTTCAAAAACGCCGTCTGATTCCAGATTTCCGTTTTATTCAGCAGTACGCTGATGAACCTGCTTACATTGAGGCGGTAGCAGAGAAGATCCAAGCTCATTGGGCTGAGCATGGGCGAGCGGATAAACTCATTCTCTCTTATCATGGTGTACCAAAACGATACCTTTTAAATGGCGATCCGTACCACTGTCAGTGTCATAAAACGACACGACTGATTGCCGATCGTTTGGGGTTAGAAGAGGGGGAGTACATGACCTGCTTCCAGTCTCGATTTGGTCGCGAAGAGTGGTTGAAGCCATATACTGATGAGACGCTTAAATCCCTACCTGGCCAGGGTGTGAAATCTGTTCAGGTGGTCTGCCCTGGGTTTTCGTCTGATTGTCTTGAGACCATTGAAGAGATCGGTGAAGAGAACCGCGAATATTTCGAAGAGGCGGGTGGTGAGCGTTATGAATACATTGAAGCGCTAAACTCTGATGCATCACACATTAACATGCTGTGTGGATTGATTGATCGTGAACTTCAAGGGTGGATCTCCAAACCTGAAGATGATTATCAATTACGAGCATCCGAAGCCAAAGCTAAAGGCGCGGAACAGTAGAGTTTGTTCTGCGCTAAAAAGCACTTTGCCTAGTGAATACTTTAGGCCACAATAGAATCTAATCTATTGGATCAGGAGGTCTGTGATGTCTGCTACGAAACCGCACCCTAAATTTCTTGAAGCGATGAGTCAGTTGTCACAGATGGACGAAGATGAGCGATTATCAGAGGCGAACAAAGAGCTGTTTGATCAAGCGATCAAGTACGCCCCACTCGATATTCAGCCTCAATTGATTGCGATTCAGAAAAAGTACGAAACCCCACTGCACTGATTGCTCGTTTATTGATCACTCCAATGCGACAGCTGGGACTTTAACCTCTCAATTTTAGCTTCAGCTCGATCCTCTCTAATTTTCGGTGGCGTATCAGTTGTGCGTCGCCCACCGTAAGACTGAACGGTCACTTGCCCATGTTTGACCTCGCTGGCGCGTTTAACACTGTTAGCGCGTCGATCAAAAGGTGAAGTACGACGTTCGGGGCCTTCATAGGCATCATGAATCGCCTGTCGCCACCAGTCATAAGCCGCATCATAAGAGACCAGTAGTTCGCTGGCGCGCTCTCCAGAGGGGAATTCCCAAAAGTAACGTATCTTTCCTTCTACAAGGTCACGAATAAGATAAGCGTCTTTGAGCTGGTTGAGCAGTGTCATGTTTAGTCCGTTAAATGGATTGTCTGGAATCTTTTCATAAGAGTAGACTATAAATCTGTGTTCTTAAACGGAAGTCTTTCAGATAAGTAAGATTTTTGTGATGACAGATAGTCCCGCTCCTCATCAACGAAGTTAGCGATCGCTTTGTGAAATTCTGGGTGATTAACCCAATGTACAGAGTGAGTAAATATAGGTTCAAAACCGCGCTTAATCTTATGTTCTCCCTGTGCACCTGAGTCAAAGCGCTTGAGCTGTCGTGCAATGCAGTAGTCGATCCCCTGGTAGTAGCAGGTCTCGAAGTGCAGCGCGTCATACTCTTCATAACAGCCCCAATAGCGACCATAGAGCGTACTGCTGTCATGGAAGGATAGGGCGCCCGCAACGATTTTTCCGTCAAGTTGTGCAAAGACAAACAGCATCTGCTCGGGCATGGTGTGCACTAATTCGGTAAAGAAACTCTCATTTAGGTAGGGCTCACGTCCCCGTTTAAGGTAGGTGAGTGAGTAGAGTTCGTAAAACTGCTGAAGTTGATCTTGGGTAATATCTGAACCTGAGAGGTGAATGAATTTAAACGCCTCGGTTTTTTCGCGCTCTTTACGCAGCTCTTTGCGTTTTCGAGAAGTGAGCCCTTCTAGGAAGTGGTTAAAGTCACGATAATCTCTATTAAACCACTGATACTGCAGTCCGCTTCTGATTAACAAATCCCTAGGCAGAGCGCTTTTTATCGATGAGTCGTTTGGAAAGAGAAGGTGCCAGCTCTCTAATTTGTACTCGCTAGCAAAGGTTTTAATCGCTTGGGATATTCTCTGTAGAGACTCTTCAGCTTTCAGTTTACCTACCCATCTCGGGCCGGTTGATGGCGTAAAAGGGACTGCGCTTAGAAGCTTTGGATAGTAGTTTAAGCCGGATTGATGGAAAGCGTTTGCCCAACTCTGATCAAAAACATACTCACCCCAAGAGTGGTATTTAATATAGAGAGGGAGATAGATAATCGTCTCACCCTCCTCAATTAATTCTAAGTGACAGGGTTGCCAACCCTGTTCCGTCGAAACAGACCCTGAATGTTCCATCGCGGCCAAGAATTCATGACGCAGAAAGGGATAGTCGGAATCCTTAAGTTCATTCCAACGATGCTTATCAATACTATTAATGGATTGATGAGTCCTAATTTCCATCTGCTTGGTCTATATTTAAGAAAAGGTTAGGTCGTTACGAGGAGTATATAGAAATGGATGAACTAGAACTCGAATTTCAGTTAGATGCTCAACTTGCTGCGGATACGATTAAGTTGGGTGATTTCCCGCTCTCTTCGGTTTTGCTGATGAATGATAGCCAATATCCTTGGCTGATTCTTGTACCTCGTCGTGCGGGTATGACAGAGATCTACCATCTCAGTGCAGAGGATCAACAGCAGATGCTGCTGGAGACCAGTGCACTGGCTCAAGCGTTATCCGATATCTTCGCGGCCAAAAAGATGAATGTTGCGAATCTAGGTAACATGGTTTCCCAATTGCATATACATGTTATCGCCCGGTTAGAGAGTGATCCTGCTTGGCCAGGACCAGTCTGGGGGAAAGTGCCAGCACAGCCTTACAGCTCAGATGAGCTAGCCTCTGTCAAAGAGCGTTTGGATGCCTTGTTAACCGGTGAAGTTGAGTTTAGAGCGGTATAATCAGCGTTTGACAGGTTGAAAACCAGTTACCGCTCTTCGTAGATAGTTTGACGTCCCAAAGGTGACAGGCCTTAAGCCTGTCACCCGCTCTAGAATCCACAAGATACTCTTTGAAATACCAAAAATTGCCCTGTAATAGCCTGTTAATTCAGGTATAATTCCCGCCTTTCGGCCATAGGCCTAACCATTTTAGTTAATACTCGTTTCAGCGGGTTTTAGTAGATAGGACAGCAGAGTTATGCGCAGCCACTATTGCGGCGATCTTCGTGAAGAACATATTGGACAAGAAATTACCCTGGCAGGTTGGGTGCACCGTCGTCGTGACCACGGTGGCGTAATCTTCCTAGATCTTCGTGATCGTGAGGGTTTGACACAGGTTGTGTTTGATCCAGATCGCGAAGAGAGTTTCGCGTTGGCGGATAGCTGCCGTAACGAGTTCGTAGTTGAGGTTAAAGGCCTTGTTCGTGCTCGGCCAGAGGGTACTACCAACCCGGATATGCCAACGGGTGCTATCGAGGTGCTGGGTAAAGAGCTGATCATCCTGAACAAGGCTGAAACTCCTCCTTTTCAGTTGGATGAGCACCAGCAAGTGGGTGAAGATGTTCGTCTTCGTCACCGCTACGTCGATCTCCGCCGTCCAGAGATTCAAGAGAAGCTTCGTTTCCGCTCTAAAGTGACTCACCAGGTTCGTGCTTACCTTGAAGATCAAGGTTTCCTAGATATCGAAACGCCGATTCTGACTCGTGCTACACCAGAGGGTGCACGTGACTACCTAGTCCCAAGCCGTACTCATGAAGGTAGCTTCTTCGCACTGCCTCAGTCACCACAGCTGTTTAAACAACTGCTGATGGTCTCTGGCTTTGATCGCTACTACCAAATTGCTAAGTGTTTCCGTGATGAAGACCTGCGTGCTGATCGTCAGCCAGAGTTCACTCAGATCGATATCGAGACCTCATTCCTTGATGAGCACGAGGTGATGGCAATCACTGAAAATATGATCCGTGGCCTGTTCAAAGATCAATTGAACATCGATCTAGGCGAGTTCCCGCACATGCCATACTCTGAGGCGATGCAGCGTTTTGGTTCTGATAAGCCAGACCTGCGTATTCCTATGGAATTGGTTGATGTTGCAGACCTTGTCGCAACTGTCGACTTTAAAGTGTTTGCTGGCCCAGCAACGGATCCAAAAGGTCGCGTCGCGGCTCTTAAAGTACCGGGCGGTTCAGAGCTGACTCGTAAGCAGATTGATGAGTACACTAAGTTCGTATCAATCTACGGTGCGAAAGGTTTGGCGTGGATTAAAGTGAATGATCTAGCGGCTGGCGCTGAAGGCCTTCAGTCTCCAATTGTTAAGTTCTTGGGTGCAGAGATTGCGCTGCAGATTATGGAGCGCCTTGAAGCGAAAGATGGTGATCTTGTCTTCTTCGGTGCGGATAAAGCCAACATCGTTAACGAAGCCTTGGGTGCGCTGCGTATCAAAGTGGGTGAAGACCTTAACATGCTTGAGCGTGAGTGGGCGCCACTATGGGTTGTCGACTTCCCAATGTTTGAAGAGAACTCCGATGGCAGCATGACAGCGCTTCACCACCCATTCACAGCACCGAGCTGTTCACCAGAGGAGTTGATTGCTCAGCCTGAAGGTCAGCTGTCACGTGCCTACGATATGGTTCTTAACGGTTGTGAGCTTGGTGGTGGTTCGGTTCGTATCCACGATCAAGAGATGCAGAAAGCGGTCTTCAAAGTACTGGGTATCAGTGATGAAGAGGCGGACGAGAAGTTTGGCTTCCTATTGAACGCGCTTAAGTTCGGTGCGCCACCACATGCGGGTCTGGCGTTCGGTCTTGATCGCTTGATTATGTTGATGACAGGTTCTACTTCGATTCGTGAAGTGATCGCCTTCCCTAAAACTCAGTCAGCGGCATGTCCAATGACTGAAGCGCCGGGTGAAGTGAGCGCGGCTCAACTGCGTGATCTAAACATCAAGTTGCGTAAAACACCTTAATCGAGTGTTTGATTAAAAAAAACCGGCGGTAAGCCGGTTTTTTTGTGTCTCTGGAAAATGCTGAAAGACTTACAACTCGCAGATGCGAGTTGATCGCGGTTTTTCGCTGCGCTCAAATTCGCTCCTACAGTCGAGCTACGCAGAGAGATCGTTGCAAAGTCCTACTATAGGAGCGTATTGGCGCCCCGCGCCAAACCGCGATCGATTGGACTTGCTAATCGAATTTAATGCTCCGGTGACTGGCTTTAGCCTGTCAACCGCTGTCTGTTTAAGGTATTGGTCTCAATCACAACTACTGTTAGTATATACAGCATTAAAACAATCTCTACGACAGGCGACCGATGCTGATATTGGGAATCGACCCAGGTTCAAGAATTACCGGATACGGCATCATCAATGCTCAGGGTAATAAGGCTGAGTACGTTGCCAGTGGTTGTATCAAAATCGCGGATGCGACCCTTCCTGATAAGTTAAATCAAGTCTTTAGCGGTGTCTCTGAACTGATTGAGCGCTACCAGCCTCAAGAGTGTGCGATAGAGCAGGTCTTTATGTCTCGTAACGCTGACTCTGCGCTTAAGCTCGGGCAGGCTAGAGGGGCAGCTATCGTAGCGGCCGTCAATCGAGGCGTAGAGGTTCATGAATATGCGGCACGCCTGGTGAAGCAGGCAGTAGCTGGAACTGGCGCTGCGGATAAGGGGCAGGTCCAGATGATGGTGCAACGTATTTTGTCACTTCCGGGGTTGCCACAGATCGATGCGGCTGATGGGTTGGCCATCGCACTTTGTCATGCCTATACCCGTCAAGGCTTAATAGCGACAGCGGGAACTCGTCGTTCAGTAAAAGGGCGATGGAGATTGTAGATGCTTTCGAATAATATCAATGCGTTACTTTATTGAGGTCAGATTGTGATAGGTCGTTTAACAGGTGAATTGGTAGAGAAGTCACCTCCAGAGTTGCTGATAGATGTTTCCGGTGTCGGTTATGAACTGGAAGCGTCCATGAATACCTTCTACAAATTGCCGGATGTCGGCACCTTTGTAACGCTGTATACACACTTCGTTGTGCGTGAAGATGCACAGCTTCTTTATGGATTTGCCGACAAAAACGAACGCACTCTGTTTCGAACCTTGATCAAGGTGAATGGGGTGGGGCCTAAGTTGGCGTTGACTATCCTTTCCGGTATCTCCGTCCAAGAGTTCATTCGAACGGTTCAGCATGAAGACAGTACAGCCCTGGTACGTCTGCCCGGTGTCGGTAAAAAAACCGCTGAGCGTTTAATCATCGAGATGAAGGATAAGCTGGATCGGCTTGAGCTACCGACCCGTGTTGAAGCGGAACTGAGTGATTTTGCTATGCCTGTCGTAGATGCGAAGCCTACCGTCGATTACAGGGCGGATGCAGAGACGGCACTGGTCGCATTGGGTTATAAACCGCTACAAGCGACTAAAGCGATTGAAAAAGCGGTCACCGAATTGGGTGAGACGGCCGATACAGAATCGTTGATTCGTCAGGCGTTAAAGATGATGGTGGCAAGCTAAGATGCAGATTGAACCTGATCGTTTTATATCGCCGGTTAAGACACCCAATGAAGAGGTGCATGATCGCGCGGTTCGCCCTAAGACACTTCAAGACTATGAAGGTCAGCCGCAAGTTCGAGAGCAGATGGAGATCTTCATCCATGCCGCTCGCAAGCGTAATGAAGCACTGGATCATACTTTGATCTTTGGCCCGCCAGGATTGGGTAAAACCACACTGGCCAATATTATTGCCAATGAGATGGGCAGCGAGATTAAAACCACCTCTGGCCCTGTTCTAGAGAAAGCGGGTGATATTGCAGCTCTTCTGACCAATCTTGAGCCGGGAGATGTGCTCTTCATAGACGAGATTCATCGACTCAGTGCCAGTGTCGAAGAGGTACTCTATCCCGCGATGGAGGACTACCAGCTCGATATCATGATCGGTGAAGGCCCTGCTGCACGATCAATTAAATTAGAACTGCCTCCCTTTACGTTAGTCGGTGCTACGACACGTGCCGGCTTATTGACGTCACCACTGCGTGATCGTTTCGGTATTGTGCAGCGGTTAGAGTTCTATTCGATTGCCGATCTGACCAATATTGTCATGCGAACGGCACGTTTAAGTGGTTCTGAAATCGATGAGGGTGGTGCGCACGAGATTGCACGTCGTTCTCGCGGTACTCCTCGTATTGCCAACCGGCTCCTGCGCCGTGCACGTGACTTCTCTGAAGTGAAAGGGGATGGGCGTATCACCGAAGAGATGGCTGATCTGGCATTGAATATGCTCAATGTCGATCAACATGGTTTTGATCACATGGACCGTCGAATGCTGCTCGCCATGCTAGAAAAGTTTGGTGGTGGTCCTGTTGGTGTGGACAGTCTTGCGGCAGCCATTAGCGAAGAGCGTGACACCATCGAAGACGTTCTCGAGCCCTATTTGATTCAGCAAGGTTTTGTCATGCGCACGCCAAGAGGGCGGGTGCTAACCGACCATGCTTACCGATACTTTGGTGTCGATAAGCCTGAAGGAAACTAGTTTATTATGGCGTTTCAGTGGCCTGTCAGAGTCTACATAGAAGATACCGATTTTGGCGGTATTGTTTACTACGTTAATTATCTAAAATTTATGGAGCGTGCTCGGACGGAGTTGTTGCGTTCGGCGGGTTGGTCGCAGCACGAACTGTCACAGCAAAATTTGATTTTTGTGGTTGGTTCGGTGGAGGCGCAATATTTAGCGCCGGCTAGGCTTGATGATTCGTTAATTGTCAGAACAACCGTCAAAAAACCGCAAGGTGCACGTGTTAAATTTCTGCAAGCTGTTGTTAAGGAGGGATCTGATAGAGTCCTCTGCCAAGCAGAAGTTGAAGTGATATCCGTCACTGGAGCCATGCGTCCGAAACGCTGGCCAAAAGAGTTAATTACATCAATCACCCAAGCGCATCCGGAAGCTTGGGATTAACAGGAGTTGAGTGTGGAAGATCAGCTGTCGATTTGGAGTCTCGTATTTGGTGCGAGTTTCGTCGTCCAGTTAGTTATGTTGTCGCTTTTGGCGGCTTCGTTTTTATCTTGGGTTGTTATCTTTCAACGTCGCCGCGTCATTAGCGGTGCACAAAAAGCGTTTAAAGCATTTGAAGAGCGTTTTTGGTCGGGTGCTGATTTAGGTCAGCTCTACCGCGAAGCCAATGCTGAACCTAATTCAGAGAGCGGAGCTGAAAATATTTTCCGTGCTGGACTCAAAGAATTTACACGTCTGACACAGCAGTCAAATGCTGATCCGGATATGGTGATGAACGGTGTGCAGCGAGCCATGCGTGTCGCAATGGCACGTGAAGAGGAGAAGCTCGAAGCGCACCTTCCTTTCCTTGCAACGGTGGGTTCTACCAGCCCCTATGTCGGTCTGTTTGGAACCGTGTGGGGTATCATGAATGCGTTTCGTGGTCTGGCTAACGTTCAGCAGGCGACCCTTGCCTCGGTAGCGCCGGGTATTTCAGAAGCCTTGGTCGCGACGGCTATAGGTCTGTTTGCGGCGATTCCGGCCGTGGTGGCCTACAACCGTTACTCAGCATCGGTGGATTCTCTGTTGAACAGTTACGAAACCTTTGCCGATGAGTTCTCTAGCATTCTTTACCGTCGCGTTCATGCTCGTTAAGGGTAAAAGATGATTAGGCGTCAGCGCACAAAGCGCAAATTGAATGCAGAGATTAACGTCGTACCCTATATCGATGTGACCTTGGTTCTGCTGATTATCTTTATGGTGACAGCTCCTATGTTGACTCAAGGCGTTGATGTGGAACTCCCGAAAGCCTCCTCTGAGCCTGTAGAGACTCAAGATGAAGAGCCATTGATCGTGACGGTTGATGCAGAAGGACTTTACTACATCAATTTGGGTGAAGATGAGACGGTTCCTAAAAGTGCCGAACAGATAGCGGGTCAGATCAGGCAGATACTCTCGGTTAACCCTGGAAAAATGATGTTGGTTCGAGGTGATCGTCAAGCGAGCTATGATCAGGTGGTTCAGTTAATGGTGCTGTTACAGGGTGCTGGAGCTGAACGAGTCGGTTTGGTGACGGAGTAGATCCTTGTTCGATCGTAGTTATCTTCTGCCAACCCTTTTTGCTGCACTGGTTCATGCACTGGTGTTGGTGGTTATTTCAGGGGTTTGGATCGGTCAAGAGGAGGATCGTAAAGCGCAGCCGCGACATATCGAGGCTCGAATGGTCGATCTTTCGGCTCTGGTTGAAAAGAAAGCCGCTGAAGAGAAATTGATGAAAGATAAAGCAGCTGCAGAGGCTGCGAAGAAAAAAGCCGCGGAACGAGCCAAGAAAGCCAAAGCCGATGAGGCAAAGCGCAAGAAAGCAGCGGACGCTAAACGTAAAGCGGATGCTAAAAAAGCCGCTGATAAGAAAAAAGCCGATGACGCTAAGCGCAAAAAAGCGGCTGAAGAGAAAAAGAGAGCAGAGGCTGAACGTAAAGCTGCAGAGCGTAAAAAAGCTGAAGCGGCTAAGAAAAAAGCTGATGCAGAGGCTAAAAAAGCCAAATTAAAAGCCGCTGAAGAGGCTAAGAAAAAGGCGGAAGCTAAGAAGCGTCAAGCGGAAGAGGCTAAACGCAAAGCTGCAGAAGAGGCCAAACGAAAAGCGGATGCAGAGCGTAAAGCCCAGGAGCAGGCTGAAGCAAAACGTCGCGAAGAGCTGGCAAGGCAGCGTGCCGCAGCAGCTGAAAGAGCAGCACAAACGGTCGCTGATGTAGGTGCCTACATTCGAACGCTAACAGAAGATAACTGGCGTCTGCCCTCTACAGCACGTAACGGGATGACAGCGACCGTGCGGATTCACTTCTTCCCATCGGGTGAAGTGGATCTGGCAGAGATTATTAAAAGCAGTGGTGACATGGCTTACGATCGATCAGTACTTCAGGCGATTGAGCGTGTAGGGCAGTATGAGTTGATTGCAAGCGTCGACCCGATTACGTTTGAGCGTAATTTGCGTAGAGTGTTAATTGAATTTAGACCTGAGGGATTGAGATGGTAAATCTTAACCAATTTAAAAGCCTGATATTTGTTCTGTTGTGGGCGCCACTAATCGTTAAAGCTGAATTGGTTGTCGAAGTGACACAGGGTCTTTCTGAGCCAACACCGGTAGCGGTTGTCCCTTTTAAGTGGACAGGGCAGGGTGCGCTCCCAGAAGATGTGGCGCAGATTGTCGATCAAGATCTATCACGTTCAGGTCTATTCACTACTTTACCAAGATCAGCGATGTTAAGCCTGCCTTCTGAGCGCAGCCAGGTCTTCTTCCGTGATTGGCGAATGACGAAGAGTGACTTCCTTGTGGTCGGTAAAATCGAGCCGATCTCCGCGACACGCGTCAGCCTTCGCTATGAACTTTATGATGTTCTTAAAGAGGAGAACATCATGATCCAGCCTTTAGAGAGTGACATTAACCAACTTAGAGATGCGGCTCACTTTATTGCGGATCAGATCTATCAGGCACTGACAGGCAATCGTGGTGCTTTTTCAACTCGCATCGTCTACGTCACCGCTGAACAGTTGACCAGTCAAACCTCTCGCTACCGTCTTGAGATGGCTGACTGGGATGGCAACCGTCCGCGTGTAATTTTAGAGTCACGCGAACCGATCATGTCACCGAGCTGGTCCGCGGATGGCAAGAAGATCGCTTACGTTTCGTTTGAAACGGGTCGTCCATCAATCTATGTTCAGTACCTGGCAACCGGGAAACGCGAACGAATCCAATCATTCTCCGGCTTGAATGGTGCGCCGGCTTGGTCACCTGATGGCAATAAGCTAGCACTGGTGCTCTCTAAAGACGGTAATGCCGAGATCTATGTGTTGGATGTGACCTCGGGTCAGTTGCAACGAGTGACTAATCACTATGGGATCGATACCGAGCCAAGCTGGGCGCCCGATGGTGAGTCGCTCTTCTTCACCTCTGACCGAGGAGGGTCGCCACAGATCTATCGTCTATTCTTGGCGACACGTCAAATGACTCGAGTAACCTACGAAGGAAACTACAACGCCCGTGCCAGCATGACCCCTGACGGTCGCTTCCTAGCGTTGATTCACCGCTCAGGTGGGTCAGGTAATCGCTTCTCTGTTGCGGTATTGGATCTAAAGACTGATCGACTCGATATTCTGACAGAGACCGGTTTGGAAGAGTCTCCCACCATTGCGCCTAATGCCAGCGTAGTCCTTTATGCAACGCAAGAGGGTAATCAAGGTGTGCTATCAGCAGTCTCTTTGGATGGTCAGGTACGATTTAGAATGCCGAATACTCGTGGTGATGTTCGCGCTCCTGCATGGAGTCCCTACCTTTATTAATGTTGGTAGTATAATTCCACATAACCGGACAGGTTATTCCTGTCCGTCATAAACACCCCCGCCTTCGGTTTTAAAAAGCATCTATATAACAAACCGTTAACTGTTTATTCAAAATTAGTTAGCTGTTTGTCCTGTAAATTAACTACATAATCACTGAAAGCCCCTCTCCCTCTGTAGCGGCAATAAACCTCTGTCAGGTATAATTTGCGCGATTTTGGGAAAGGTCCGTCTGTACGATTGAGCTTCAAAAGAGCGAGATGGTTTCAGTACGAGGCTTTAAAAATTTTTAGCGGATTGGAATAAAGCGAATGATCAAGATCAGAAAGGGTCTAGATCTGCCTATCACAGGTGCACCAGAACAGAAGGTATCCCCTTCAGCTGATGTTAAAACTGTGGCGCTTCTAGGAGCCGATTACGTTGGTCTAAAACCAACAATGATGGTTCGGGAAGGGGATCGAGTAAAACTCGGTCAGGTGATCTTTACTGATAAGAAGAATGATGGCGTTCAATTCACAGCTCCTGGTGCAGGGGTTGTTACTGCGATTAATCGCGGTGAACGTCGAGTGCTACAGTCAGTCGTCATTGAATTGGATTCAGACGAAGACGCAGTTGAGTTTTCTAGTTACGCAGCTTCTGAGCTTGCCTCTTTGGAAGAGTCTCAGGTTCGTGAAAACCTAATTGCTTCAGGGTTGTGGGCTTCTCTAAGAACTCGTCCTTTCGGTAAGGTACCAGCAGTCGATGCGGTACCAAGTTCGATCTTTGTGACTGCGATGGACACCAATCCATTAGCGATGGACCCTAGCGTTGTTCTAAGTGCCGAAAAAGAGGCGTTTGAACAGGGTCTAACCGTTCTGACTCGCATCCAAGCCAACAACGTTTATCTCTGTGCAGCTCCAGGTACAGAGCTACCTTCCGTATCTGGTGTTACAACAGAAACCTTTGAAGGTACTCACCCTGCCGGCAACGTAGGTACACACATTCACTTCCTTGATCCTGTTCACCGTAACAAGCAGGTATGGTACTTGGGTTACCAAGATGTGATCGCGATCGGTAAGTTATTTACAACGGGTCGTTTGAGCACTGAGCGTTACCTATCTTTAGCGGGTCCCCAAGTTGAGGTGCCTACGCTGCTTAAAACACGTGTTGGTGCGTCACTTGATGAGTTGACGGCTGGTCAGCTTAAAGCTGGCGATAACCGTGTGATCAATGGCTCTGTTTGGAATGGTGCTAAAGCGTCTGGTCCAACCGCTTACCTTGCGCGTTACGCCAACCAGGTAAGCGTTCTTCGTGAAGGCACAGAACGTGAATTCATGGGTTGGGTAGCACCAGGCACAGAGAAATTCTCTGTGATGAACATGTTTGTATCTATGTTCAAGCCGGGTAAAAAGTTTGCCTTTACTACAACAACAAACGGTTCAGAACGTGCCATGGTTCCTACTGGTCAGTTTGAACGTTTGATGCCCCTAGATATTCTTCCAACTCAACTGCTTCGTTCACTGGTTGTCGGCGATATCGCTGTTGCTATGGACCTTGGTTGTCTTGAGCTGGAAGAGGAAGATCTGGCGCTCTGTACTTTTGCCTGCCCAGGTAAATATGAGTACGGCGAGATCCTTCGTGACAACCTTTCTCGTATAGAGAAAGAAGCCTAAGGAGGAGAAGATTATGAGCTTACGTGGTTTTTTTGATTCTTTAGAACCTCACTTCCACAAAGGTGGTAAGTACGAGAACTGGTACGCACTCTACGAAGCGGTAGATACCATTTTCTACACGCCAGGTGCCGTGACTAAGACAGCCTCACACGTTCGTGATGCGGTTGACCTAAAACGTATGATGATCCTGGTTTGGATGTGTACCTTCCCTGCGGTATTTGCTGGCCTGTACAATGTTGGCTTCCAAGCAAACAGCGCAATGGAAGTGCTTGGCCTGACCGAAGCGGAAGGCTGGCGGGGTGCTGTAATTTCTGCTCTTGCAGGTTACGACGCAACAAGCGCCTGGGATAACATCCTACATGGTGCCATGTACTGGCTACCCATCTATGCAACGACCTTTATTGTAGGTGGCTTCTGGGAAGTCCTATTTGCAATGAAGCGTGGCCATGAAGTGAACGAAGGTTTCTTCGTAACTTCGATCCTTTTCTCACTGATTCTTCCTCCGACTGTTCCGCTATGGCAGGTCGCACTGGGCATCAGCTTTGGTGTTGTTATCGGTAAAGAGGTGTTCGGTGGTACTGGTAAAAACTTCCTTAACCCAGCACTGACAGGCCGTGCATTCCTATTCTTTGCTTACCCAGCACAGATGTCAGGTGATGCGATCTGGACCGCAGTTGATGGCTTCTCAGGTGCAACACCGCTTGGTCTAGCCGCTGCCGGTGGTATCGAGGGCGTTCTTGCTGCAAACGTGACTTGGATGGATGCTTTCCTAGGCTCGATTCAAGGTTCAGTGGGTGAAACCTCAACATTGGCGATCATGATTGGTGGTGCAGTGTTGCTGTTTGCTCGTGTTGCCGCGTGGCGAATTGTTGCCGGTGTTTTCCTCGGCATGGTTGGGACCAATTTACTGTTCAATGCGATCGGTTCTGAAACCAATCCAATGTTCAGCGTTCCTTTCTACTGGCATCTTGTTATGGGTGGATTCGCGTTCGGTATGTTCTTTATGGCGACCGACCCAGTTTCTGGCTCAATGACGGATAAAGGTAAGTGGGTTTTTGGTGCTCTAATCGGCGTGATGGTTGTTCTTATCCGCGTGGTTAACCCAGCATTCCCAGAAGGTATGATGCTCGCGATCCTATTCGCGAACCTCTTTGCGCCGCTCATCGATAATTTCGTGGTGCAAGCGAACATCAAACGGAGGATCGCACGTAATGTCGGCTAATAACGATACGATTAGCAAAACGGTTACGGTAACCGTTCTGCTATGTGTAATCTGTTCGGTAGTGGTGTCAGCAGCAGCTGTCATCCTTAAACCCAAACAGGTTGCTAACAAAGATCTTGACCGTAAGACAAACATTCTTGCGGCAGCGGGTCTTCTGCAACCAGGCAAATCGGTTGATGAGCTGTTCGCACAGATCACAACCAAAGTTGTTGATATGGAAACAGGCAAGTTCACTGATGCAGTAGACGGTGCTAAGTTCGATATCCAGAAGGCGGCTAAAGACCCTGCGCTATCAAAATCACTGTCGCGTGAAGATGATAAAGCGTCGATCAAGCGTCAGCCTAACTTCATGCCAGTCTACGTTGTAGAAGGCAATAACGGTGCACTGGATAAGATCATCCTGCCTGTTCACGGATACGGTCTTTGGTCAACGCTGTACGGCTTCCTAGCATTGGAAGGTGATCTAAATACAGTGGTCGGTCTAGGCTTCTACTCACACGCAGAGACTCCGGGTCTTGGTGGTGAGGTGGACAACCCAGCTTGGAAAGCGATCTGGCCGGGCAAAAAAGTCTACGCCAATGACATGCAGAAGCCAGAGCTTCAGCTGATCAAAGGTAAGGTTGATTCATCGACAGTTAACGCTGAGTACAAAGTTGACGGCCTTTCAGGTGCAACGTTGACGGGTAACGGTGTCACTAACCTTGTTCAATTCTGGATGGGCAAAAACGGCTACGCTCCGTTCTTGGCTAACCTTCGTGCAGGAGACGCTTAATCATGGCTAAGTCAAAAGAGATCTTGACGACCCCTATCTTTAAGGACAACCCAATTGCACTGCAAATCTTGGGTGTATGTTCTGCACTAGCGGTTACGTCAAACATGGCAACGGCACTGGTTATGTCGTTGGCTGTTATTGTGGTTACCGCATTCTCGAACATGTTCGTGTCGATTATTCGTAACCATATCCCGGGTAACATCCGTATCATCGTTCAGATGACGATCATTGCATCCTTGGTAATCGTTGTTGACCAGTTCCTGAAAGCCTACGCTTACGATATCTCTAAGCAGCTTTCGGTATTCGTTGGTTTGATCATCACTAACTGTATCGTAATGGGTCGTGCAGAAGCCTTAGCGATGAAGAACCCACCACTACCAAGCTTCTTAGATGGTATTGGTAACGGTCTTGGTTACGGCGCTGTATTGATGTTTGTCGGTTTCTTCCGCGAACTCTTTGGTGCAGGTTCACTGTTCGGTATCGAGATTCTTCCGCTAGTCACTAATGGTGGTTGGTACCAGAGCAACGGTCTATTGTTGCTTCCTCCAAGTGCCTTCTTCCTAATCGGTATCTTCATCTGGATCATCCGCTCTTGGGATCCAAAACAAGTTGAGGCGCCAGATTTTGAAATGGCGGCTAACACTAAAGGAGGTTCTCACTAATGGAACAGATGATCAGTCTTGCCGTTAAGGCGATCTTCGTTGAGAACATGGCTCTCGCATTCTTCTTGGGAATGTGTACCTTCTTGGCGATCTCTAAGAAGGTTCAAACAGCCTTTGGTTTAGGTGTAGCCGTTATCGTTGTATTGGCGATTACGACTCCAGTAAACAACCTGATCTTCAACCTATTGCTTCGTGAAGGGGCATTGGCTTGGGCGGGTTACCCAGAAGTTGACCTTAGCTTCCTAGGTTACATCTCTTACATCGGCGTTATCGCTGCGATCGTTCAGATCCTAGAGATGTTCCTAGATAAATTCGTTCCAGCGCTTTACAACGCGTTGGGTGTCTTCCTACCACTGATCACAGTTAACTGTGCAATCATGGGTGCTGCGCTGTTCATGGTTGAGCGTGACTACACCTTTGGTGAGAGTGTTGTTTACGGCACGAGCGCAGGTATCGGTTGGGCACTTGCGATCACAGCCTTGGCTGGTATTCGTGAGAAGCTGAAGTACTCAGATGTACCAGAGGGTCTGCGTGGTCTAGGTATCACCTTCATCACTGTCGGTCTGATGTCGCTAGGCTTCATGTCATTCTCTGGCGTGTCTCTGTAACTGGTCTACTAGGAGAGGAATGAATTAGCTATGAATGCAGAAATCATCCTAGGCGTGGTGATGTTTACAGTCGTGGTACTGGCACTGGTTGCTATTATCTTGGCTGCCCGCGCTAAGCTGGTTAGCTCCGGCAATGTAACAATTGAAATTAACGGTGATCCTGAAAAAACAATCACAGTGCCTGCAGGCGGTAAATTGCTGCAGACTCTAGCGGACAAGGGTGTATTCCTTGCCTCTGCTTGTGGTGGTGGCGGTACCTGTGCCCAGTGTAAGTGTGAAGTTCATGAAGGTGGCGGTTCTATGTTGCCTACTGAAGAGTCACACTTCACAATGCGTGAAGCAAAAGAGGGCTGGCGTCTAAGCTGTCAGGTGCCTGTTAAACAGGATATGAAGATTCATGTTGAAGATGATGTCTTCGGCGTTAAGAAGTGGACCTGTACGGTTGACTCTAACCCGAACGTCGCAACCTTCATCAAAGAGCTGACCCTGCGTCTGCCTGAAGGCGAGAACGTCGACTTCCGTGCAGGGGGTTACGTTCAGCTAGAGTGTCCACCACACACCGTAAACTACAAAGACTTCGCAATCGAGGAAGAGTACCACCCAGATTGGGATAAGTTCGATATCTGGCGTTACGTCTCTAAAGTCGACGAAACAACGATTCGTGCTTACTCTATGGCGAACTACCCTGAAGAGCGCGGTGTGGTTAAGTTTAATATCCGTATTGCAACGCCACCTCCAGGTCGTGACGACGTGCCACCTGGCATCATGTCATCGTACGTATTTAGCCTGAAACCAGGTGATACGATTGATGTTTACGGTCCATTCGGTGAGTTCTTCGCTCGCGAGACTGACAATGAGATGGTCTTCATCGGTGGTGGTGCAGGTATGGCGCCGATGCGCTCACACATCTTTGATCAGCTTAAGCGTCTAAACTCTAAGCGTAAGATCTCTTTCTGGTATGGTGCACGTTCTGTTCGTGAAGCCTTCTACACAGAAGAGTTCGACAAGTTGGCTGAAGAGAATGAAAACTTCGAATGGCACCTAGCTCTGTCTGATCCACTTCCAGAAGATAACTGGGAAGGTCTGACTGGCTTCATCCATAACGTCCTTCTAGAGAACTACTTGAAGGATCATGAAGCGCCAGAAGATTGTGAGTACTACATGTGTGGACCACCAATGATGAACGCAGCGGTGATCGACATGCTACTCAACCTAGGTGTTGAACGTGAGAACATCATGCTTGACGACTTCGGTGGCTAATAGATGATTTCAGGTTTTCAAAGCCTTATTAAATGGCCGGTAGCTATGCTACTGGCCGTTTTTGTTCTAACGGGCTGTAACTTTTTTGAAAATGAGAAGGTGGTTGGCATTGATGGTCAAACCATGGGCACTACCTTCAGTATGCGCTGGGTTGACCTTAATGAAGATCGAATCAACGATATTCGCAATCGTGCCGGTAAGGTTCTAGCAACCGTTAATCAGCAGATGTCGACCTACATTCCTAATAGTGAACTCTCGACCTTTAATAAGCTTCCTGCAGGCAGTGAGATGGAAGTCTCAGACGCGCTGGCAGCGGTTGTAGAGCAGTCATTGACGATCAGTGAACGATCCGGCGGGGCGTTTGATGTCACAGTGGGTCCGTTGGTTAACCTTTGGGGCTTTGGGCCCAATGGCCGTATCGAAAAGGCACCTACCGAGGCAGAGATCGCTTCGTTGAAGGAACGTATTGGTTACCAAAAAGTCGAGGTTTTAAAAGACCCCACTCGTTTGCGAAAATTAGGACAGCAGTATGTTGATCTGTCGGCCATCGCTAAAGGCTACGGCGTTGATCAACTGGCTGAGACTCTCGAAGCCGAAGGTATTTACAACTATTTGGTTGAGATCGGCGGTGAGCTTCGCGCTAAAGGCTTGAAGCCAGATGGTTCACACTGGCGCATTGCCATTGAGTCACCGGCATCGATGGAGCGCAGTATCGGACGAATCATTAATGTTAAGGATACGGCGATTGCTACATCCGGTGATTACCGAAACTACTTTGAGGAAGGCGGTATCCGTTTTTCGCACACCATTAATCCTGAGACGGGTAAACCGATTACTCACCGCTTAGCGTCAGTAACCGTATTAACGCCGACCTGTGCTGAGGCGGATGCATTAGCAACGACCCTGATGGTCATGGGCGAAAACAGAGGCTTTGAGTTCGCCAAAGAAGAGGGGATAGCAGCCTACTTCTTATATAAGTCAGAGCAGGGTGATACATTTATCGAACAGGCAACAGCAGAGTTTGAAGCCTTTGTTCAAGAAGGAGAGTAAGCCATGGAAATTATGGTCATTACATTTATTGTTCTACTGGTTGTCATCGTTGGTATGTCAGTAGGCGTGATCTTCTCGAATAAGCCAATTAAGGGCTCTTGTGGTGGCATGAGTGCACTTGGCATGGATACAGTTTGTGATATCTGTGGCGGTCGTCCCGAAGATTGTGATGGCGAGCAAGACGCGGTCCAAAAGAAAGAGATTAATAAAGACGATCTAGCTTACGAAGTTAAGTAGATCGATCGACGATAACGACAAGGAAAGTTGAGGTACTAAATGGCAGCCTACGAATACGATGTAGTGGTAATTGGCTCGGGTCCTGCGGGTGAGGGTGCTGCAATGAATGCAGCTAAAAAAGGTCGCCGTGTAGCGGTGATCGAAGAGCAGTCCACAGTCGGCGGTAACTGTACTCATAAAGGTACCATCCCTTCTAAAGCGCTGCGTCACTCCGTTAAACAGATCATCGAGTTCAACACCAACCCAATGTTCCGTGATATCGGTGAACCACGCTGGTTCTCATTTCCTAAAGTGTTAAGTCGTGCCGAGAAGGTGATCTCTAATCAGGTCATGCTACGCACTAACTTCTATGCGCGCAATCGTGTTGATCTCTTCTTTGGTGAAGCCAAGCTGGTTTCAAACAGTGAAGTCAGTATTGTAGGTAATAACGGCAGTGCTGATACGCTCAAAGCGAAAAACATCATCATCGCAACGGGCTCCAGCCCATACTGTCCACCGGATGTTGATTTTAACCACCCACGTATCTACAACTCAGACACTGTGCTTAAACTCTGCCATACACCACGCAATATGGTGATCTACGGTGCCGGTGTTATCGGTTGTGAATACGCCTCTATCTTCAGTGGGTTAGGGGTGAAAGTGGATTTGATCGACAATCGTGATCGTCTTCTATCTTTTCTAGATGGCGAGATCTCTGATGCGTTGAGTTACCACCTACGCAACAACGGCGTCATGATTCGTCACAACGAAGAGTATGACAAGATTGAAGGGACAGAGAACGGTGTCGTAATCACCATGAAGTCTGGTAAGGTCCTTCGTACGGATGCCTTCCTATGGTGTAACGGTCGTACCGGCAATACCGCACAACTTGATCTTGATAAGGTCGGTTTGAAAGCCAACGGTCGCGGACAGTTGGATGTTGATGATCACTACCGTACGGAAGTCGATGGTATCTACGCTGTAGGTGATGTGATCGGCTGGCCTGGCCTGGCATCAGCAGCGCTTGATCAAGGGCGTGCCGCTTCAGAAGATATGTTGGATGCCGATGATTTCCGTTTTGTCAGTGAAGTGCCTTCAGGTATCTATACCATTCCAGAGATCAGCTCGATCGGTAAAACCGAAGAGGAGCTTACCTCGGCAGCGGTACCCTACGAAGTGGGTCAAGCCTTCTTTAAAGATACTGCGCGTGCTCAGATTTCCGGTGAACCCGTTGGTATGCTGAAAATCTTGTTCCACCGTGAATCTCTGGAAATTCTGGGTATCCACTGCTTTGGTGACCAAGCATCCGAGATCATCCACATCGGCCAAGCGATCATGGCACAAGAGGGTGAAGCGAATACTGTGAAGTACTTTGTAAACACCACCTTCAACTACCCAACCATGGCTGAAGCCTACCGTGTTGCTGCTCTTGCGGGCCTAAACCGATTAGAGAGTAAATAAACTATTCTATGGTTGTTAAGAGCGCCTTATGGCGCTCTTTTTGTTTAAGCCAAAGATCTATAACGGTATAACTAAATTAGCTACAATGGTTCATTACTTCACCGAAGGGGTTTGAACCGTGAGCGAGCTGACACCACTGCATGAGTTAAGGTCTAAAATCGAAGAGATCATCGTCGGCCAAGAGTCTGTGATCGATCGTCTTCTTATTGCGTTACTCAGTGGCGGGCACGTGCTCCTTGAAGGCCCACCGGGTCTAGCTAAGACAACTCTGGTTCATTCTCTCGCCGCGGGAATGAATGCCCGTTTTCAGCGTGTTCAATTTACACCGGATCTTATGCCAGCCGATTTGACTGGCAGTGAAGTGTTCGATGCCAATAGTGGCAGCTTCCGTTTTATCGAAGGACCACTGTTTTATGAGGTGTTACTGGCTGATGAGATCAACCGTGCGCCACCTAAGGTGCAATCTGCACTGTTGGAAGCCATGGCCGAGCATCAAATCACGGTGGCCGGTAAAACCTATCCTCTGCCTCCTGTCTTTATGGTGTTGGCAACTCAAAACCCCCTAGAACAATCGGGTACCTACCCTCTGCCTGAAGCTCAACTGGATCGTTTCCTATTCAAGATCGTATTGGACTACCCTAGCATCGATGAAGAGATCGAGATCACTCGTCGAGCTCGTGCCGCCCAGGAGGGGCATGTCGAGGCCGACATGCAGGCCCTACTGACACCCAGTGAACTTCTTGCCTTAAGAGAGACGTTAAACAGTGTCTTTATTGAAGAAAGGGTAGAGCGGTTTGCGATAGAGTTGGTCTCTGCCACTCGTCGATTAAATCAATACATCCCAGAGTGGTGTGGTTATGTGAAAGCGGGTGCGTCGCCCCGCGCGTCGATTGCTCTGCTTCAGGCGGCGACCGCAAGAGCACTACTGAATCAGCGTGATTTTGTGTTACCTGAGGATATTCATGCGCTTGCCGTTGATGTACTTCGTCATCGCTTGGTACTCAGCTTCTCGGCTAAGGCCGACGGGGTAACTGAAGAGGCAGTGATTCATCGTCTTTTAGAGACGCTCCCCGCGGTTTAACAGGTCTGTTGTGAACAGCTTAGTTGACCAACCACTGCTGACTCCTGATGAGATAGCACAACTGATTGCCTCTGGCGCTGCCTTGGCTTCACAGGTAGTAGGTCAGATTAATCAACGTCTAAACAGTGGTGCTAATAAAGCAGCATTATTAGGCAGTGGTACGGAATTTGATGACCTAAGGGTGTTTCAGTTTGGGGATGACCCTCGAAAGATCGATTGGCGCGCCTCTGCTCGATCTCAAGAGTGGTTAGTTAGATCCTACCGCAGTGAATTTCAGCAACCTCTTCAGTTGGTCGTTGATCGCAACTCAACCATGCGGTTTGGCACAAAGAAGCGTCTGAAAGTCACTCAAGCGGCTAGATTGTCACTCTGGTTAGCAGGTATTTACCATCAGCAAGATTATGCACTGGGTGCGTTTTTATTAGAGCAGAATGCCACTGTGTTTGACTCTAGGGTGGGGGATGACTGGCTCAACCTTCTCTGTGAGGCTTTGGTCTCGCCTGCACCGCCTTCGCAGAATTCAGCGATCAACTGGGATGCTGTTTTAACGCAACTTGTTTCTGATACACCCACCGGTGCTAAAGTCATTTTGATTTCAGATTTTAGATCGTTGAACTCAGATCACCGAGCGCTTTTAACTGAACTATCAGAAAAGAGATCATTGAGCGCGTTCCTCATTTCAGACCCCATGGAGAGAGATCCAAAGGCGCTGTTAGGTCGTGATTTGATCTGGGGTCCTAAGAGGTTCTGTGTCGATGACCAAGAGTCCATCGCTCGTATTCATCAAGCCTACTTGAATCGGTTGTTAGAGATTCAGGATCTAATGTCACAATCAGGCATCCCACTGATTGAGGTCTGTAGTTCGCTCGATCAGTTTACCCTGAGCCTGTTAGGTGGTGAGTATCATGAATGAAGCACCGTTAAGGCTGTTCGATATTTTGCCAATGGTTGACCACTCATCCAATCTGGCACTGACGGCTATACTCTCTCTGACAGTACTATTTACCCTATTTATTGCAATTTGGTACCGCTTTTTTACACCGCTGGCAAAGTTGCAGCGCGCACTATCAAATCAGTCAATGACGCCGCGTCAGGGCTGTCATCAATTAGCGGGAATCATGGTCATTGACACTGCCTTACTACAGGAACTGAACAGGTTGCGGTTTCAACCTGTTGAACCGACACTTGATGAAGTTCAAACATTGATCAAGAGGGCGCGACATGTTCTCTGATTGGGGAATGTTACAACCTCTTTGGTTGTTACTAACGCCTCTGATTTTGATTCTCTTTTGGCGTCGAAGAGACTCTGATGCGCCTTGGCCAGACCTACTGCAAAGAGAGAGAGTTCGTTACCCTCTTTATGGCGAACTGACTAATGAACAGCCGGAAGCATCGCAATACCAGCCTCGTCGTGAACGGCTATTGTTGATGTCGATGACATTATTCGTATTGGCTTTGGCGCAACCCGTTGTCTACCGTGACACCATTGAGCTACCAGATCAGAAAGATCCTGTAGACCTAGTGCTATTGGTGGATACTAACATCACGATGGTGCTGAAAGACTATTTTGACGGTCAACAGTCGATTGAAAGAATGAGCCTTACCAAAGAGCTCTTATCAGAGTTCGTTAATGGCTTTCAGGGTAATCGTATTGGCCTAAGTATTATGGGTAACCCTCCCTATCATTGGTTGCCGTTTACCGATGATCGAGACGCCGTGACACAAGCCATTGCTCGTATTAGGGTGACACTCGGCGGGCGTTTAAGCGACATGTCGGCTTCACTCAAGCTGGTCAGTGACAACTATCCAACGGATCTTAATCCTGTCGTTGTGATGGTGACCGACAGCGGTATGCAGTTGGGTGAAACCTCTCCACAAGCTGCTGCGAAAGCCCTAGCTGATGCCGGCTATACTCTCTATGTCATTGCGATAGGCTCGACTGAGCTCTCTCAGGAACAGAAAGCGCGTGCCGGATTTGTCTATGATCCCGTGGACCTCGCTCTGTTGGATGAAGTGGCTAAAGCGGGCGCCGGCAAGATGTTTCACGCTCTGAACATCGATGCTTTTGAAGAGGCTCTGCAAACCATTTCACGTGAGCAGACGACTCAGAATCGATCGATTAATACATTGCCCTTGGTGGAGCCGCTCTACCCCTGGTTTATTCTGTCTGGACTCACGCTGCTGATACTGATCTTTGTTAGGAGGAGCGTCTGATGGTTTATTGGCGCGAACCTCTTCTGCTATGGCTAATGCTATTGCCATTGGCGATTCTCGTTATCTCTACTGTTAGAGAAAAAAGGAGACTGACACAGCTGGTCGATGATGAGCTGCTCCCTTGGGTTCAGCCACCCAGTCGCTCTGGACAGGAGGGGTTAAAGCCGCTCTTATTGTCATCGGTTTGGGCGCTTTTGATCCTCTCATTAGCGGGACCTAGAACCCCCCAATTCATACCAAATGATCTTACATCAGCGCAGGATCGAGTCATTATCCTGTTGGATTATTCAGACTCCATGCGAGCGATAGATGCGCGAGGTCTTCAGGGTGTGGTGCCTCGCATAACTGCAGCCACCGAGCTGGCAAACTCTTGGCTGGACCCTGATGTACAGATCGTTGAGACAGGTCTATTAGCTTTTTCTGGCAGTGCACACTGGCTATTAAAACCGACCATGGACAGTCATCTAATCCAACATTTTCTAGCTCAAGGTGATGAGTTTTATCTGCCCACTCTTGGGAGTAACCTAGTTGAGGCATTGTCGGCCATTCGGTCTCTGCCAAGGGGGCCTGATACAAAAAGCCATATAGTGCTTTTAACGGATGGAGATGTGGCTCTGGAAAACAGCGAGAGCATAGAGTCCGCTCTAGTATCCCTGCATGCCTCTATGCCGATGACACTGAATCTAATCGGGTTGGGCGGTGGAGAGCCTACTCAAGTACCCGGTCACCCTTCGGCAAACACTCAAATGAACATCACCTTTCTTAAATCGCTGGCGTCACTGCATCCTGATTTTAGCTACAGGACACCGGAATCCTTGTTAGGGCAGCCCTTGCTAAAGTGGCTCAATATTGAGTCTAGGCGTATCACTCCAGAGAGCTACGCCCGAGTTGTCTGGTCTGAGTGGTTTTCGATACCGCTATTGATAGCACTTCTGCTCATAGTCGTTCTCATTCATCGTTCACCAACGAGGTGGTCGAATGGTTAGTCTAAAACGAGCTGCGCTATTCGGTTATGGCTTACTTTTGCTGTTAGTGATGCTGACCTATTGGGTGGTTCCGCAGTTTATTGAACCTTCGAAATATGAATCACAGTTTCAGCAAGCAGAAGCCTGCTATCGTCAGCAAGATTGGGAGTGCGCGCAGCTCAATTTTGCGTCGGCTGTCTGGTCCTCTGAATCGAATATTGATCGTGGGATTGCACTGTTTAACCTGGCGAATACTCACTTCTACCGAGGCGAATACACACAAGCTAAGTTGCTCTACCAAGAGGCAGAAGAGTTTGGGGTGGATGCGAAAAAAATAGCGGTGAACCTAGCCTTTGCGCGTTCACTCGAAGCATCAATGAAGCAGCTGTTATTGGATATTCAAAAGAGTGCCGATAAAGCCGATTGGCATAACGCTTCAGGTAACCTACCGATCGACCTTTTGGATCAGGTGGCCGAAGGTGTCTACCTTGGTGTCAGTCAGGAGCTTCCGGAAAATATACTTAACCTATCGGCCGATCAGGTCAAACCCCTGTTAATGGCCTCCATCGATCAGCATTTAGGCAGGCAGAGCGAGCTGGAGTACCAGCCACGCTGGATCAGAACTGAATCGACCGACTCCGGAACGACTGCAGAGTTATTGAGTCGTGTGATGCGCCTTGAGTTAGATTTACCTAATAGCATCGATCCAACTCCTATCAAAGTGGAGGGGGAACGGCCGTGGTAAAACTGTTATTGATGCTCGTCTTCAGCATCGGGCAGCTTCATGCTGCCAACTTGTCTATCCTGCCTGAAAAAGCTCAGATCGAGCAGGGCCGCTCTGTGATAGTCAATATCCTCTATGTTGGCCCCACCTCGCCAGATGAGTTGAATGTTAAGCGTTGGCAAACTCAGGTGTTTACAGAAAAAGGTTATCGTAAAGAGAGAGAATTGCCCGATGGGCAGGTAGAAGTAAAGCAGCGCCTTACACTCTTTCCAAGACAATCAGGTCTGCTAACCTTGGGCCCCCTAGCATTGGGTGGGGCTAAATCGCAGCGTTTTAATCTGATGGTGACACCTGCGGTGGTTAATAATGTAGACATTACACCTATCTGGGACACACTGCCGGAACAGATCTGGCAAGGCGAATCCATTGAGAGTTGTGTGAGTATGCCGTTATCTGAGCAACGCAACCGTATTAAGATTGAGTCGCTGGAAATTCCGGGAATCTCTACAGTGCAGACACTATCCAGAACAGGTTTATTTGAGGAGCAGCTCATCGCAAAACGGTGTTGGCGCTTCTCTGCCCAACAGTCTGGAAATTACCTCATTGAGTTACCACCCATTATCCAACGAGGGCGTGGCCGGTGGACTTTCTATCTACCAGCTCAGGTTATTGAAGTCTTACCTCTGCCAAGCTATCTGCCAAACAGCATCAGTATCGGCAAGCCGAATATTGAGGTACAGCAGGGTGAGCTTGGTTGGCGAATCAGTGTCCAGGTGGTTGCAGGGTCTTCGGCGCAAACCTTATGGGGTGTAAGAAGTGCGCTAGCCAGAGCGATGGCTATTTCTACAGATCAAATCATAGATTCTGAGGGTGAATTTTTTGTCCCCTATAAGCGCTGGTCGTTTGGCCAGATTGTCACAGTAAAACTCCCTTTTTTTAATACACTAACGGGGCGATTAGACACAGTTGATCTGCTGCTTAAAGCGCCCTGGAAATTACCAATGACCGCCATTGTGCTCTTATCGTTAGTCGCTGTCGCTATCCTCATTAAAGTGACTCTTTTAGCGGGAGCATTTAGGCAAAGAAGAGAAAGAGTGCAGGCGTTTAAACGTGCGATCTACTCAGCAACGACGGCTGATCAGCTTAGATCACTCGTGTTAGCCTGTGGTTGTGCTGGGGCAGAGCGTAGCGAGCGTTATAAAACCCTTCAACACTGGGCCGATGCGCAAGGTGATCAAGAGGCGACTTGGCTAGCTCACAGCATTAACCAATTGGCTTTTTCTAAAAGCGATCAAGCGCCTCTTGAAGAGATAAAACGAACATTGATCAATCGATTAACTCTTTAGGTTTACCAATTGATCGCTCTTTTTAGAGTTCGCCTTTGATGACAATGTCATCTTTAGACACAGAAGCAATGTCACGATGTCCCATAAAGGCCATAGTCAATTCAGCCTCCTCATGGAAAATCTCTAACATTCTTGTCACACCCGCTTTACCCATAGCGCCTAGGCCATAGACCATAGGACGGCCGACCAACACGCCTTTAGCACCCAGTGCGCGAGCACGAATCACATCTTGGCCAGAGCGGATGCCACCATCCATCCAGACCTCGATCTGATCACCAACAGCATCAACAATCTCTGGGAGAACACTGATCGATGAGCGAGCACCATCTAACTGACGGCCACCGTGGTTTGAGACGACAATGGCGTCGGCACCTAGCTCGATACATTTCTTCGCATCCTCAGCTTCTAGAATGCCTTTGATGATCAAAGGGCCATCCCAAAGTTCACGGAAGAACTTCAAGTCGTCCCAATCTAGGTTGGGATCAAAGGATCCAGCGGTCCATTTCATAAGATCGTTCATGTCATCAACGCCGGTCGCACAGCCTTGAATGTTGCCAAACTCACGATTTTTAGTCCCCAACATGCCGAATGCCCAGCGTGGACGACGTGAAATATCTAAAATATTGGGGATAGTCAGGCGGGGTGGTGCGGTCATACCGTTGCGGTGATCTGCGTGGCGCTTACCAATCATCTGCAGATCCAGTGTAACGACCAGAGCGGAACAGCCTGCCGCTTTAGCGCGTTCGATCAACTTCTTAGTGAATTCACGATCTTTCTGAACATAGAGCTGGAACCAGAAAGGCTTGGTGGTTGCTTCAGCGACCTTTTCAATAGAACAGATGCTCATGGTAGACAGAGTAAAAGGGACACCAAATGCCTCGGCAGCTTGTGCCGCTTTGATCTCACCATCAGCGTGCTGCATACCCAGAAGTCCAACCGGAGCCATCGCAACCGGCATGGAGACATCTTGTCCTACCATCTGAGTCGCTAGAGTGCGGGGTGCAAGATCTCGCGCCACCCGTTGACGGAACAGAATTTTGTTAAAGTCAGAGTCGTTCATTGCCAACGTCTGTTGCGTCCATGATCCAGACTCACAGTAGCCTTGGAACATTTTAGGGACACGTTTGTGGTAGAGACGACGTAGATCAGATAGTTCGCAAATGATACTCATTGAAGGGCTCCTTAACTTTTTTTGCACTCTATCCTGTTGCAGAGTACTCTTGCAGAAAATAAACACCACTTGTCAGACCAGTTATGTCGATCACTTCTTCTCTGTTATCGCTATTGATGGATACCACTCGAGCAGGTGAAACCCTTCCGTCTGAGTCGAGGTTGGCCGCTCACTTTTCAGTATCGCGAAGTGCGATTAGGGAGGCTATGTCAGAGTTGCTTGCCGCCGGTCTGCTCATTAAACAGCAGGGACGTCTTACTCGTCTGGTTAACCCCTTAGAGAGTGTGGTTCTTAATTTACCGGTGAAAGCGGAGCCGACATTGAATGACGTTTGGGATGTGCTTGAGTTAAGAGCTTTTATTGAATCTGTGGCCGCTGGATGTTGTGCTGAAAACGCTTCGAAAAAGCAGATTGCAATCATTCGATCTGAGTTCGAGAAGATGCAGCTGCGGAGTCAAAAGAACACGACATTGATTCGGGCAAAAGCGGATCTTCAGTTTCATATGCTGATCGCTAAATACAGCCACAACTTAGTAGTCGCTAGTTTAAGCGAGCTCTTCTACAACCGTTATTTTTCTTCTATTTACAAGGCCTTAGATCTAACACTTAAACGATATGGGCGATATCCTGAGAGGATTAATCCACAGCATCAGCAGATATTCTCGGCTCTTGAACAAGGGGATCGGTTAGCCGCGCAGGAGGCGGCAAGAGAGCATGTGCTTTACACACGCTCTTTGTTAGCGTTCGCCCGTCAATAGACAATTCTTTTATTCCATACTGTTAAGCTTTCTTGTGAACTTTATGAACAAAATGCTGTTTATAGAATTAATAATCCTTATCGCCACAAGCTTTTTCTTAAGAGTGGATTTTTTTAAATTCCCGTTAACTGTTCATCAAACTGCGATGTCAGTGTTCATAACAAGGAGAAGAAAATGAAACTAGCAAAAATTAAATTTCTAGCAGCAGGCGTTGCAATGAGCGTTGCCTCTTCTGCAATGGCGGCTGAGTGTATTGCACCTGCTAACCCAGGCGGTGGTTGGGACTTCACTTGTCGTCAAATCGGCAAAATCATGCATGACATCGGTGCCGTTAAAGATCCCGTTCAAGTCACTAACATGGCCGGTGCAGGCGGTGGTCTAGCGTACGCGCACGTGGTTAACGAGCGTAACGACGACGGTGATCTTATTGTTGCTGCTTCAACAGCTACTGCAACGCGTCTAGCTCAAAACGCTTACTCAGGTATGACGTCTGATCAGGTTCGTTTCCTAGGTGCTATCGGTGCTGACCCTGGCGTTATCGTGGTTGCTAAAGACTCGCCATACCAGACTCTGAATGAGCTTCTTGATGATGTTATTGCGAACCCAGGTAAGCACGCATTTGCCGGTGGATCAGCTGCAGGCGGTTACGATCACCTTAAAGTCCTAATGGCATTGAAACGTAAAGGCTTCACGGATATCCGTAAGGTTAAGTACATTGCTGTTGATGGTGACGCTGATGCGATCACTCAGACAGTTGGTGGCTTTACGTCAGCAATGACAGGTGACATCTCAGGTGTTGTAAGCTTCATCAAAAACGGCGACGTTCGCGTACTGGCTTCATTCACTGACGAGCGTATCGAAATTCCAGGTCTAGAAGCTGTGATTCCAACGGCTAAAGAGCAGGGTATCGATGTTGTCGCGGTTAACTGGCGTGGTCTGTACACTCCAAAAGGTGCGTCTGAAGCTTCTTACAAGCAGTGGTCTGATGCGCTAGCTCAGGTTGCAGCCTCTAAAGAGTGGGCGGACGCTATGGAAGCAAACGGTCTTGTTAAGTTCACGAAAGTGGGCCCAGACTTCCAGAACTACCTAAACGGTGTGATGCAGGAAGTACAAGATATGTCTAAAGAGCTTGGTGTAATCAAGTAATGACAGATCGCATAACGGGGTTGATCGTCGTTGTGCTGGCGCTCGCGTATTTCGCGGGCGCCACTCAACTGCAAGAGCCTTTTTTCTCTGATCCTCTCGGCCCAAAAGCCTTCCCGATGATGATTGCGTCGGTAGCGGTAATCTGTGGTCTTGTGATGATCATGAAACCGGATCAAGAGCCAGAGTGGCCAGGTTTAACAACCTTTATGCACATTGGCTTTGCAGTTGTAGCGCTGGTTTTCTATGCCTACACACTTAAACCGCTGGGTTTCTTAGTTTCAACCGCGATAGCCGGTACCGCTGTATCCTATCTGATTGAAGCTAGAGCAAAAAATGCTGTGGTGACTGGAGTGCTTTTCTCAGGAGCGCTGTTCCTGATCTTTAAGTTCATCTTCGGTTTAAGTCTTTTCGCGCTACCGCGCTGGTTGATGGGGTAGGGTATGGATATCTTTGCAAATTTGGCCATTGGTTTTGATGTGGCGCTCTCGCCATTTACCCTGGCCCTTGCTATAGCAGGCTGTATCCTTGGAACGATGATCGGCTCTCTGCCGGGTCTAGGTCCATCGAACGGTGTTGCGATACTAATTCCTTTAACATTCTCATTTGGTCTAGATGCAACTCAGGCACTGGTGTTAATGACGAGTGTTTACTACGGCGCCATGTACGGCGGTCGTATCTCTTCGATTCTTCTGAATATCCCGGGTGATGAGCCGGCTATGATGACCTGTCTTGATGGGTATCCAATGGCCAAAGCAGGTCGCGCCGGAGATGCGTTGGTACTCTCAGGTGTCGCTTCGTTTGTCGGTGCACTGTTGGCGACCATTGGTTTAATGCTGCTTGCGCCGTTGTTGGCTCGTGTGGCTTACCAGTTCGGCCCGGCCGAGTACTTTGCGCTCTACATGCTGGCCTTTGCCACCTTAGGTGGTATCGGTTCTAACAACCAGGCTAAGGCAGCATTAGCCGTCTGTATCGGTCTGGGAATCGCGACTATTGGTGTGGATGCTTCAACGGGTATGACTCGCTTTACCGGCGATAACATGCACCTGTTTGATGGTATCGACTTCTTGGTAGCCATCGTTGGTCTTTTTGCGGTCTCTGAAGTACTGGTGTTTATTGAGTCACACGGTAAAGACTCTGCCATAGGCGTGAAACTAGAGAAAGTACGTATTCCTTGGGCTGACATTGCTCGCACTAAATGGACCATGCTAAAGGCAACAGTGATCGGCTTTATTGCAGGTCTATTGCCGGGTGCAGGTGCTTCCTTGGGTAGTTTCTTGGCGTATATGCAAGAGAAGTCATCGGTACGTGACAACTCGCAGTTCGGTAAAGGTGATCCACGTGGTATCGCTGCACCAGAGGCCGGTAACAATGCGGCGGCAGGGGGTGCGTTAGTACCTATGTTGACGCTAGGTGTTCCGGGTTCAGGTACAACAGCCGTTCTGCTAGCACTGTTGATGACGTTGAATATCACCCCAGGTCCCACGTTGTTTAACGATCGACCTGAGGTGGTTTGGGGTTTGATCGCCTCACTACTGATTGCCAACGTTGTACTGTTGGTGCTTAACGTCCCAATGGTGAAGATGTTCAGCCGAGTGCTACAGGTATCCCCTGCGATTCTGCTGCCAGGTGTGACCCTGGTTGCCTTTGTCGGTATCTACTCACTGACCGGTAGCTACTTCGATCTACTATTGATGATTGGCTTTGGTGTGCTGGGTTACCTGCTTCGCAAGATGGACATTCCTTCAGTACCGGTGATTCTGGGTATCCTGTTGGGTGGTCACATGGAAGTGAACCTGCGCCGTGCGATGGTGCTTTCTGATGGTGACTGGACCTATCTGTTCAGCAGTAACATCTCAGTCGGTCTATGGATTGCTGCTGTTCTTGGCTTCCTAGCGCCGTTCATCTTCCGTGGCAAATTGAAACCACCTACGCAGAGTAGCTAACCACGACAGGTTGGTAGATGCTCTAATAAAAAACGCTGATAAGACTCAGCGTTTTTTTGTTTATAGCCCTTTGTAGCGCCGTTCAGGTCGGCCGACCGTGCCATAGTTAATATCGGCATTGAGTCGCTCTTGTCCCACTAGATATTCCAAATAGCGTCTCGCGGTGGTGCGGCTAGAGCCAATGCGCTCGCCTACCTGTTCTGCACTTAAAGAGTCATGACTCTCCCTGAACACCGCAACGATTTTATCCAGTGTAATCTGGTCGATCCCCTTGGGTAGAGCTTCAAGTTTAAGGCTGCTGTTTTTGCTCTCTCTGTGACGCGAGAGCAGTTGATCAACATCTTGCTGAGACAGCTCGTTAGCTTGATTGGTAAGGGTGGTTTTATGTGATCTGTACTGGTTTAAGGCGCCAGAGAGTCGATCAAAAACTAAGGGTTTCAGAACATAGTCAAACACACCCAGGCGCAGAGCCTCGGATAGGCTATCGACCTCTTTAGCGGCTGTAATCATGATGACGTCGGTTTGTGAGTCCCCTGAACGCAGGGTTTTAAGAAGATCTAAACCGCTTCCGTCAGGGAAGTGGATGTCTAACAGCACAAGATCCGGCTGGAAAACGTCGAGCATATCTTGTGCGTCTCGGGTTGAGTGGCTAATGCCTATGACGTCAAAGCCATCGATGCGCTCCACAAAACGTCGTTGAATTTCAGCAATCTGTGGATCATCTTCAGCGATCAGTATTTTCAATGTATCAGACATCCTTGCCACTCCTTGGTAGATAGAGGGTAAAACGGCTTCCGCCTGAGTGTGAGGCCTCAACAGTAATGTGGCCACCTAGGGCCTCTATGGTCTCTTGCACTAAAAATAGTCCTATGCCGCGACCTTCGCCTTTGCTGCTGACGCCTGAGGTAAATAGGTTGTTGATCTTGTTGGGATCAATACCCTCACCGTCATCTTCGACCTCAATAATGATATCCGAGCCCATATCGGTCATTGATAGACGTACCTCTTCGGAGTGGGCCGAAAGTGAGGCATCAAAAGCGTTATCAATGAGGTTGCCGATTAACGTCACCATCTGCTGTGATTCAATATGAGACGGAAGTTGGTGAAGCTGTGAACCCTCATCAATCTCAAGTGTCAGCCCTAGTTCATTCGCGCGATTGAATTTTCCGAGTATACAGCCTGCTACGACCGGATCTGCCACCGACTCTTTTAGCCAGGTTAATAGCTCCTGGTGCTCCTTAGTCTCCTGCCCAATAAGATCGAGCGCTTCCTGCTTGGCATCTAAGCTGATAAGACCTGCAATGGTGTGCAGTTTATTGGCGTATTCATGTGCTTGTGAACGAAGTGCTTCAGCATACTGGCGAATGCGGGTTAGCTTTCGGCTCACCTCCGTCAACTCATCTTTCGGGCGGAAGCTGGCAACCACACCCACCACCTGGTCCTCTTTAACGATGGGTAATCGGTTAATGATCAGCTGTCGGCCGTTGACGAGAGTCTCTCGGTCGTACTCGGCTTCACCGGTCTCAAGCAGCATGGGCATTCTTGAATCGGGAAGCACCTCACTGAGTGGGCGTCCTGAAACATCTTGATCATCAATCCCCAGTGTTCTCAAGGCTGCTCGGTTAAAGGTGGTGATTTCACCTTTTGAGTTAATGGAGATGATCCCTTCTCGAACCGACTCTAGCGTGGCGTTTCGCTCTAGGAATAGGGCAGCGATCTCGTGAGGTTCAAGGTCAAAAATGGCAGACCTAAAACGGCGTGCAATCCACATGGCCAACATAATCGATACCAAGAGTAGGGCAAAGGTGCCTACGATGACGGTGCCTTGATAGTTAAAGATGGTCTGGTCGATGGTTTTGGTTAAATAACCGACCGAAACCACGCCGACGATCTTACCCTGATCATCCAGCACCGGTGTCTTGCCTCGGATTGACTCCCCAAGGCTGCCAACGGCTTTAGAGATGTAGCTCTCACCGAGTTCCAGTGCGCGATAGTTATCACCACCCACCATCGGTTTGCCGATGCGTTCTGGTTTTGGGTGAACGAGACGTATGCCGTCAATGTCGCCAATAGAGATGAAACTGGCGTCGGTTGCTAATCTGAGGTCCGCTACAATGGCTTGGACAGCGTCACTATCACTTCGACTGACAGCGTCGCGAATAGAGGGGGTTTGAGAGATCATTGACGAGAGCTGCAGGGCGCGTTGACCGATCTGATCTTCGAGTGAATCCGCTAGATATCTTAGGGTGAAAATTCCCAACACAATCGCCTGCGTCAGGATCAATAGACTGACCAGTAGTGTTAAGCGGGTGCTGATTTTAAGGCGAGGTGCTTTCATCCCTGTGCTCTTATCATTTTTGTTGTCGCAATGATGCCACGATGCTTGATAAAAATCAGTCACTTCGTGGCTAACCATTGGGTTTTAAGCCGGATCAGGGTGGAGACTGGTTGGTTAGATCTGTATAATACTGCCCTTCAATTGAAACGCGCTTCGACTGAGTCGTTCGCACATAACTTACGTGGCCTGTCGTATGGGTCACCACTGAGCACTAGGATCTATAAATGCCTGTTATTACTCTTCCTGATTCAAGTAAACGTGAATTCGATCAGCCACTGTCTGTCTTTGATCTGGCGTCTGATATCGGCCCAGGTCTAGCGAAAGCTACCCTTGCTGGTCGAGTGAATGGTGAATTGGTTGATACCTCTTTTGTCATCGAGGCGGATGCAGACGTCTCTCTTATCACGGCGCGCGATGAAGAGGGTGTCGATATCATTCGTCACTCAACTGCGCACTTGATGGCGATGGCCGTTCAAGATCTTTTTCCTGGTGCTCAAGTGACGATTGGTCCAACGATCGATGACGGTTTCTACTACGATTTTGCTTATGAGCGTCCATTTACGCCAGAAGATCTAGAGAAGATCGAAAAGCGCATGGCGGAACTGGCTAAGTCGAATCTTCCTGTTGAGCGCTCAGTTATGAGCCGTCCTGACGCAGTGAAAATGTTTGAAGCGATGGGCGAGAAGTACAAGGTTGAGATCATTGAATCGATTCCTGGTGAAGAGGATCTCTCGTTCTACAAGCAGGGTGATTTCATCGATCTATGTCGTGGCCCACACGTGCCTAATACGGGCCACCTAAAAGTTTTCAAACTGATGAAAGTGGCTGGCGCTTACTGGCGCGGTGACGTTAAAAACGAGCAGCTAACTCGTATCTACGGCACAGCTTGGGGTGACAAGAAAGACCTTAAAGCCTACTTGCACCGCCTTGAAGAGGCAGAGAAGCGTGACCACCGTAAACTCGGTAAGCAGTTGAATCTGTTCCATCTTCAGGAAGAAGCACCAGGTATGGTGTTTTGGCATCCGAATGGCTGGACTCTTTGGCAGGCAGTGGAACAGTACATGCGTGAACAGCAGCGCAAACGTGGCTACCAAGAGATCAAGACACCGCAGGTGGTTGAACGTACTCTGTGGGAAAAATCAGGTCACTGGGATAAGTTCCAAGAGCAGATGTTCACGACCCACTCTGAGAGCCGTGACTTTGCCGTTAAGCCGATGAACTGCCCATGTCACATTCAAGTATTCAACCAGGGATTGCGTTCATACCGTGACCTACCTTTGCGTATGGCTGAATTTGGCTCGTGTCACCGCAATGAGCCATCTGGTGCACTGCACGGTATCATGCGTGTTCGTGGCTTCGTTCAAGATGATGGTCACACTTTCTGTGCTGAGGACTCTATTCAATCTGAGGTGGCTGAATTCATCGACTTCCTTCATGAGGTCTACACTGATTTTGGATTCAGCGACATTATCTACAAGCTCTCTACTCGCCCTGAGCAGCGCGTAGGTTCTGATGAAGTATGGGATAAAGCCGAAAAGGCGTTGGCTGACGCATTGGATGCAGCGGGTCTGGATTGGGAAGAGCTTCCTGGTGAAGGTGCCTTCTACGGTCCTAAGATTGAATTCTCACTACGTGACTGTCTGGGTCGTGTTTGGCAGTGTGGAACGATTCAGGTCGACTTCTCGATGCCGGGTCGACTCGATGCTCAGTTTGTTAACGAGAAGGGCGATCGTGAAACACCGGTTATGTTGCACCGTGCGATTCTAGGTTCGTTTGAGCGATTTATCGGTATTTTGATTGAGCACTACGCGGGGGCGCTGCCGACTTGGTTGTCTCCAGTGCAGGTTGCCGTCATGAATATCACCGATAAACAGTCAGATTTTGTCAATGAAGTGGTGTCTAAGCTGCAAAATAGCGGCATTAGAGCAATTTCGGACTTGAGAAATGAGAAGATCGGCTTTAAAATCCGCGAGCGCACTCTACAGAAAATCCCTTATCTTCTAGTAATCGGCGATAAAGAAGTTGAATCTGGCAGCGTTGCTGTACGCACACGCACAGGTGAAGATATGGGTGTATTTAGTGTTGAAGACTTTGCTAACTTGTTGATTCAAGAGAATAATCGCAAAGGTCGCAGCGAATAAAAACGCTTTAGGAGAAACTAGCTATCAAGCGTGATAACAAGCGCGGTCAAAAGAATTTGCCGCCAATTAATGAAAATATTCGAGCTCGTGAGTGTCGTTTAATCGGCGCTGACGGAGAGCAGGTTGGTGTTGTAAGCCTTAATGAAGCGCTTCGTGCGGCTGAAGAGGCAGGATTGGATCTAGTACAGATCTCCGATTCCGACCCAATCGTCTGTAAGGTGATGGACTACGGTAAACACCTTTACGACCAGAAAAAACGTGCAAATGAGGCTAAGAAGAAACAGACTCAGATGCAGGTTAAAGAGATTAAGTTCCGTCCAGGGACTGATGTGGGGGATTATCAGGTAAAACTACGCAACCTGATACGTTTCCTAGAAGGTGGAGATAAGACCAAGATTACGATTCGCTTCCGCGGTCGTGAGATGGCGCACCAGGAGCTCGGAATGGAGCTTCTTAATCGAGTTGAAACGGATTTGGCAGACTACGGTACTGTTGAAGCTCGTCCTAAACTTGAAGGTCGTCAGATGGTCATGGTCATAGCTCCTAAGAAAAAGTAGTTGGTTCCAAACTAAGACCTGCCGTGCCATCCAGTATGGTGTTGCAGGTTTTGTTCGTTCCAACAGATAACTAACGAATGCGTGGAGAAAGTAAATGCCAAAGATTAAATCTGTCCGCGGTGCGGCAAAGCGTTTCAAGAAGACTGCTAATGGCTTCAAGCACAAGCAAGCCTTCAAAAGTCACATTCTGACCAAGAAGACTACTAAGCGTAAGCGTCAGCTACGCCCAATGCTTCAGGTACATGCAGCTGACCAGGCTCTGGTTAAGCGCATGCTTCCATACATTTAATTGGTTACGAATAGGATTAAGAAGGAGTTACCATGCCTCGCGTAAAACGTGGTGTACAAGCTCGTGCACGTCATAAAAAAGTATTGAAACAGGCTAAAGGTTACTACGGCGCTCGTAGTCGTGTATTCCGCGTAGCCAAACAAGCTGTCATCAAAGCGGGTCAGTACGCTTACCGTGACCGCCGTCAGCGCAAACGTCAGTTCCGTGCTCTGTGGATTGCTCGTATTAACGCAGCAGCTCGCATCAATGGTTTGTCGTACAGCCGTCTGATCGCTGGCCTTAAAAAGGCTAACGTTGAGATCGACCGTAAGGTACTGGCTGATCTGGCAGTGCATCAGCAAACAGCGTTTACCGCTGTTGTTGAAAAAGCAAAAGCAGCACTAGCCTAAGACAATCGTCACCCTAGGGTGATGAATTGATCGACTCAGATAGGGGAAGGGTGCTCGCTCTTCCCCTATTTTTGTATTTGGACCCAGAGAGTGGAGCCGTAAATGGAAAATCTTGACGCCCTGTTGGCGGAAGGAAAAGCCGCTGCTGAAGCAGCGAGCGATGTAAAAACTTTAGACGAAGTTCGTGTTCAGTACCTAGGTAAGAAGGGGCACCTTACCCAGCTATTGAAAGGGCTTGGTAAACTATCTAACGAAGAGCGTCCTGCTGCAGGTGCACGCATCAACGTGGCCAAAGAGGCGCTGTCCGATGTGCTGAATGCGCGTAAGAGCCTACTCGAAAATGCTGCACTTGAAGCGAAGTTGGCTGCAGAGAAGGTGGATGTCACGCTTCCTGGTCGTCAGCCAGAGTTGGGTGGCCTGCACCCAGTGACAAAAACGATGGATCGTATTGAAGCTTTCTTCAGTCGCATCGGTTACTCGGTAGAAGAGGGGCCTGAGATCGAAGATGATTACCACAACTTCGAAGCGCTCAACATTCCATCGCACCACCCAGCGCGTGCGATGCACGATACCTTCTATTTTGACGCTCACCGTCTGTTAAGAACCCACACTTCTCCAGTACAGGTTCGTACGATGGAGGCGCAGAAGCCGCCTATTCGTATTATCTGTCCAGGTCGTGTCTACCGTTGTGACTATGACCAGACCCACTCACCAATGTTCCATCAGGTTGAAGGTTTGATCATCGATAAGAACATCAGCTTTGCAGATCTTAAAGGTACGCTTGAACAGTTCTTACGTGAATTCTTTGAAGAGGATGTGCGTGTGCGTTTCCGTCCTTCCTACTTCCCATTTACTGAGCCTTCTATTGAAGTCGATATCGATCGCGGTGATGGTAAATGGCTAGAAGTACTAGGCTGTGGCATGGTTCATCCAAAAGTACTTGAGATGTCGGGTATCGACTCTGAAGAGTACACCGGATTTGCCTTTGGTATGGGGGTAGAGCGTTTCGCAATGCTGCGTTATGGCGTTGACGATCTACGACTATTCTTTGAAAACGATCTGCGCTTCCTAAGCCAGTTCAACTAATTCAGCCGATAGCAGACGAGAGTATTTAACTATGAAATTCAGTGAACAGTGGTTACGTGAACTGGTTCAGCCTGCCATCGATACGCAGGGTTTAGCGGATCAACTCAGCCTAGCAGGTTTAGAAGTTGATGAGATTGAGTCGGTTGCCAAAGAGTTTTCCGGTGTGGTTGTGGGTGAAGTTCTGAGTGCCGAGCAGCACCCAGATGCCGATAAACTGCGCGTATGTCAGGTAAGCGACGGTAGTGAGACCTTCCAAGTGGTGTGTGGTGCCCCCAACGCCCGTGCTGGAATCAAGACCGCTTTTGCAACGGTCGGTGCCGTTCTACCGGGTAACTTTAAGATTAAGAAAGCCAAGCTACGTGGTGTTGAATCCATGGGTATGCTCTGTGCTGAAGATGAGCTAGGCCTATCGGATGATCATGGCGGCATCATGGAGCTTCCAGCCGATGCTCCAGTCGGTCAGAGTGTCCGTGACTACCTTAATCTTGAAGATATGATTATCGATGTCGATTTGACGCCTAACCGTGGTGACTGCCTAGGTATGGTCGGTATGGCTCGTGAAGTGGGTGTATTGAATAAAGCCGCTGTGGCTGAGATCGATTGCTCTGCTGTTGCAGCAACCATTGGTGATACCGTTTCGATCGAGTTAGAAGCCGCTTCAGCTTGCCCTCGCTACTTGGGTCGTGTCATTCGTGGCATCGATATCAATGCACAGACGCCACGTTGGATGGTTGAGCGTTTAGAGCGTTCTGGCGTTCGCTCTATCGATCCTGTTGTCGATGTTACCAACTATGTGTTGCTTGAGTTAGGGCAGCCAATGCACGCTTTTGATCTGAATAAGATTGAAGGTGGTATTCGTGTTCGCATGGCCGAGCAGGGCGAAGCGCTAACACTGCTTGATGGCAGTGAGATTAAGCTGAACGCTGATACGCTAGTGATTGCCGATCACAATAAAGCAATTGCGATGGCGGGCATCATGGGGGGCGGTAACTCTGAAGTCTCTGAAGAGAGTAAAGATATTCTGCTTGAGTGTGCCTACTTTGACCCTATCGCGATTGCAGGTCGCGCACGAAACTATGGTCTGCATACGGATGCATCCCACCGTTACGAACGTGGTGTTGATTGGCAGTTACAGGCGCGTGCTATTGAGCGTGCGACAGCCTTGCTGATTGATATTGTCGGTGGTGAGGTTGGTCCGGTTATCCAGGCTGTATCTGAAACGAACTTGCCGAAGCCGGTCGCACTTGAACTGCGTCACCAGCGTGTCACTGATATGTTGGCACTTGAAATTCCAGCGGCAGAGATCGAAGAGATCCTAACGCGTCTAGGTCTTCAGTTGCGTGCTAATGGCGATGGCTCATGGATGGTTGCGGTTCCTAGCTACCGTTTTGATATCAGCATCGAAGTTGATCTGATTGAAGAGATTGCACGCGTTTACGGCTACAACAATCTGCCGTCTAACACACCCCGTGCCGAGCTTCCTCTGCCCTCAATCAAAGAGTCGAAACTAACGGCAAGCACCCTGCGTCGTCATTTGGTCTCTCGTGGATACCAAGAGGCGATTACCTACAGCTTCATCGAAGCGGGTCTAGCAAAACAGTTTGACGATCAGAATGAAGCGGTAGCGCTTGCTAACCCTATCTCTGCTGAAATGGCGGTTATGCGTACCACTATCTGGCCAGGTCTCTCTAAAGCAGTTGCTTATAACCAAGCGCGTCAACAGAGTCGAGTGCGTCTGTTCGAGATTGGTCAGTGTTTTATTGCCAATGGTGATGAGCTTGAACAAGAGAACAGCCTAGCGGGTATTATTTCGGGTAACCGTTCACCAGAATCGTGGATGGGTAAGAGCGACAAGGTCGATTTCTTTGATATCAAAGGTGATCTGGAATCCTTGTTTTCTTTGGGTGGCGATGCGAGCCAGTTTAAGCTGGTTGCCGATACTCACCATGCCCTTCACCCAGGTCAGTCAGCTCGCATTGAGAAGGCGGGCGTGACAGTGGGTTGGGTTGGTGCGATGCACCCAAGCTTACAGAAGAGCTTAGATCTTGCAGGTCCAGTCTATCTATTCGAGATGAAGCTATCATCTCTGTTGGAAGGGCGTCTACCTCGTTTTGCATCCCTCTCTAAATTCCCAGAGTCACGTCGTGATTTAGCGATGGTGATCGGTGCAGAGGTGAGCTTTGACTCGGTTCGTTCTATTGCGCAGTCAGAGGGCGGTGAGTTCCTAAAAGAGGTCATCCTATTTGACGTATATACCGGCCAAGGTATTGATGATGGACAAAAAAGTCTTGCTCTTGGCTTGACCTGGCAGCACCCATCGCGCACTCTTAACGAAGAAGAGATCAATGCATCAGTGCAAGCGGTCGTTGAAAAACTGACCTCTGATCTAGGTGCAGTATTGCGAGATTAAACCTAATAAAGGGGTTTGGTATGAGTGCGTTAACAAAAGCGGATATGGCAGAGCGTCTTTTTGAAGAACTCGGTCTAAACAAACGCGAAGCGAAAGAGATGGTTGAATCGATGTTCGATGAGATCAAAGAGAGTCTTTCGCATAACGAGCATGTCAAACTCTCGGGTTTTGGTAATTTTGATCTACGCGATAAGCGACAGCGTCCTGGACGTAACCCTAAGACGGGTGAAGAGGTGCCTATCTCTGCCCGTCGAGTGGTAACCTTCCGTCCGGGGCAAAAGCTTAAAGAGCGAGTAGAGCTGCATTCAGCTAAGCAACAATAATGTCGAGCGATCTTCCTACCATCCCAACCAAGCGTTACTTTACGATTGGTGAAGTCAGCAAGTTGTGTGATCTAAAGCCTCATGTGCTTCGCTACTGGGAGCAAGAGTTCGAACAAATTGAGCCGGTTAAACGCAGTAATCGCCGCTACTATCAGCACCAAGACATTCTTCTGATTCGTGAAATCAAGGGCCTTCTCTACGAACAAGGCCTTACTATTGCTGGAGCAAAACAGTATCTGACAGCAGGTAATACACACGATGATCAAGGGCGGTATAAGCAGTTGATTCGCCAATCGATTACCGAGCTGGAAGATATTCTTAAATCGATGAGAATTAACGCCAACTAGGCTTTAAACCCGAAAGCGCATCCTGTAACATGCGCGCCAAGTTTCCGGAATGTAGCGCAGCCTGGTAGCGCACCTGCATGGGGTGCAGGGGGTCGGAGGTTCGAATCCTCTCATTCCGACCATACAAACACAAAGGGCCACCCGTTAGGGTGGCCCTTTGTGTTTCTGGTGACTGGCTTTAGCCTGTCATCCGCTGTTGGCTTAAATGGACCCTCTGGAAAACGCTCATAAAGCCGATGACAGACTGAAGTCAGTCACGTCGCAGGCGATCAAAGCGCGGCCCCGAAGGGGCGAAATACAGGGGTGTATTTCGTAATCCTCTCATCTCAAATTCGCGACTTTTCGCTGTGCTCAAAATCGCTCCAACAGGAATAAAGTCACCCGTTAGGGTGGCCCTTTGTGTTTTCCGGTGACTGGCTTTAGCCTGTCATCCGCTGTCCGGTTAATTGGGTTGTCTGGAAAACGCTCATAGAGCCGATGACAGACTGAAGTCAGTCACGGGGGCTGCGAGACAGGGTGATGAGTTGTTCTTCTAGTATCCCTCTAATCTCAGGGGCTATATCTTCAATCAAGCGCCTATTAATCTCAATTGCTAGCCATTTGGAAGATCCCTCCTTGAAGGCGATCTCAAAGTGTTCAGACGCTTTGTTGACGTCTTTAGCAACGACTCTTCCAGTGAGGTAGTAGTAGCCTAGATTCCAGTGCGCGAAGGCGTGTTTTTTGGAAGCTGCGCCTTGGTATAGCTTAAACGCTCTCTCCCAATCGATCTCGGTACCTTCCCCGTTTTCGACCATCTGCGCTAAGTTGAACTGTGCGTTGGGTCCGCCTTTTTCAGCGGCTTGTGAAATGAGCTGATAGGCCAGTGCTGTCTGTTTCGGTACGCCAGGGTGTCCCTCCCGGTACATCTTTCCCAATCGAAAGGTTGCACCATTAAAGCCGGCCTCCGAGGCGCGTTTGAAATAGGATTCAGCCTTAACAGGATCTTGTTCCAGCCCTTTACCAAACAGATACATATAACCAAACAGAAAATTGCCTCTGGGGTCTTCATTGAGCTGAATATCACGAGCACCGGCGATAGCTTCTGAATACTGTTCACTGAACAGTGCTTGCCAGGTCTCCCTGAAACTGGCGGCTTGAAGAGGAGTGGTGAGAAGCAGAAATGCAACAGCGATCAGTTTCATCATTAGCTTAGCTCCCAGAACGCTTCAATCAATGGGTTTTTTAAGCTACGTGTTAGTGTAAATAGTCCGATCTCATAGGGTTTTAGAGCGGGTTGTACATCCAGTATTCTGATTCGCTCGACCAGTGGACTGTTATCCAAAACAATTTTGGGCACGACACCAATGCCGAACCCCAAGCTCACCATGCTGACGATCGCCTCGTTACCTGCAACCTGAGCATAGATATTGGGTGTGATGCCTTGCTCGTTTAACCAGTCGTCGACCCGACTTCGAGCAACACCCGCTTCAGAGAGAATCATAGGGGTGCTCTGCCAATCCTCAACATTTTGTGGTGAGCTGTTGGGTAAGTTGGGTTGTGCCTCTGCCGGTGCAATAAATACTAAGGGAGATTGGGTAATCGGTTTAAATGAGAGGCTTTTGCTCAGGTTGTCGGGTTGAGCGGCAATGGTGATCTCCTCTATACCCTCTTGGATACGTGCAATGGCGCGATCAGGGTCCCCTGTATGAAGCTTAATTTCGATATGCGGATGTACTTGGCGAAAGCGGTTTAACAATTCGTACAGGAAGCTGTAACTAGCTGTTACCGAGCAGTAGATACTGATCTCACCGCTGAGCTGTCCTGTTTTGTCCGTCAATTCGCTGCGAATAATATTCCACTGACTGTAAGTTTCGCGGGCGTACTGTAGAAAGCGTTGCCCCTCTTGGGTAAGAACTACAGTCCGATTATCACGTTTGAACAGTTCTACGCCCAGCTCCTCTTCGAGTTGGCGAATGTTTCGAGAGAGGGCTGATAGACTGACATGGCACTCTTCACTGGCCCGTCCAAAGTGCAGAGTGTCGGCCAATGCTAAAAACTGTTTCAGATTCTTTAAATTCATGGGGTTAGTCTATCTAAATTGTCTATTGTTGCGCAAATCGGGATGTTGTGTTGCAAATATATCAATTTAAGAAACTATTGGTTTTGCTTATAATCTGCCCACTTTGATTAGAACTCTAGTCAGTTGTCCGTGTCGTTCAACGACGCACCTCCCAATTAAATTAGGATCTGTTTAGCATGGCTAACTACTTCAATACACTGCCACTACGTGAGCAGCTAGCGGAACTGGCAAAGTGCCGTTTCATGGATATGTCTGAATTTGCTGATGGCGTTGAAGCGCTTAAAGGCAAAAAAATGGTTGTAATAGGTTGTGGTGCGCAAGGCCTTAACCAGGGTCTTAACCTACGCGACTCAGGCCTAGATGTCTCTTACGCTCTGCGTCCTGAAGCGATTGCTGAAAAGCGTCAGTCATGGAAAAACGCAACGGACAACGGTTTCACTGTTGGTACTTACGAAGAGCTTATTCCTACTGCAGACGTCGTACTTAACCTAACTCCAGATAAGCAGCACACAGCCGTTGTTAACGCGGTGATGCCTCTGATGAAAGAGGGCGCTTGCCTATCTTACTCACACGGTTTCAACATCGTTGAAGAGGGTATGCAGATCCGTGACGACCTAACCGTTATCATGGTTGCACCTAAGTGTCCTGGTTCAGAAGTACGTGCTGAGTACGTGCGTGGCTTCGGTGTACCTACACTGATCGCGGTTCACGAAGATAACGATCCTAAGGGTGAAGGTCTAGCACTGGCTAAAGCTTACGCTGTAGGTACTGGCGGTCACAAAGCGGGCGTTCTAATGTCATCGTTCATCGCAGAAGTTAAGTCTGACCTTATGGGTGAACAGACTATCCTTTGTGGTATGTTGCAGACTGGTTCGATCCTATGTTTCGACAAGATGGTTGAAGAGGGTATCGACGCTGGTTACGCATCTAAGTTGATTCAGTACGGTTGGGAAACCATCACTGAAGCACTTAAGTACGGCGGCGTTACCAACATGCTAGACCGTCTATCTAACCCAGCTAAGATCAAGTGTTTCGACCTTGCTGAAGAGCTAAAAGTGATCATGCGTCCGCTTTACAACAAGCACCAGGATGACATCATCGACGGCACTTTCTCACGTGTCATGATGGAGGATTGGGCGAACGATGACGCTAATCTTCTTAAATGGCGTGCAGAGACTGCAGAGACTAACTTCGAGAAGACTCCAGCAGGCGACGTAGAGATCTCTGAGCAAGAGTACTTCGACAAAGGCATCCTTATGGTTGCTATGGTCAAAGCAGGTGTTGAGCTTGCATTCGAAACAATGACGGCTGCTGGTATCATCGCTGAGTCTGCGTACTACGAGTCACTTCACGAGACTCCACTAATCGCAAACACTATCGCTCGTAAGAAGCTTTACGAAATGAACGCAACAATCTCTGATACTGCAGAGTACGGCTGTTACCTATACAACCACGCGTGTGTTCCGCTACTAGCTGACTTCATGAAGGGCATCAAGTCTGACGTTATCGGTAAAGGCCTAGATCTTGACGACAACGGCGTAGATAACGCTCGTCTAATCGAAGTTAACGCTGCACTACGCGCTCACCCAGTTGAAGCGATCGGTACAGTTCTTCGTGGCCACATGGCTGACATGAAGAAGATCGTTTAATTTTAGATAAAATTTAAACGACTCAAAGCCGAGTGCCTCGCAAGGAGTACTCGGCTTTATGCTTTTTATAAACTCTATTTGTTGATTAGGAATCCCCATGTCGACATCCATTCACATTGAAAACCTTGACGTAAACTTTGATGAACGCTTTGACCTTAAAGGGGTCGATTGGACCATTGAGCCCAATCAGCATTGGGTCATCACCGGTACCAATGGTTCTGGTAAGTCGGCGCTTGCAGCGGTGTTAGCAGGGTTTGGTGATGCATTGAATGGATCCATAGAGGGAGTCCCAAATAGAGTTGGACTCGTTTCATTCGAAGCTCAGGCAGAGTTGATCAAACAGGAGCTTAAAAAGGATGACGCCGATATTTTAGATGTCATCTCAGAAGGAACCCCCGTTCGGGAAATGATCTTTGAGCATTGTGAAGATCAACTGTTAGCGGCTGAATTAGTCGAGCAGTTCGGTTTGTCGCCGCTGTTGGATAGAGCATTCCGCAAGCTTTCGACCGGTGAGAGCCGCAAGATGATGTTGGTCCGTGCGTTGGCCAATAACCCAGAGCTTCTTATTTTAGATGAGCCATTTGATGGGTTAGATGCTGATACGCTTGCGATGCTGCAGCAGCATTTAGCCAGCATCATTGATACCACGCCGATGATACTGGTGTTAAACCGCTTCGACGAAATGCCTGATTTTATTACTCATGTTGCCTACATGGAGAAGGTGGGTAACGATGCGGGACGTCTAGCATTTCAGGTCGATCGCAGCGATGAATCGGCTTATGCAGAGCTATACCAACTGCTTCACTTGAAAACGACAGATCTAGAGGTTCCACCGGCGGATCCTGCTAACCCGCTTCCAGAACTGAATCCGAATGATCCACTGGTCAAACTGACCGATATCTCGATCAAATACAGTGATGCAGTAATTGTTGAGGGCTTCAACTGGACGATAAATCCTGGCCAACATTGGCAACTGAGCGGTCCAAACGGCAGTGGTAAAACAGGTGTGCTCTCATTGATTACTGGCGATCACCCGCAGTGTTACGTCAACGACATCTTTGTGTTCGGTTTTCAGCGCGGTAACGGCGAGAGTATCTGGCAGATTAAGCAGTTTATTGGTTATGTGTCGACCGCACTGCAATGGGAGTATCGTGTCAGCATCAGTTGTAAAAATGTCATTATCTCGGGCTTCTTTGACAGCATTGGTATGTACACCAAATCAACCGATAATCAGAAGATGATTGCCGATCAGTGGCTTGCACTGCTGGGTATGCAGGATCGCGCCGATGTGCCGTTCAACAAGCTCTCTTACGGTGATCAGCGACTCTTGTTGATTGCGCGCGCCATGGTAAAACATCCACCGCTATTAATTCTGGATGAGCCCTGTCTAGGGCTAGATGATATGAACCGACAGTTGGTATTGGCTCTGATTGAGAAGATCTGTGAGGGTAACGAGACGACCGTCTTGTATGTAAACCACCACGCTGAAGATCAAATCAAAGGGATAGAGCACTTTATGGCGATGCAGAAACGCCAATCCTAATCCGTTAACGAACCACCCATAGTGCAATGAGTAGTGCGGTTGGAATAAGATTTTTAGTAGTTATTGACGGTCCAATATACCTGTGTACGCAATGTTTCTTAAGAGTGGGGATTAAATGAAATATCCAGAAGCCCGCGAATGCGCTGTGACAAAGCTTGTGCTGATAGACCTTTTTTACACACCACGGTAGCACCAGCACTGTAGGCAATTCGCTCCATTTCTGGATCAGCGTGTGATGACAGAACAAAGACAGGTATTTTATGTTCGCTCAAATCATGGCGGATATAACGGGTAATCTCGATACCGTTCATTGAATACATGACAATGTCGACAACCACTAGATCTGGCAGTTGACAGGTGTCACTCAATTTATGAAGCGCCTGTTCGCCACTTTTTGCGACATTTACATCTGCTAATGTATCTAGAGCTCCACTGATGAAATCTTGAGAAAACTCATCGTCATCAACAATTAGTACTCTTGGCTTCCGGGTGTTGTCTGTCATTTTTTTATCTACTTTATGCTATGAATTCATCCTAGCACTGATTGAATCAGTTCAATACTGCACAGATCATGTTTCTGGTATAAATAGGAAAAATTTAGAATAAGAGTCTCTTCTAATGAGTAATCAGATTAGTGTTTTTAGTACCCCGGATATAAGTGATCTACCTGAAGATATCCGTGATCTTATTTTAACGGTTCAGGAAAAGTCCGGTTTCGTTCCTAATGTTTTTCTGGCATTGGCTAGGAGGCCAGACGAGTTTCGTGCGTTCATTGCTTATCATGATGCGCTTATGGAGCGGGAATCAGGGCTGACAAAGGCTGAACGTGAGATGATTGTGGTGGCCACTAGCAGCCTGAACCAATGCCAATATTGTGTCGTTGCGCACGGCGCAATTTTGAGAATACGTGCGAAAAATCCATTGATTGCCGATCAGATAGTTGCCAACTACCGTAAAGCAGATATTACTGGCCGCCAGCGCGCCATGTTGGACTTTGCCATGAAGGTCGCTCAATCAGCTAATGAGGTCGGTGAGGCAGACTTTGATAGGCTGCATGCTCAGGGGTTCAGTGATGATGATATTTGGGATATCACGTCAATCACAGGGTTGTTTGGCTTCTCTAATCGCATGGCCAATGTCATGAGTTTGCGCCCTAATGATGAATTTTACAGTTTAGGTCGCTAGTAAGGATTGTTATGAAAAAACAGGTAATTGCTTCACTATTTGTTGGCTCTTTAACCCTAGTTTCAAGCGGAGTATGGGCAGAAGATTGTAAGGTTAAAACCTATGTTTCAGCGAGTGAAGAGCTTTCCGAACATGTAGCAGATCTATATGGATTCGAACGTAAGCCCTCATTGGGCTACTTGACGATCACTTGCGTTGATCCTGTGACTTTCGGTTCTTATCAATTTGAGGATCCAAAGGTAAGAGTGTCAGGATCAACAGGAGACGTGGTATTAGAGATGCGTGAGTTTTATGAAGGAATGCGCATCATGTACACCGCTAACTTTCCGTTCACCCATGGTGAGGTGACTCGATTCAGTGTTGTAACCGATCTCAAAGAGACAGACGCTCAACTCAATCATCAGTTTGAACAGCGTCTGTTTAATCGCTAACTATCAGCTTAAAGGGACGATCAACACGGGTATTACACTGTGGCTCATGACTTTGCGTGACGTTGAGCCCAGTAACATGTGCTGAAGGGTCGCATGGGTCCGAACACCCATGACAATCATATCCGCATTGATCTTGTCAGCTGTATCGATGATGACTTGCCAAGGGGTGCCTTGATCGACGCAAGTGGCAATGTCGCTCGGATTAATGGACCCTTCTGGAACCTCGTCCTCGCAAAACGCTTTGATGCGTTGTTCCACTTTTTCCATCAAACGGGCAGAGCCACTTCTCTCTAACTCATTAAGCTCATCACGATCGATGACATTTTGTAGAACAGCAGCTGCGCCGTCACTGATCTTCTCTACGGCGTGCAAGTAGGTGAGTTTGGCATCGTACAGCTCGGCGAGTTTAACAGCGTGTCGAAACGCAGGGCGTGAGCCATCATTAATGTCTGATGCGTAAAGAATATTGTTTACGGCAGGTAGCATAACACTCTCCAGATTGGGTCTTATGCCTGTACTTTAGAGAGTGTTTGGCAGGGTGTCAGAAAAAGAACATCTTTGTCTGATTTAGAGCAATTTTAGATCGGGATTTTGTCAATTCCATCCGCCACGGTGTCGATTGACTCGTCAATTGGGTCACCGACCACGGGTACGACAGAGATGATTGCCCCACCAACGCGCATAGGCACCGTCACGACTTTAGTAAGTACACAGCCTTGAAGAGTCAGGGCTGCAAGGAATAAGGTAATGAGCTTAATATTCATGCGAGCACTATACCTTAAAAATGTTTATAAAAGTGGCTATATTCTCAGAGTGCTTAAAGAAAAAATGAACGGAGATAAGAGGTAGTAAATGGTGCCGGCACCAAGAGTCGAACTCGGGACCTACTGATTACAAGTCAGTTGCTCTACCAACTGAGCTATACCGGCACAAAGAGATGGTCGGAGTAGTAGGATTCGAACCTACGACCCTCTGCTCCCAAAGCAGATGCGCTACCAGGCTGCGCTATACTCCGACAAGGAGTGAGAAAAAGTGGTCGGAGTAGTAGGATTCGAACCTACGACCCTCTGCTCCCAAAGCAGATGCGCTACCAGGCTGCGCTATACTCCGACTTTTTCTCTTGTTGAGTAAAGTTGGCTCCTCGAGCTGGACTCGAACCAGCGACCAATAGATTAACAGTCTACTGCTCTACCAACTGAGCTATCGAGGAACTGTTTGCTCAACTGAGGGCGCATATACTAATTACGGGGCGGACCTTCGTCAAGCGCTCATTTGAACTTTTTCCTACTATTTCTTCAGGTATAATCTTTCGAATAAATAATAAGTTAGCTGACACCTCTGTTAGCCCACAAAGAGTACAAAAAATGACCAGAATTCCAGGAAAAGATGCCCCGCTTGAAGAGTCGATCGAGCGCATGAGTCAGGGGCTGAAGGAGCTTGGTTTTGACATAGAGGAGGTGAGTTGGCTCAATCCTGTGCCTCACGTCTGGTCACTGCACATTCGAGATCGTCACTGCCCACTGCTATTTACCAACGGTAAAGGGTCTACTCCGGAAGCCTGTCTTGCCAGTGCGCTGGGCGAGTTCTATGAACGATTGAGTACTAATTACTTTTTTGCCGATTACTTTTTCGGTCAAGACATTTCCGATCGTGAGTTTGTACACTATCCCAATGAACGCTGGTTCCCAGCCTCTGCAGGTCAATGGCCAGAAGGCCTGCTGGATCAAAACAGCCGAAATCACTACGACCCCGATGAGGAGCTCAGTGCCGATATGTTGGTCGACCTAAACTCGGGTCGAGCTGATAGAGGTGTGTGCGCTTTGCCATTTGTTCGTCAGTCGGATAAACAGACAGTCTGGTTTCCAGTCAATGTATTAGGAAATCTCTATGTCTCCAACGGTATGGCTGCCGGCAATAATCTCTTTGAAGCGCGCGTTCAAGCGCTGTCAGAGATTTTTGAGCGTCATATAAAAAACACCATTATCTCCAGTGGTATTACACTGCCGCGCATTCCGGCTAAGGTGATTGCACAATATCCTCGCATCGAAGCATCCATCAAAGCACTGCGTGTTCAAGGATTTTTGGTTGATGTGCGTGACGCCTCTCTAGGGGGAAAATACCCTCTGGTAAATGTCACGCTCTTTAATCGCAATGATGGTGGCTGTTTCGCTTCATTTGGTGCTCACCCTAAGTTTGAAGTGGCACTGGAGCGAACCGTCACTGAGTTGTTGCAGGGTAGGGCTTTGGACTCTCTGAACGATTTCCCGCACCCAACCTTTGATATTGATGAGGCGGCAGAGCCTCAAAACTTGGAGACGCACTTTATCGACTCCAGTGGGGTTGTCGCATGGGATATGTTCGCCGATGAGCCTGATTACCCCTTTACCGAGTGGAATATAGAGGGAAGTTCTGAGGATGAGTTTGACGAGCTCTGTCGAATCATTCATGGCGTAGATTTACAGATCTATATTGCTGACTATCAACACCTTGGGCTCGATTGTTGCAGGATTTTGGTCCCAGGGATGTCAGAGATCTATCCTGTTGATGAGTTAATTTGGCGAAACAACAATCTAGCTGCGCCTCTGCGATCACGACTGTTATCGCCCGCTCAACTTGATCAGGAGATGGCGTTGGATCTGTTGGAAGAGTTAGAGCAGGGTGGATTTGATGATCAACAGCGTCTTGCTAAGCTGTTAGGGGTCGCAACGGACTCTGATTCGCCCTGGGATCGTGTTCGCATTGGGGATATTAAGTTCAAGCTCGCGCTTAAGTCTGGCGAGTTAGAGTTAGCCCTAGAGCAAGTTGACTGGATGTTAAACTTTGGTCACCTAACAGACGATGAGATTAAATTGCACCGCTGTCTTTCTGAATTGATACGATTAGAGATAGATTCCAATCGTGAACGAGAACAGTATGAACGCCCATTGGTTGCGCTCTATGGTGAAGCGCTATACCAAGAAGCTCTGGCTAATATTGCTGGAGAGAAGCTGTTCGATGCTCTGTCCGGGCTTGATGAGACACTCTCTAACCTAAACACTCATCACTCTCTGCTAACAGTCTATAAGCGTTTGCATGATGTGAAGTCAGGTTCTTATGAAAAACGGTATTAAGACAATAGGGACAGTCAGCACAGTTGCGGTCGCAGAGGCTCTATTTAGATGCTAGTTTTAATTTGTGATTGTCCCTTGGCTGTCTAGTTCGATTCCTATTATTAGCAGCACAATTCAGCACCCGCAGTGGGTGCTTTTTTTTTCCACAAAAAAGGCCAGCATCCGCTGACCTTTTATCCTATGGGCAGTTAACCCTTATCGACCATTAACCTGCGATCAGTGAGCCTACAAAAATTAGGGCGGGTGAAATCGCGATCAGTAGAAAGACTAGATCCAGTGCCCATACAGTTGCCGGTGTGTGATCTTTTGAAATAGCAGCCATTTGCTTGCTCCTTCTGTTTGTTTGGTTAACTGTAGATTACGCCTTTCTAATATAGCCGCATTGATATGTGTCAAAAGATTCATTTGTCTTCAATTTGTAACAAAACGCTGAAATAATTCTGTCATCTTATGAAGGAGTATTTTATGCGCGTTGGTATCAATGGGTTTGGTCGAATGGGCCGTCTGACAGCTCGTGTACTGTTTGATAGTGCGGATGTGGAGATTGTTCAGATCAATGATCCCGCTGGGGATGCGGCAACCTTGGCTCACCTTATGAATTTCGATTCCGTTCATGGACGTTGGAGCAGAGAGGCACTTCCCGTTGATGGTGGCATGCAGGTGGCAGATCAGTTCATTGCCGTTAGCTCGCACAAGACCATTGATGAGACCAACTGGAGTGGCTGTGACCTGGTCATAGAGGCGTCAGGGAAGTTCAAATCAAAAGAGGCACTCCAGCCCTACCTTGATCAAGGGGTTAAGCGTGTCGTCGTCACTGCGCCGGTCAAGCAAGAGGGTGTGCTGGACTGTGTCATGGGGGTGAATGATGACCTATTTGACCCTGAGCAGCATCGAATTGTGACAGCCGCCTCTTGTACTACCAACTGTCTAGCACCTGCGGTGAAGGTAATTCATGAGAATTTAGGTATTAAACACGGTTCTATGACGACCATTCATGATATTACCAATACCCAGACTATTATTGATGCTCCGCACAAAGATCTGCGTCGTGCTCGCTCTTGTGGTACCAGTTTGATTCCCACCACAACCGGTTCGGCGACGGCAATTACGCATATATTCCCAGACCTAAAAGGTAAGTTGAACGGCCACGCGATACGTGTACCTCTAACCAATGCATCGATTACAGACTGTGTCTTTGAGGTCAACAGAGCGACCAGTGTTGAAGAGGTTAATCATTTGCTTAAATCCGCATCAGAGAGCTATTTAGCAGGCATTTTGGGCTATGAAGAGCGTCCACTGGTTTCGATCGATTACAAGACGGATCCTCGTTCAAGTGTCGTCGATGCGCTCTCGACCATGGTGGTTAACGACACTCAGGTGAAACTCTACCTCTGGTATGACAATGAGTGGGGCTACGCGAATCGTACTGCAGAGCTGGCCCTTAAAGTCGGTCTGGCGAAGTAAGTAGGGGATAGTTGGAGCGGTCTTAAAAAGGCCGCGACGCCAATCCAGGTCCAGTGACTGACTTTAGTCTGTCATCTGCACTATCATTTGGCACTATTTTGTAGAGCGGAAGACAGGCTGAAAGCCAGTCACCGAGTTTAAGTAGTCCGACCCTAATTGAGTTGCGTAATCTCTTTAACTACTTTAAGGAGGCTGCGTGACTCAAATCGCCATTTTTCCCATTCCCGACTGTGTCACCTTTCCTGGCACAGTGTTTCCGTTGCATGTATTTGAACCTCGTTACCGACAGATGATCAATCACTGTTTGGAGACAGGTATGCCGGTAGCGATTTGTCACACACAAAAAGAGATCAGTCCTGCCAAATCGGGATTGCCTCTGAAAGAGGCGTTGCAGACAAACCAAGCAACCTATCGACCCTACACAGTGTTTAGTGCTGGTCAGTGCGAGCTGATTAAGCAGTTAGATGATGGGCGTCTAGTGGTGGATGTCCATATCGATCAGCGATACCGTTTGGGTCAATCACTGCAGCAGATTCCCTACTCGGTGTATGAGTGTCAACCAATGGCTGATCGTGAGATGACTGAAGATGAGTTATCAGAAGCGATTGAGCTGGTTGATAAGGTGCGCCATCGTGTACTGGCAATGGTGCAAGGTGATAGCCGAGCGGCCAATAAATTGAGAGACATTCTCAATCAAGAGGAGTGGTTAACAAAATCGCCACAAGCGTTCAGTTTTGAGCTGTTTGGATTAATTCGATTTGATGCTCACTATTTGCAGCAAGCACTGGAGATGGAGAGTGCGGTGGAGCGACTCAGATTCACACTGGATTTAATGAATCGCTGACCTAGGGAATCTGCGAATAAGTTTCGCATCTTCTCTGCGGGACTTGTTCGCAGGTTTCTTACTCCCAAACTTCTCGGATAGGCTCTCCGAAATCGTCGTAAATGACTTTGCGTTTAGGTTTACTCAGTTTTCTAGCTAATTTAGGGCGCTCTTTGATTAGGCGTCTTGCATCGATGGTCTGCAACACACCCTCGCAGGGGGTTCTCGACTCGCGCGGTTTGCCGTCATTAAAGACGGGGCGTATCAGTCCTCCGTGCGGAACTCCACTCTGACCCTGAGGAATCTCTTTAACCTCGCCACCAGAGCGCAGAAAATCCTGAACTTGCTGTTCAAGCTCGGCGCGGATCTGGGCTTTGGTCTTTTTGTCGAACATGATTCCATCCAAATAGGTCAGCCGAGTATTGTAAGGCTTTGCGCAGTGGTTGGCGATATCTATTGAGTGGCTGGTCTGGCGGATGACAGGCTGAAAGCCAGTCACCGCAGCTCCGAAGCCAAGTCGCTAAACCAGTGACTGGCTTTAGCCTGTCATCTGCCCTTGATGCTACACCCAACTGTCTTGGCAATTTTGTTAAGGCGTTGCGTCAGACAACTCCGAGTTGCTGTGCTGTTTCAAAAACTCGTTGGAGAGTTCAAACGTGACTTTGCGGCGTTGAATAGGGCAGTTGAATGCCAATTTGACAGCAAATAACTGCATGCCTGCTAGGTTTTTGTTGTCACTTCCGTAGCGTGGATCACCCATAACAGGGTGGTCGATCTGATTGAGATGACGTCGGATCTGGTGTGTTCGCCCGGTCAGTATCTCTACATAGAGATCCGAATAGTCACGATCGGAGTTGTAGTGCAGTCGGGTGAATTTGGTATGGGCCGGTTTACCATCCAGTTTATTGATGATTTCACCGGACTCGGGTGCCTGGCCTGAGACAAGACAGCGGTAAAATTTTTCAACCTTACGGTTTTGGAATTCGCGCGAGATGGCGCCTGCAACACCCTGTTTATGAGCGATCACGATCAGACCTGCCGTTTCACGATCCAAACGGTGTATTAAAAACGAAGCGCGTTTCGGTTCAAGTGTTTGCTCGGCTAAACGAGTAATGGCAAGGTGATCACACCAGTCATTTCCCTGTGCAACCATACCGGCTGGTTTGAACCAGACAGAGTAACCTTGAGCATCCACCAAACATTGCGCGCCTTCTGGTTTACGGCCTAAGAGTTCAGAATCGTAAAAGAGAGAGATCCGATCGTTTTTTTGCAGAATCTCCTTGGCCTTACGCAGGCGCTTACGACCTTTTTGGCCACGCTTCAGCCAGCAGGCACCTTTACTCAGTGCGTCCTTAATTTTCTGTTTGGAGATTGCGGTCTCTTGCGCCAGAAAGTCGGTGACATTGCTGCCGGCTTGTTCAGTGGTGATGGATTTTTCGAACTCTATTTTCATAAAAATTCGGCACCCGAAGGTGCCGTTATCTCGTCTTGTTGAATCAGTCTTTTACGACATCGATGTAGTAGTGATCGACGCCGTTTATGTTCTCTCGCACTAGTCCGTGACAGTCTGTTTCGAAGCCAGGGAACTGGGCGTTAAATTCGCGAACAAACTTCAAGTAGTCAACGATGGTTGAGTTAAAGCGCTCACCCGGTATAAGCAGTGGTATGCCCGGTGGGTAAGGTGTCACGAGCATGGCGGTGGTTCGACCCTCTAGTTCATCGATTGAGACACGTTCAACTTCACGGTGCGCCATCTTCGACCAAGCATCTGCCGGTGTCATAGCAGGCTCAATCTTAGAGAGGTACATCTCTGTCGTGATTTTTGCGACATTGTACTTGCGGTAGATGTCGTGCAGTGAGTGACAAAGATCACGCAGACCAATGCGCTGATATTCAGGGTGCTGTGCGACAAATTCAGGCATAACCCGCCACATGGGTAGGTTGTTATCAAAGTCATCTTTGAACTGCTGAAGTTCAGTCACCATGGAGTTCCAGCGGCCCTTAGTGATGCCGATGGTGAACATGATGAAGAACGAATAGAGTCCCGTTTTTTCAATGATAATACCGTGCTCAGCAAGGTATTTACTGACAATCGCCGCCGGAATGCCGTGCTCATCAAACTCACCATGGATATTCAATCCAGGTGTGATAATGGTCGCCTTAATGGGGTCGAGCATGTTAAAGCCAGACTCGATCTTGCCAAAACCGTGCCAAGTGTCATCTTCATGGATGACCCAAGCATCACGATCGCCAAGACCTTCATCATCCCACTTCTGAGGTCCCCAAACTTTGAACCACCAGTCGTTCTCACCAAACTCTTTTTCGACCTTAACCATGGCACGACGGAAGTCGATCGCCTCGTACAGGGACTCCTCGACCAGTGCTGTACCACCGGGAGGCTCCATCATTGCAGCGGCAACATCACAAGAGGCGATGATCGCATACTGAGGGCTGGTCGATGAGTGCATCAGGTAGGACTCGTTGAATCGGAAGGTATCCAGCTTACGGTTCTTAGCGTCCTGCACTAGGATCTGAGAGGCCTGTGACAGACCTGCCAACAGCTTGTGCGTTGACTGTGTTGCAAACACCAGGGTGTCGTCAGAGCGTTCACGGCTCTCTGTGCCGCCAATCGCGTGCATGTGGTTGTAGAACTTGTGGAATGCTGCGTGAGGCAGCCAGGCCTCGTCAAAGTGCAGCGTATCAATGGTGTCGCCCAGCATCGATTTAATCGTCTCTACGTTGTAGAGAATGCCATCGTAGGTCGATTGCGTCAGTGTCAGTACACGAGGTTTTTTGTTCAGTGCTTCACGAGCAAAAGGGTTCTCTTCGATCTTGCGACGAATCGTCTCGGGATCAAACTCACTCTTTGGAATCGGTCCGATAATGCCGTAGTGGTTACGAGTTGGCATTAGGAAGACAGGGATCGCACCACACATGATGATCGAATGCAGAATCGATTTATGACAGTTACGATCCACTACCACAATATCGCCAGGGGCAACGGTTGAATGCCAGACCACTTTGTTCGACGTCGAGGTGCCGTTAGTGACAAAGAAGAGATGATCAGCGCCAAATATGCGTGCAGCACTCTGCTCTGAATCTGAAACAGGGCCTGTGTGGTCCAGAAGCTGTCCAAGCTCCTCAACCGCATTACAGACATCGGCACGCAGCATGTTCTCCCCGAAGAACTGGTGGAACATCTGCCCAACCGGACTTTTCAAGAAGGCAACACCGCCCGAGTGTCCTGGGCAGTGCCAAGAGTATGAAGAGTCGCTTGCGTAGTTCATCAACGCATTGAAGAACGGCGGTGCTAGTGATTCGAGGTACTTTTTCGCTTCACGAATAATGTGGCGTGCAACGAACTCGGCAGTGTCTTCGAACATATGGATGAAGCCGTGAAGCTCACGCAAAATATCATTCGTCACATGACGAGAGGTACGAGTTTCACCGTACAAGAAGATTGGGATCTCGTTATTACGCTTGCGAACTTCGCTAATAAAGTCGCGGATGTTATTCAGTACTTCGTCGGACAGATCATCCGTTTCACCCGAATCAAACTCCTCATCATCGACAGAGATGATGAAGCAGCTGGCGCGGCTCGCCTGTTGAGCAAATGCTGTAAGATCGCCGTAGCTGGTTAAGCCGACAACCTCCATACCCTCTTTTTCAATAGCGGCTGCAAGGTCACGAATGCCTGAGCCAGAGATGTTTTCAGAACGGAAATCTTCGTCAATGATGACGACAGGGAAACGAAATTTCATCCACAACGCCTTTAAGGTGGTGAAACGAATCCGCTTCGGTGAGATAGGTCACTCTGCGGTACTGATGGGCCATGTTGGCCCGCTTTAAAGCAGATAATAACAAGCTTTCATGTTAGGTAAAACAGTTCTTGTGGCAGGGTGGTTGAGGGCTGTTTTTTGACTCAAGGGTTAAAGATTTTTCTTTTACGCCAAAGTCTCATCTAAGAGGCCTATACAGCACTCCTTTTTTTGTTAGAATCGATGGTTATTCGATTTGCTGCCTATTGAATGGGCAGCCCTCAAATGGTGGATTTTTAGTGCTTTTCAATAAGCTACCAGACGATATATTTGCGCCGCTCTCTGGGCAGAATAGACAGGTTTACCAGTCTGTTCTTCTTGAATTGGCCGATCTCTTCTTTGATGAAGATCTTATAGACCCCTTTATTGCCAAAGATTTAGTCCGTTCAACCATCGAAAATGCCGTTGTTAAGCTTGGTGTTCGTCGCTGGGTGGCTGAGTCTGAAGAGGAGGCGGAGCTGCCTACCTCTAGCGCAGATTACACAAACCGTATCTACCGACGCCTAGTGCAAACGGGCTGGTTAGAGGAAGAGCAGAAGATCTATCGCACCTATGTGTTGCTCTCTCCTTCGGTCAGTTACCTGTTGCGTAACCTGGTTTCGATCGCGCGTTTGGAAAAACGCAGTTACGGTGGCACCGTTCTTAACGTGCTGTCGTCTCTGGAGTCGGCCATCAATGATCCGGTGGGTCGTGGTATTACCCTATCGGAAGCGGCAGACACAGCAGCCGAGTTCAGTGCACACCTGACCGATATGATGTTGGGTCTGCGCGAACTTAAAATATCATTGGCTGAGTCGCATAACCCGCAAGAGATTGTCCGTGGCTTCTTTGATCGTTTCGTTGAGCACATTCTTGTTTCTGACTATAAGACGTTGAAAACAAAGAACAACCCCTTCCGTTTTAGACGTCAAATTCTCTCTTTATTGCGTGATCTTCAGTTCGATACGCTGAAGGTAGAGATGCTGACTGAGCACTATCAGATGCAGTATGAAATCGAATCTGAAACTGCGGAAGCGATGGTGCACCAGCACATCAATCGCATCATCCGGATCTTCGAGTCGGTCGACCAGCGTCTGGCGATCATTGATGATTTCCGTTACCAGCTAGAGAAACGGGTAGCCGACACAGTTCGTTACATGGACAAGACAACGCCGGGTATGGCGGCTCGACTGTCGCGTGTCATTGCCAAATTGGCGGAGAAAGATGGTCGGGAGATACCACCGGTTCAGTCGCTTGATCAGTATGGCTTTATCTCGCCTTCGTCCATTCGCTCGCCAGTGCGTCGACGTGTTGAGACAGCGCCTAGAGTCATTACCCAACAGCAGATCGATCCTAAGGTTCTTTACATGCGTCAGCTCTTCAAAGAGTGGAAGGCACGCCGTGAGGTGAAAGTGGATCGAATTGAGGCCTACCTAGATCGTCACTTTTTAAATGGTGAAACCCTGGTCTCGGCGTCTGAATTTACCATTGATTCAATCGAAGATTACATCTGCTTCAGCTATGTGCGACACCTAAATTCGTTAGGTAAGAAAGCGCGTAAGACAGCTGAACGCTACCAAATAGAATTTGATGAAGAGTACGTGCGCGTTGCCGATATGGTGGAGTGCCGTGGTTTCAAAATACACAGGAACAACGCCTGATGCTTGGTGATTTACAAAAAGCGCTGACGCGCAATGAAAAGAGTACAGAAGCCGATTTCGTTCGCGCTGCAAACTCACTACTGACAAACCAGTTCCTCTATGCGGATCGCCCTGCACAGCGTGATACTTATTTCCTTATTTCGCAGAATATGGAGTACTTCCGTAACCTGTTCGCGGCACTGGGTTGGTCTCTGGTCTATCAACCTGATGAAGCCTATTTGGGTGTGCTACCCCAGGGTGAAGAGCGAGTCATGCGATTGAAGCTCGATGAGTCTCTGTTGATGCTCTGTATGCGTCAAATGTATGAACAGAAACTGGAAAATTTCGAAGTAGAGAGCGGTAAGGCGTACACCACGTCTGATGATCTGTTGAGCACTTACGAGAGTTTAACCGGTAAAGAGATCCCTAATGAGACGCGTCTAAAAGAGATCCTGTCGCTCTTCTCACGTCACGGTTTGATTGAACGCGGCAAGGCGAATGAGACCGACCCTAAAAACATTCCAATCGGCATCTACCCCACCATTCGTCAAGTGGTGGTCGAAGATTACATCCGACAGCTTGAGGCGCTCTGTGACATCGAAAGCGCTGATGCGGCCTTGATGGATGATATTGCTGACACTCCAGAGGAGTCGATCGAAGAGGTGAGTGAGCCAGCTGATGAGTCAGTGGAGTCAGAAGAGAAGGGTGCAGTAGAGGAGTCTGACGATGAAACAGCTTAATCGCATCGTTCTAGTTAACTGGTATGTATTGGGTGCTCAAGAGATCCCGATCAAAGGTAATGTCGCGATTGTAGGTCCTAACGGCTCAGGTAAATCGTCACTACTGGACGCCATGCAGACCATTTTGATGGGTGGCCATAAGCGCCACTTAAGTTTTAACGCCTCGGCGGGTGAAAAGTCTGAGCGTTCACTGCGCACCTACTGTCTCGGTTTTATGGATGATGGTGGTAAAAGCAACAGTGCCCGTGAAGATTCTATCAGCTATCTGGCGATGAGCTTCTTTGATACTGAGACGGCACAAGAGAGCTGTATTGGTGTTGCGATCAGTGCATCAACCGCCAGCCCAGATGAAGAGGTTTTGGGTCGCTTTATTCTGCCTAACTTCTCTGTTTCGCTGGATGACTTTAGTCGAAAAGAGGGCGGTGGTCGTATGCCGCGTCCTTGGAATGAAGTTCGTGAAAGCCTGCTTAAACAGTGTCCGGATATGACGCTAGAGAAGCGTGCAAGCCGCTACATTCGTGAGGTTGTGACCCACTTGAGTCACGATCCAGCGATGCCGAATGACGATGACAAATTCATCAAGAACTTCAAAAACGCTCTTAAATTTGTACCCATTGATAGTCCGACTCGATTCGTTCGCGAGTTTGTCTTGGATGAGAACGTAGTGCATGTCGGAGCCTTCCGTAAATCGCTGGATGAGTATCGAGCGATGGAGGAGAAGACGCGTGATGTGGCTAACCGTATTGATGAACTGGTTAAAGTACAAGAGCTCTGCCAGGGTATCAGTCGTAACATCAAAAACGCCGTCGAGTACGAGTGGGTTGTTCACGAGTCACGTTTTGAAAGTGCCGACCTTCGTAAAGAGGAGGCTGAAGAGCGTCTAGAGAAGTGGCAAGAGCAAGAGGCGGAAGTTGAGCGAGAGCTAACCAATATTGGTGCTGATCTCAATCAGGTTATGCAGGATCTTGCCAACGCACGTGCAGCGCTAAACAACACCGATGCTGCGCATCAGATTAACGCGATGGAATCTTCTATACGCGTTGGTCAACACGAACTCAATGTCATCGAAGAGCGCATTCAGAAGGCCTACTCGCTGATGCGCACAGCGGTGAGCTTTAATCAGAATCGTGAGTTCTTGCCTGAAGAGTTTGCAGCACTGGTGGATCAAGCATCAGAGATCTGGCGCTCGGGTGAAAACCTAATGGCAGACGCTTGGCCTTCAGATCCTGTCAGCGTCGATAACACGCTAAACGCAATGCGTAAGTCGATTGAGAACGTTCGTCGTAAAGTGTCGCGTCGTTATGAAGAGTCAGTTATCCGTATTTCTGAACTGCGCGCTCAGATACAGAACCAGAAGAGTGCCGTAGAACAGCTTCAGCAGGGGCGCGCCCCCGTTCGTCGTAACACGGCTGAATTGATGGAGCTGTTGAGTGAGTACGGTATCGACTCAACACCCATTTGTGAGTTGGTTGATATTACCGATGACAAGTGGCGCATTGCAATTGAGTCCTTCTTAGGTGCTCGCCGCGAAGCATTGGTCGTCGATCCTGATCGTGTCAAAGAGGCGATTACACTCTACCGCCGTAAAGGGCGTCACCTGAAAGGGTGTCGTATCATCAACACCACTAAATCGGGTGACTGGTTACACCGCACTAAGCCAGGTTCTCTGGCTCAGTTTATCGAGTCTGACTCTGACGATGCCCGCGCATTTATGAATCGCGCACTGGGCGGTGTCATGGCGGTTGAGACGGAAGCGGAGCTTTTGAAACAGGAGCGTGCGTTGACCTATGACTGCATGTTGCAGACCGAAGGTTCAACCACATCAATTAATGAACTGACACCAATTATGGGTATTCGTCGTCGTGGTGATCAACTTGAACTGCAGGGCAAGCAGGTCGATCAGCTGGTCAATGAGTTCACACTGCTAGGTCGTCAGCACGAATCTCTAGAGAAGCTACGTGATGCGTTAATAAGCCTTGATGGCGGTCTGTCTCAAGTGAACGAGCCTCTGTTTGATTTGACAGAACAGCGTAAGAAACTGACGCATCAGATTGAAGGGTACCAGCAGACTATTGTCGATCTCCGTAACCATGACGATACCGGTATTCAGCAGCGCATTGCCGATCTGGCGGCTAAGCAGAAAGAGACCGAGTCCACTCAAGCTGCGTTGATGGATAAACTGCAAAAAGCCCGTACAGGCCTGATCCGTGATACTGCTCAGCTAGAGGTGCTAGAGACCGATCTAACAGAGCATGCTGAAGCGCGTGCAGCCTGTGAAGCGAAGAATGAGTTCGACGCTCAGTCTGCGCAGGAGAAACGCGACTACCTCGATGAGAGCTGTGATGGTGAGTTGGAACGCATCATCTTCGAAGCGGCCAAGAAAGCTCAGTCTGAACTGGCTCTGCATGAGAAGAAAAAGAACGGTGTCCGTGATGCCGTTGCACAGTATAAAGCGCGTCACCACGGTGGCGGTTTGACTCACCATGAGTTGGATAAGGTTGGACCAGACTCCAGTCATGAAGATCTCGAGGGTTACGTTAACGAGACCGTTGAGGCACTCCGTGAATCTGAATTGGCAGAGTACACAGAGAAGGCCGAGCGAGCTCGTCTAGAGGCTGAGTCTGCTTTCCGTTCTGACTTCGTGGCCCATCTGAATGACCAGATCAATAAGATTCGTGATCTGATCCGTGAGCTAAACTCGCACTTGAAGAACCGTCCTTTCCATAAAGAGATGTACAGCTTTGAGATGTCACCTAACCCTGAGTTGAAAGACATTCTTGAGTTGGTTGAGGCCTATACGCAGCTCGATTCTGCCAATGTGGGCTCGTTGTTTGATATGAAGTTTGATGACAATGCGCAGCACAAGGATGCTCTAGAACGAATTCACGAAGTACTTAAAGATGAAGGCGAGAGCAGTCTGCTTCAGGACTACCGTAACTTCTACAACTTCGAGTTGGTGGTTAAAGATCTTGACGGCAATCGTAAGACAACCCTGTCGCAGCGTATCAAGACCGGTTCCGGTGGTGAGCACCAGGTACCGTTCTACGTCGCGATGGCGGCCGCCTTGGGTGCGACCTACCGCCTAAAAGAGGGTAGTGATGGTAAGCCTGTTGGTGGCTTCAGCCTGTCGGTATTCGATGAGGCGTTCAACAAGCTGGATTCAGAGAACACCGTTACCTCGCTTGGCTTCATGAGTGATTTGGGTCTCCAAACCATTATTGCTGCGCCGGATGAGAAGTACTCTCTGCTCAGTACTTGCATGGATACTATCATTAACGTCTGTCGTGACGGTCGTGTGGTCGACATTGATGTCGAGTTCCCAACGGATCTTGGTAAAGCGCTATTGGCGTCTGATCACCCTTACAAGGTAATGGCAGAAGAGGAAGCGGCGGAGCTTTAACAAATAGCGTCGCGGCCTCAATGAGACCGCTCCAACAGGTATTAATCGAGGCCTCTTAAGATCGCTCCAACAACTTAAGTGTCGGAACCTTATCGAAGATGAGGCGATCGATTGCCCGAAAAGGGGACTGGCCCAGGTCAGACCCCTTTTTTTTGTTCCTTTTCCACTCAGCGAAATCTACTAGTGCTCCCTTTGTGCAACTGCGGTATAGTCAGGTTATATGGTTATAAGTAAATCTATGTATTGGAGAGTCTATGCGTTTGATCAACCGCTCGGGTATTAGCATTAAACCCAAGGCTCCTTTTCATGAGTGGCTTTTGGCGGGCTCAGAAGAGCCGGTTCCTTCACTAGAGGAGCTGCGCAGTGAAGCCAACCTCTACCTCTTTGATGAGGTCGATTCTGATGAGGATTTCACCTCAGAGATTGAACAGCACTGGTTGACGATCTTTGAGAACGAACTCTCTGCCTGGGATGAGTTTCAGGATTTTTGGCCCAAACCGCTCTCGCTTGATCTCTTTAAGAGTTGGTTTGACATCGATTTACAACTGATGAGTTTTGATTTGAGCGATCAGCCCCTGATGCGGGCTAATCTGGATATAGAGTAAGGAGTCTCTGATGGTTGTCGCACAGCAGCAACACGGATTGGAATGGCATGAAGACCGTGATTGGCTCTATGACGAGCTGCACTCGCGCCCGTTCCAGCGCATTTCAGGGGATGCCAGTATTACCCACATTGCGGTGCTGGCAAACCAACAGGAGCGTGCCATTCAGAGTCAGCACATCCAGCGCTTGCTAGATACCCTCAACATCGAACACGACGGAGTGGATCAGGCGTGTAATATCTACACAGCGGGCGATCTGCGCATCCGTTGGGAGCAGCATCTCGAGTTTACGTCACTGACCATCACCGATTCACGTGAAGGGGTAGCGTCGACACAACCCTTTTTCACAACGGCGTTGGATCGACTGCCAGACGGCTGGTTAAGTAACTACCCAGGTAAAGCGGTAGCAGCTTTTCATATGCGCATTCAGAACATTCAGGGTGATGAACTACCAGAGCCCAAAGATGTTCGCTCTCAGCTCGATGATATGCAGATGATCGGCAGTCTGCCACAGAATGGTGCAGCACAAATCTGGACGACATTTAGAACGCACAGCGACAACTTTGGCCGTTTCCTAATCTTCAATAACAGCATGTCGAAAGGGCAGATGGGCCGAATGGTGCAGCGTGTAATTGAAGTTGAGACCTACCGTTTGTTAGCGCTGCTCGGTCTTCGCGAAGCGCGTAAGCTGTCACCGGTTGTTGCTGATATGGATAATCGAATGGCCGATCTGACGCGTCGCCTGTCAACGGGTGATAACTCAGATGACAGTCAGCTTTTGACAGAGCTCATCAACCTATCGGCCGATATTGAAGCTGAACGTGCGAGAACCACCTTCCGTTTCAATGCTAGCCGCTCATACCATGATGTTATGGCGGCACGATTGGATGAATTGCGTGAGGATGAGGTCTCTGGTCACCTGACCTTGAAAGAGTTTTTGATCCGTAGATTGACGCCTGCTGTGCGTGGCTGTGAGACCATGCACAATCGACTCGACGACCTATCGCGTCGTGTAAACCGCGCAGCCGATATGATGCGTACCCGAGTTGAGATGGCGATTGAGAACCAGAACCAAGAGCTACTGAGCTCCATGGATCGTCGATCCAAGATACAGCTAATGATGCAGCATACGGTAGAGGGTCTGTCGGTTGCTGCGATCAGCTACTACGCAGTTGGCCTAGTCAAGTACCTCATTGATGCGGTGCATGGTGCCGGTGTCGATTTCGATAAGAGTCTTGCAACTGGTGTCTCTGTCCCACTGGTGATTGGTGCGGTATGGTTCATTACTCGTAAAATTCAAAACCGATTTAAGAAACTCGCTGAAGTGAAAACCGAATCAACAGCGAAAGGGGATCAGTAAGGTGTCAGTAGAAGATCAGATCCAAACCCTTCTCAATGAAGGCCTTAATCTAGTTCACATGGAGTTAGAGAACGAAAGCCACATGCACGGTGGTAACCGTTTGGATACTCACTTCAAGCTCGTCGCCGTTAGCGATGATTTTGAAGGTAAGCGCCTAATTCAGCGCCATCAAACCATTTTTGGTCTGCTGTCAGACCTTATGCAAAACCCCATTCATGCACTCTCAATGCATCTATACACCCAAGCAGAGTGGGCCGAAAAGTCTGGTTTAGTTCCAGACAGCCCCAAGTGTATGGGTGGTTCAATGCACGATAAGTAGTGTTTCGGTGACAGGCCTTCAGCCTGTCATCCGCAGGTTAGCTTTACTACCTTTCTGGAAATCGCTGGGAAAGTGGATGTCAGGCTAAAGCCAGACACCGGTGCTAATAGCTAAATTCACATTAAGACCTATCGCGGCCTTTTCTAGACCGCTCCAACAATGTGCCTGACTCAAATCCCGTGCCAGTCGTCCACGTCCGATCGAGAGTGAGTACGATGGTTTTTCACGGTTAAGAGTTCAATGGGCTGAGGCCCGGATGGCCGAAGTCTGCAACGGAGGCAGGAGCCGACTTATTGCCATGGAAGGCATGTATTCCGTTAATGCAGGAGCAATTAACGGTTTGCAGTGTCCTATTGAACTTCAGTGAAAAATCATTGAACGGAGCGTGCCGCAGGCCGAGTGAGCGTGGTCAGTTTTTGCTTACTTTTTGCTGACCAAAAAGTAAGGCTGGCCGCCTTTAGGCGAGTAGAATGTTTTAAAGTAGAGGTGACAGGCTGAAAGCCAGTCACCACCTAAAGGGCAGGTTACTTCGTAACCTCAGCAAACAGATCAAAATACTCTGGGAAGGTTTTGCTGGTACAGCCCGGGTCATTGATGATGATCTCGCTGTTGCCGAACGAGGCGAGTGAGAAGCACATGGCCATGCGGTGGTCGTCGTAGGTATCGATCGCGGCGCTCTGGATTTCGGCTGGTGGTGTAATCTCGATGAAATCTTCGCCTTCCACCACTTCCGCACCCACTTTACGCAGTTCGGTTGCCATTGCGGCTAGGCGATCGGTCTCTTTGACGCGCCAGTTGTAGACATTACGAATGGCTGTAGGGCCTTTTGCGAACAGGGCGGTTGTGGCAATCGTCATTGCAGCATCGGGAATGGCGTTCAGATCCAGGTCTACACCGTTCAGTTCGCCTTTAGAGACCTCTACCCAAGTTGGGCCATAAGTGACCTTAGCACCCATCTTACCGAGCACTTCAGCGAAGGCTTTGTCGCCTTGTACCGATTCAGAACCGACGCCGTAGACGCGAATCGTTCCGCCAGCAATAGCCGCTGCAGCTAGGAAGTAGGAGGCTGATGAGGCATCACCTTCAACCATCACTTCACCGGGCGACTGGTAAGTCTGTCCGGCTCTAACGACAAAGCTCTGGTAGTTGTTGTTCTCGACCTCAACACCAAACAGCTTCATCGAGTGCAGGGTGATATCGATGTAAGGCTTAGAGACCAGCTCGCCATCGACAACGATCTCTAGATCCTGCTGTGCCATTGGAGCGGCCATCAGTAGCGCAGTCAAGAATTGGCTCGAGATGTTGCCTCGAATCGATACTCGTCCGCCTTTTAGCTGTTGAGCGTTAATCTTTAGTGGCGGGTAGCCTTCATCTTTTAGGTACTCAATATCAGCGCCAATTTGACGCAGAGCATCAACCAAGTCCTCGATAGGACGCTCGTACATGCGAGGTTCACCGGTCAGTGTGAACTCACCTAAACCAAGGCACAGTGCGGCGGTTAGTGGGCGCATTGCAGTACCGGCGTTGCCCAGGAACATCTCAGCACTTTGCTGCTTGAAAGGACCTGCCACACCGGTGACAACGCACGAGCGACGATCATCAGCTAGCTCATAAGAGACACCCAACGTTTTTAGTGCATTCAGCATGTGGGTAACGTCTGCGCTGTCTAGCAGGTTGGTTACCTTGGTTTCACCTTCCGCCAGTGCAGCTAGAAGAAGAATTCGGTTTGATAGGCTTTTTGAGCCTGGCAGTTGAACGTCACCGTTTGCAAAATCGCGAGGTTGGAGTGAAAGAGTTTCCATAATCTTAAAAGTGTAGTTGATCGCCAAAAAAGGATCGAAAAAGGTACAGGTAAACGTCTGTTAAGTCCATTGTTCAGAGAGATTCGTTTTAATTGATTTCAATCAATGGACGATGGAGAAGAGTAGGGCATATTAGAACCATCAACACTGTATGGAATTAGGAGTAAAAAATGATCGGAGAACACCACGATCTAGTTCATGAACTTCCAGAGTACCGCGAACGTATTCATGAGCTTAAAACATCAAACAACCACTTCTCTCGTCTGTTTGATGAGTACCACGAAATTACTAAGCAGGCTGAGCTTGCTGCAGCTGAAGTTGAACCGACCACGACCAGTCGTGAAGAGGAACTTAAAAAGCGTCGTCTTGAACTGAAAGATGAGCTTTTCAAAATGCTTCAGGGTTAACCCTTTTCATTGTCCTTTCGTTGCTTGAACGTTACCCGTCTTTTTAGGCGGGTTTTTTTTGCTTCAATTTTTTGTTGGAGCGATCTTAAAAAGGTCGCGATATTCTGAACTGCTATTTGTCCAGGTTTCTCATAGCAATAAAAAACCCGCACTAGGCGGGTTTTTTAATGGGGTAGGCTGTTATGCCCAATCACCTGGGTAGTCAGCGAAACCTGGGTTGTCAGAGACACCCACCACTTTAGGGTTGTTCACCTTAGGTAGTTTGATCACCATGTTCTCATCGCGTTCTGCTTTTAGGTAGTCAGCAATGATATCCCAGAGTAGTCGACCCTCTGGTGTGCGGTTAACAGTTGCCCAACCAGAGACGCTGTAGTTCTTGTCATCAGCAATCACTTCACCGTTGTCTAAGCGTACTTCAGAGATACGCTGGCCAAGTGGTTTGGTTGGATCGATGGTGTAGTCAAGACCACCCACGCGAACCATGTCGCCACCTGATTGTAGGTATGGATCTGGATCGAATAGGTTGTCGGCAACGCCTTCAAGCATCTCTTTGATCGCTTTACCAGTCATCTCTTGAACGTAAGTTTCAGAGTAGGTTGTTGCACACTGGCTCATGACATCTTCCATTGTGATCCACTCACCCTCTAGAGTAGTGGTACCCCAACGAACGCCGGCTGATAGTGCGATGTCTGCCTTGTACTCCCAACGAAGTGCGTTACAGATAACTTGGTCCCAAGTGCCCATGAAGTTACCGCGACGGTAAAGAGTACGATCCGCTTTAGCCAGTTTCTCTTGAAGAATCTCTTCGAAGGTTTTGCCGACACGGATTGGGTTGTTCTGCCACTTCTTGTTACGCGCTTCGATGATGTTCTCATCGTAACGACCTTGGCGCATCTGGTTGATGTACGCTTCCATCTCACCGTCAGCTTCAAGCCAATCAGAGATAACAGGTAGCTGTTTGTAAGTCATGTTGGTGATCTGGCCATCTTCGATCGAGAAGTCCATACAGCCGACAAACTTACCGTTTGAACCTGCGTTGGTTACCCAACATTCGCCACCGTCAACGTTCTTAACTTTGATCGGTTGTGGAACACCATCGTGAGTGTGACCGCCGAATACAGCATTCAGGCCAGGAACACGTTCAGCCATCTTGATGTCGACGTCCATACCGTTGTGCGATACAAGAACAACCGCGTCTGGCTGCTCCTCTTCACGGATCTGCTGAACAAGCTCGATCATCTCTGGTTCACGAAGACCGAAAGACCAGTCTGGGAAGAACTCTTTAGGGTTGGCGTTTGAGGTACGTGGGAAGGCTTGGCCTACTACAGCGATACGCTTGCCGTTGATCTCTTTAATCACGTATGGCTGGAACGCATGACCCGTATCTTCGTCGTACAGACCACGGCCATCGAAACGCTCAACCATTTCGTAGTACTCATCACCAAACAGTGAGTCTTCTAGTACTTTAACGTTCTGACCGATGAAGTCACCTTTGAACAGAGCAACGTTCGAAAGAACTTCCTCTTCACGGTAGGTGAACTCCCAGTGACCAACCATAACGTCGATGCCAAGAATGTTAGATGCCTCAACCATGTCGACACCACGTGTCCACAGTGAAGTACCCGATCCCTGCCATAGGTCACCACCATCAAGGGTTAGTGTGTTTTGGCGTCCGCCCGCTTGATCGCGTAGACGATCTAGAAGTGTTTTAACGTGTGCGAAACCGCCCGTACGACCGTACTTCTTAGCTTCTTCTAGGAAGTTAAGGTAGGTGTATGCGTAAGCTTCAGGAGAGTTCTCTGAAAGACCCATCTCCTTAAGGAAATTTTTGCCGACAACGTGTGGTGGACGACCAAATGCATCACCGACACCAAGGTTGACGTTTGGCTCACGGAAGTAGACAGGCTTTAGCTGGCCGTGAACGTCTGTAATGTGAAGGATACGAACATCACCTTCCATTGGAACATCATAAAATCCGCTTGGAGCAGTGTTGCTTGCTAGCGCGCGAGAAGTGTAAATTGCTGGTAGGCTTCCTGCTGCAGCAGCGGCGGCCATAGCCTTCAATAGTTGACGACGATTCATAGTTATCTTAGTTTCCCACTCTTCTTAAAGGGCCCACAGGCTGAAATCCACCAAAAGCACGCATGCTTATTACTAGAGACATACCAGTGAGACTAATTCCAGGCATTTTCGTTATATGCACATTAGTTACATCCTTATTCTACCCAGTTAGGGCTGATGTTGTGAAGCCTGCATTGATAGAGATCTCTGCAAATACGACTGAAGTGGTAGAGATTGAGATCCGTGCCAGCCTCGAAGCACTTCTGACCGGTATCAATGGACAGTATCGAAACACTCAAGAGGCGCCTAACTCAGATCAATACGACCATTACCGTGCAATGGAGTCGGCAGAGCTTGAGGCGGAGTTTAAAAAGTTCATGCCGACGCTCCTAGAGGGTGTTGAGTTGAAGCTTGATGGAACGCCCGCTGAGTTGCAGCTAAAAGAGCTAGTCGTGCCACCCCCAGGCTATACCAAGGTGCCTCGCAATAGTGTGATTATCTTGAAAGGGCGAATCCCCCGGGAGACTCAAAGTCTAACCTGGTACTACCCCATGGCGTTTGGCGATCATGCGACTCGAGTCAGACAGGTAGATGAGGCCAATAACGAGTGGCACTGGTCGTCACACCAGTGGGTAAAAGAGGATAAGCCAACTGAACCGTTCATGCTGAATGAGGTGTTTGCCAAACCGAGTTTTGCGCAGGTGGTGAAAACTTACACCCTAGGTGGTTTTCAGCACATTCTTCCCAAAGGGTTGGATCACATCCTGTTCGTGCTGGGTATCTTCCTACTGAGTCGTCGTTTAAAGCCGATTGCCCTACAGATTACGATGTTTACCATTGCCCACTCGATTACCTTGGCAATGGGTACTTTGGAGATTATTTCGATCTCGCCTCGTATCGTAGAGCCTCTGGTTGCGTTATCGATCGCCTACGTTGCTATAGAGAATCTCTTCTCATCCAAAATTAATCGTTTCCGTCTTCCCGTCGTGTTCGGTTTCGGTCTGCTTCATGGTCTCGGCTTTGCCACCATGCTGTCGGAGTTTGGGATGCCGACGGATGATTTTGTAGCTGCGTTATTAGCCTTTAATGTTGGCGTTGAGTTGGGCCAGCTCGCCGTGGTGTTGATTGCCTATTTTGGTGTCGCTTACTGGTTTAGCTCAGAGAAACTCTACCACCGTATTGTTGTGGTTCCGGCTTCACTGGTGATCGGTATCATGGGAATGATCTGGTTTGTTGATCGACTCGCCATTTTTTAATGCAGAATTCGTGCTTTCTGTCTAAGCTTAATCTATCAATAACGATTGGGAGTCTGTTATGCGAATGAATAGAGTGTTGATTGGTGCAGTGGCCGCAGTTGCATTAACTGGTTGTATGCAGCAGAACCTGCAAGGAACAGCCTACACCGCTGCCGATGCACGCCAGGTTCAGACGGTTGAGTACGCGACTGTCGAGCAGGTGACACCGGTGATCATTAATGGTGATCCTAACAATCCTGTTGGTGTGGGTGCTGGTGCTATTGTCGGTGGTATTGCAGGCTCAACCATTGGTGGCGGTAAAGGATCATCTATTGCGACGGTCTTGGGTGCAGTAGCCGGCGGTATTGCTGGTTCTAAAATCCAAGAGAACAGCTCACAAACTCAAGGGCAAGAGATTCAGTTGTTAATGGATAAGGGTGGTCGCATCTCCATCGTCCAGGGTGTGCAGAACAATCTCTTCTTCAGACCGGGCGATAAGGTTCGTGTGTTGCGCTCTGGCAATACCGTTCGTGTCAGCTATTAATGAAGCAGCCTAAGCTCAACTCGATTCATCACGCGGCGATTATCTGCAGTGACTACCAACGATCCAAGCAGTTCTACACAGAACTTCTTGGATTGACGGTATTGGATGAGAATTATCGAGCTGAGCGTGACTCTTACAAGCTTGATCTAGCGCTACCGGATGGTGGCCAGGTTGAACTCTTCTCAATGCCCGGAGCTCCGCAACGTTTGAGTTACCCTGAAGCTCAGGGGTTGCGCCATTTGGCCTTCGCCGTAAGCGATATTGAGGTGTGGGTCGAATGGTTGGCTGACAATGGGGTAGGGCATGAGCCGGTAAGGGTTGACCCTTATACCGGCAAGCGTTTTCTCTTTTTTGCTGATCCGGATGACCTGCCGTTAGAGTTGTACGAGCAGGCCTAACTGAATCCTTTGAAGAGAGGTCTACTTCTCTGGTGCGTTAAACTGTAGGTAGAGATCGATCAGGATTTCTGGGATCTGTTCACACATCTCTTCGCTTAACGCGCGATCTTTACGAATATCTTTTACTTCACCTTCATCGAATAGATCGGATGCGACCATAATCGGTAGTAGAAGGCCGGCCACCGACTCTTCGTCATCACTGAACCAGGCCTCTTCATTGCTGAAAACGCCTTCCATAAAGGCTTCAGCCCAGAGTGTGATCTCAGGAATCTCATCCTCTTCGTCAGTTTCAAGGCTGAGATCACAAGGCAGGTAGATTTCCTGATCGCTGTAGAGATCGTTGGCGATGGTAGAGTTCAATTTTCTCAACAGGTTCTCTATTTCTGCCTGTTGCTCTGCGCTACTCCAGTTAGGCTTCTCGTCGAAGATAAGCGTCATCCACGTCGACTCGTCGACTTTTTCAGGTGCGATATTAAGAGCGCATAAAAGCCCGTGTGCACCGACTAGATCAAGAGCGGTCTCTGCCACCGCTTCAGAGTCTAAAAAGTTCTCTAGTTGATCCAGTTCGTCTTCGCTAATTAGAGCTACACTTTGATTCATTACTGTTTTCCATAGATTGAATCTTTTAATTGTACCCCGATCTCGATTAAGTGCCTATGTTTGAGTGACTTAATCCACGGCATATCCGATAATGAGCGCATGATTGAACAAGCCCGCCATCAACTGTTACACACCTTCGGTTTTAATGAGTTTCGTGATCCGCAGCAGTCCGTCGTAGAGACCCTGTTAGAGGGGCAGGATGCACTCGTGATTATGCCGACTGGCGGAGGTAAATCCCTCTGTTATCAGCTACCCGCTCTTGTCAGATCGGGTGTTGGGGTGGTGGTGTCGCCGCTGATCGCTTTGATGCAAGATCAAGTCAGTGCGCTGTCACAGTTAGGTATACGCGCAGGTTGTCTCAATTCGGCCATCGATTTTAACCAGTTACAGGCCACAGAGCAGGCGCTGTTAAATGGTGAGCTGGATCTGCTTTATGTCGCACCCGAGCGCCTTCTTCAACCAAGAACCCTGTCACTGTTGCAGCAATCACAACTTGCTCTGTTTGCGATTGATGAAGCGCACTGTGTCTCGCAATGGGGGCATGACTTTAGACCTGAGTATCTTCAATTAGGTTCTCTAGCGGAACGTTTCCCTAATGTGCCTCGGGTGGCGCTGACCGCCACGGCGGATGCTCGAACTCAGCAGGAGATCATTGATAAACTGCAACTTCAGACCGGTCGTGTCTTTATTAAGGGGTTCGATCGTCCCAATATTCGCTATCGCATCATGCAGAAGGATCGTGCAAGGGAGCAGCTTCTCAACTTTATTCGCACCGAGCATGCCCAGGATGCCGGTGTGGTCTACTGCATGTCCCGCAAGCGTGTGGAAGATACTGCCGCTTGGCTATCTGAAAAGGGTTTTAATGCACTGCCTTACCATGCCGGATTGAATGCACAACTGCGTGAGCATCATCAGCACCGATTCCTGACGGAGGAGGGGGTGATTATGGTCGCGACGATCGCTTTTGGTATGGGGATCGATAAGCCCAATGTTCGTTTCGTGGCTCATCTGGATCTACCGAAATCGGTAGAGGCCTACTATCAAGAGACCGGTCGTGCCGGTCGAGACGGTGAGCCGGCCAACGCTTGGATGGTTTATGGCCTTCAGGATGTGATCTTTCAAAGGCAGATGTTGGAATCAGGGCAGGCGCCTGATGAGCAGAAGCGTATAGAGCGACAAAAGCTTGAGGCGATGTTGGGGCTGTGTGAGATCACCAGTTGTCGACGTCAGGTGTTGCTCTCCTATTTTGGTGAGACAGAGCACCAGCCCTGTGGTAACTGTGACAACTGCCTAGAACCCCCCGAGGTATGGGATGGTACAGAGGCGGCTCGGAAAGCGCTGTCGGCTATTTATCGTTCCGGTCAGCAGTTTGGCGTTAATGCGATTATCGAAATTTTACATGCGGAACATTCGGATCGTTCGCGTGATCGCGGTCTCGATAAGCTCTCGGTTTGGGGTATTGGTAAAGAGATCGATAAAAACACCTGGCGATCAGTGTTTCGACAGCTGGTGGCTCAAGGGTTGGTACAAGTATCTGCAGAGCATGGTTCGCTCTCCTTAGCTGAGAAATGCCGTCCGTTGCTGAAAGGCGAGACGGAGATCCAGTTACGCAAAGATAAACGCAAGTTGCGCACATCGATGGCCAGTGGGCGCTCTCGTAAACCAGAGATGCAGCTGGATGATCAGGACTTTAAACTCTGGGAAGGTCTCCGAGCCTGTCGTAAACAGCTCTCTGACGAACAAAATGTGCCACCTTATGTCATCTTCCATGATGCTACCTTGATGGAGATGGTGGAGCGCAAACCAACCTCGCTGATTCAGATGCGTCGTATATCTGGGATTGGTGATCGTAAACTGGAACTCTACGGCGATGCCTTCCTAGAGGTTATTAACGAGTCGCTCTCCAATGAACGCGAGAAAGAGGTGGATTACCAGAAGGAGGAGGTGCTACAGCTCTATCGTGCTGGCATGACCACCGATCAAGTGGCTAGGCAGGTTCATCTATCCGAACAGCAGGTGTTCAATATTCTGGCGCACTGGATCGCTTTGGGTGATCTCGCGTTAACGGACGTGGTTGAACTGCCTCTATCAGAGATCAGTCAAATTGAGCAGCAGATTTTGGAAAGCTCAAGTATACATGGCGCGTCACTCAAACCCGTTTTTGAGCACTTCTCTAACGTCTACAGTTTGGGCGTATTACGCTGCGTTCAGGCAGCAATGGAGTAGGGTTGAATGGCTTGGGAGTTACTGCTCGCTGCATTTATCTCTTCAACGCTTTTGCCCGGTGGTTCCGAGCTATTGCTGGCATGGTACGTTGCTGAAAACCCTGCGAACTTCTACCCACTTCTCTTGACTGCGATTGTCGGTAATTTGGCCGGATCGATGCTCTCCTTCTTTATGGGGTGGTTAATCGCTCTGAAATACCCTCTGACACTGTTGGACAAGCCACAGCATCAAAGAGCGAAACGCTGGATAGGGAAATACGGTGCTGTGATACTGCTGCTGGCTTGGTTACCTGTAGTGGGAGATCCGCTCTGTCTAATGGCTGGTTGGTTGCGCCTAAATCCGCTAAGCAGTTTTCTGTTTATACTGATCGGAAAGTCGATACGCTACTTTGTCATCGCATGGCTGGCGCTTGAGGTCGCTGTCTGATGTGGAGTTGGCGGACAATCTCCTATATTGCGCTGATGTTGCTGGCGCTCGTGTTGTGGCTCAATCGCTTGCAGAGTGAGTCGATAACGCCCGATTGGCAAGAGCCGGTCTCACTGCGAATCTATCCTGTGAATGCGGATCAAACGATCGCAACAGCAGAGTACCTTGCAACGCTATCTGATGACGATTTTAACGACATCGAGCAGTTCTTCTCTGATGAGTCTAGGCGCTACGGTCTTCCCCTTGAAAAGCCTCTGTCGGTCGAGCTCTATCCTGTGGTCACGTCACTTCCGCCTGAAGCGCCAGAATCTGCGAGTATTTTGGACTCTCTATGGTGGGGTTTGCGAATGCGCTTGTGGGTGGCTGGGAATGATCAGTTTGATGCGGATGACAATACTATTCGTGTCTTCATGAACTACTATTCACCAACGCTTAATAGCACCATGAAACACTCCTTGGGTTTGCAAAAGGGTAGGATCGGGCTGGTAAATGGTTTCGCGTCAGATCGTTTTCAGGGCTTGAATCACTTTGTAGCGGTCCATGAGGCGCTGCATACTTTGGGGGCTTTGGATCGTTATGATCCCGAAACCGCTGAGCCGGTTTGGCCGGATGGATTTGCCGACCCTGTTCAAGTGCCGCTCTATCCTCAATCTCGAGCTGAGGTGATGGGGGGTAGGATTCCGCTTGTGCCCGGAGTGGCTGTATTACCCTCCGATTTGAGTTTTGCTCACATAGGGCCCGCGACTGCCAGTGAAATAGGTTGGCTCGATGCGTTAGGCGATCAGTAAGGGCTGTCGCTTTGTTGCCTTTTCGTTATACTTGCGCCGCCATTTAACTAGGCAAAACATTATTTAGATCGGATAGACCATGAAAGACGACACCCAGCAAGATGAGCTCAATCGCAAGCAGAAGCTTCGCTTCAATAAGCTGCATAAGCGACTCAGACGTGAAATGGGACAGGCGATAGAGGCCTTCAACATGATCGAGCAGGGCGATAAGGTGATGGTCTGTCTGTCCGGTGGTAAAGACTCCTACACGCTTCTCGATATTCTGATCAACCTACAGAAAAGTGCGCCGATCCACTTTGATCTGGTTGCCGTCAACATGGATCAGAAACAGCCGGGATACCCTGAACACATTCTTCCAGCCTACCTCGACTCTTTAGATATTGAGTACCACATCATCGAGAAAGATACCTACTCGGTGGTTAAGTCGGTTATTCCTGAGGGCAAGACCACCTGTGGTCTCTGCTCGCGTCTGCGCCGCGGCACGCTGTATGGCTTTGCAGATGAGATCGGTGCCAACAAGATAGCGCTAGGACATCACCGTGATGACATTATTGAGACGCTGTTCTTAAACATGTTCCATGGCGGTAAGCTGAAGGGGATGCCGCCCAAGCTGGTCTCAGATGATGGAAAAAATATGGTGATACGCCCGCTGAGCTACTCGCGTGAAAAGGATATTGCCGAGTACGCTGAGATAAAGGGCTTCCCGATCATTCCTTGCAACTTGTGTGGCTCGCAAGAGAATCTGCAGCGTGCATCCATTAAAGAGATGTTGAATCAGTGGGATAAGCAGTTTCCGGGTCGTATTGAGTCTATGTTCAGGGCGATGTGCAATGTCGTTCCGTCGCATCTGGCCGATGAGCAGCTGTTTGATTTTAAATCCCTCAAAACCGGATATGCTCACGGTATTGAGGATGAGTCAACCATTCTAAAATTGACTACATCACACGCCGATACAGTTGACAAACAGTCGGCCGTTCAAGTGGTCGAAAAGATAGAAATCACCTCCCTGTAAAAGGCTGCAAATCTTCTAAAATCCCGATTTTTATTATGTTGCACCGCACTAGTCCTTTAGGCTAATGCCGATAGCTTATTGATGGTCATAAGTTTCCTGTGTGGTAGGTTAATCCTTGTAGTTCCGTGGGTTTGGCTGTCATTTTATTGTCACTAAACCGACTTATATCGATTCGTTATAGCTAAAAGCTTTATATAGCTATAATTAATTTGCATATATGGTGATTGGGAACGTAGAATTCGTTCCGCTAGAACTAATTTTGATAATTCACAAACAGCCGGGAGGCAATTGATGGCCAAAATCATCAAAGGGCCGACGACACGTGAGCTAATGTCCCAGCTTGCGAGCGAGTCAGAAGGACTCTCTACTAACGATCGTCGTGATTTTCTCCGCAAGGGTATCGCTGCTGTAGGCGGTGTTGCTGCTGCTAGTGTCGCAGGCACTGCAACGGCATCTGATGCTCTACTTAACTCAAACAACTTGCCACCAAATGAGCCAACTTGGGGTAAGCAGCTAGGTCACGGTGTTATTGAATACCCGTACGGCAACCCTTCGAAATTCGAAAGTGATGTTGTTCGTCGTACCGTACCTTGGTTGACAGCTGAGTCTATCTCTTCAATCTCAATGACACCTCTTCACGAGCTGAAAGGTATCATTACGCCAAACGGACTTGTGTTCGAGCGCTACCACGGTGGTGTTCCAACAATTAATCCTGAAGAGCACCGTCTAATCATCCACGGCCTTGTTGAGCGCCCACTGATCTTCACTATGGAAGATCTAATGCGCTTCCCATCTGAGTCGCACATCAAGTTCCTTGAGTGTCCAGCGAACGGTGGTATGGAGTGGCGTGGTGCGCAGATGGAAGCGCTTCAGTTTACACACGGCATGCTAAGCTGCTGTGAGTGGACAGGTGTTCCTCTACGCGTTCTTCTTGAAGAAGCGGGCGTTAAACCAGAAGGTAAGTGGGTACTTGCTGAAGGTGCTGACGGTGCGCACATGTCTCGTTCTATCCCAATCGAGAAGTGTCTTGATGATGCTCTGATTGTTTACGCACAGAACGGTGAGATGCTTCGTCCAGAACAGGGTTACCCAGTTCGTCTTCTTAACCCAGGTTGGGAAGGTAATACCTCTATTAAATGGCTTCGTCGTCTTGAAGTCGGTGATAAGCCTTGGCACCACCGTGAAGAGACGTCTAAGTACACAGACCTCATGGCTGATGGCCGTGCGCGTCGCTTTACATTCGTTCAGGAAACTAACTCGGTTATCACTAGCCCATGTCCTGAAAAACCAATCCTTAGCCCAGGCATGATCGAGATCGAAGGTCTTGCATGGTCTGGTCGTGGTAAGATCAAACAGGTAGATATCTCGTTCGACGGCGGTGTCTCTTGGACGCCAGCTAACCTGAAAGGTCTAGTTCTTGAAAAAGCTCTGACTCGCTTCAGTCTTGTGACTAAGTGGGATGGTCAGCCATGGTTGCTACAAGCGCGTGCGATCGATGAGACAGGTTACGTACAGCCAACACTTAAGCAGCTTCGTGAAGTTCGTGGTGTTGAGTCTATCTACCACAAGAACGCTATCCATACTTGGAAAGTTGCTAACACTGGGGAGGTTTCGAATGTTCAACTCTCTTAAGCCAACCCTAGTTGCTGCTGCAGTTGCCGGCTCACTAGTTGCTGGTTCTGTAAACGCGGGTGAATCATTCGGCTTCGGTCGTACCGCGACTGCTGAAGAGATCGCTGGTTGGGACATCGATGTACGTCCTGACGGTATGGGTCTTCCAGTAGGTGAAGGTTCGGTAGAAGACGGTGAAGGTCTTTACGAAGCTAAATGTGCTGTGTGTCACGGTCTATTTGGTGAAGGTGAAGGCCGTTGGCCAGTGCTTGTAGGTGGTCAGGGTACTCTTGCTCAGGACCGTCCTACTAAAACTGTAGGCTCTTACTGGCCTTTCGCTTCGACTCTTTACGATTACATCTACCGTGCGATGCCATTTACGGCTCCACGTTCATTGACTCCGAATGAGACATACGCAATCTCTGCGTACATTCTGTACATGAACGAGATCGTAGAAGATGACTTCGTACTAACAAATGAAAACCTTGCTGACATCAAGATGCCAAACGAAGAGAATTTCTTCGTAGATCCGCGTCCTGATGTTAAGAACACGCGTTGTATGTCTGACTGTAAAGATCCTAATGCGATCATGATCACCGGTACTATCGGTGGTGTAACCCCAGTCGGTCACTTCGTTGAAGGTGCTGACGGTCCTGCCGCTTCTCACGAAGAGCAACACGCTCTTGAGCAAGCGAAAGAGAAAGAGCGTCTAAAAGCACTGGGTGTTGAAGTTGAAGAGGAGTCTCACTCTGCTAAGCCTGCTGAGCTATCAGCTTCTGCTAAAGAGGGTAAGGCGACTTACGAAGGTGCTTGTGCCGCATGTCACGGTATGGGTATCGCAGGCGCACCTAAGCTAGGTGATCAGGCTGCATGGGAAGCACGTATCGCACAAGGTATGGATGTCCTAGTAGACCACGCGATCAATGGCTACCAGGGTGATAACGGCATTATGCCAGCGAAAGGTGGTCGTATGGACCTATCTGACGAAGCTGTCGCTAATGCGGTTGCCTACATGGCAGAATCTAGTCAATAATTGACGGATGGCGGGGCGGTTAACGCCGCCCTGTTTTTTATAATAACAAGCACGAAAGTGCACGATCACTGAAGGAGTGACCATGCGAAAGTTGATCTCAGCCCTAGCAGTTGCAGGTGTAGCATTCACCGGTTCTGCAGTCGCGGGTTCACATAGCGAAGCGATGATCAAAGAAGGCCAAGCAATCTACCACGGTAAGTCACGTGGTAACTGTGTTGCTTGTCACAACATTCAAGATCCTATTACCAACCAAGCTGGTAACCAGGGTCCTATGATTATTGCTATGAAAGCACGCTACCCAAATAAAGCTGAGCTTCGTGCTCAAATTTGGGATGCTACTGCGAAGAATCCTCTGTCTATCATGCCACCAATGGGTAAGCATAATATTTTGACAGAAGATGAAATCGACGCAGTCGTAGAATACATTTATCAGTACTAATTAGACTCGATTTAGGTGGAGTAAAATGAGCATGAATCGTCGTACAGTTGTAAAAGCGATCGCTGCAAGCGGTGCGCTAATCGGTCTAGGTGCAATGATGCCACGCGTGGCAGTTGCTGCATGGAATAAAGATGCATTTAACGCAAAATCACAAGCTGATGCGCTAAACGCACTATACGGAAGCGCTGCAGAAGCAAGTGCTGACGTAATGTTGAAAGCTCCAGATATCGCTGAGAACGGTGCAGTTGTACCTGTATCAGTTGAATCTAAGCTGGCTAACGTTGAATCAATGGCTATCTTTGTAGAGCAGAACCCAACGCCTCTAGCGGCTGAGTTCGGTATCCCTGCTGGTACTGCTGCAGACGTGTCTACTCGTGTACGCATGGGTAAAACAACTAACGTAACTGCAGTTGTTAAGGCTGGTGGCAAGACTTACAGCGCTACCAAAGAAGTTAAAGTCACTATCGGTGGCTGTGGCGGTTAATAAGCGGTTTAGATTAGGAGAAGTATAATGGCTAAGATTTTTCGAGTTAAAGCTAGCGCACGTGGCGGTAAAACTACCGTTAAAATGATGGCTAAACACAACATGGATACAGGTCTTCAGAAGGGTAAAGATGGCAATCTTATCCCAGCTAAATTCCTGGATACTGTGTCTGTTTCTCACGGCGGCAAAGTCGTGTTTGAAGCGAACCTAAACACAGCTATCTCTAAAAACCCATACCTAGCATTCACTTTCGAAGGTGGCGCTAAGGGTGAAGAACTATCTGTTGCTTGGTCTGAAAACACAGGCGCAACTGGCACCGAATCTGCAAAGATCAAGTAATTGATCTCTGCTTACGGAGGACGCATGAATATAATAAAAAGCACACTACTTGGTTTGAGTGTTGCAGCTGCTAGCCAAATGGCAATGGCAGCAACTACGGGAGCTACTGTCGCAACTGTCGATCCAGAAGCTGACCGCATTGCACTGCAAGAATATATGAAAAACCGTTTCCCAGACACTCCAATGAGTGAGTACGTAAACGGTATCTATGCTGTTGACGCTGCGTCTCGTGCGCAGTGGGAAGAGATTGAAGAGTTCCCTCCTTACGAGCTAGACCTCGAAAAGGGTGAAGAGCTATTCAATACGCCTTTCGCAAACGGTAAAGGTTACGCTGACTGTTTCGAGAACGGTGGTATTGGCATTCGTCAAAACTTCCCATACTGGAACGACGAGCGTAAAACAGTTGTAACTCTAGAGATGGCGATCAACGAGTGTCGTATGACAAACGGTGAGAAGCCACTAGGCTGGAAGAAGGGTGCTATTGCAGAGATCTCTGCATACATGGCCTACACTTCACGCGGCAACGAGTTTGCAATTGAGATTCCAAATGATGAGGCGAAAGCAGCTTACCTTGATGGTAAGAAGTTCTTCTACTCTAAGCGTGGTCAGTTGAACCTATCATGTGCTGACTGTCACTTGACTGGTACTAACCGTTTGGTCCGTGCCGACCTTCCAAGCCCAGCGCTAGGACACACTACACACTTCCCTGTAGTACGTTCTAAATGGGGTAACATCGGTACACTACACCGTCGTTACGAAGGCTGTCACCGTGACTCTCGTTCAGAGTACTTGAAGCCACAAAGCGAAACTTTCCGTAACCTTGAGTACTTCCAGACTTACATGTCTAACGGTCTCATCGTTAACGGTCCTGGCGCACGTAAGTAAGGGGCAAACAGATGAAAAAGATCATTTCGATCGCAGCTGTTGCTGCACTTACACTGAGCTCTATGGCTTCTGCTCAAAGCTTCAGTGAAGCATTTGATGCAGCTCGTGCCCTTCAAGGTGCTAATGGTACATTTGAATGGAACGGCAAGAAGTACAGCACACAGACAATCGAAGAAGCTTTGGCATCGAAACCAGCTAACGCTGAAAATGCTCAAGCACTATTCGATGCTGCTAAGGCTAAGTACAAAGAGTCACAAGAAGCAGGCTTTGCTTGGCGTGATACTAAAAAGTACTTGAAAGAGTCTAAAGAGGCGATTGCTGCTGGTGAATTCCAGAAAGCGATGGATCTTGCTGCTCGTGCTCACTACCAAGCGCGTAAGGGTGTAGAGCAGCGTGACTACGCTGAGAAACATTGGATTGATGCAGTTCCTCCGTTGAACTAATCATTTCCCTTGAAAAACCCGGTTATTGTGCCGGGTTTTTTTGTGCCAAAATTTTATATGACATTTTGTGATTAGGTTATTGTTTTTGGTAATAATGGTGCTATTATACTTACATCTTTCCAGAGCGTGATTTATCACTCTCTTCTTGTGAATGATTTAACCGTTTTCGCAGTGATCTTTGGGGCCTTTGGCCCCATTTTTTTGCCTTAACTCCACATCATTAAGATCGATAACATCGTAGGTGTAGCCAGTGTGAGCGCAACATTGGGGCCCATCAATTGATTGAGTTTCGTCTGATTAGCGGCATTGTTTAAAACCAAAATAGAGAGCCTGATCGCGGCGGTTGAAACAACCACACCAACTAGTAGCCCAAATAGATCTGTTCCCATTGTCTGAATAAGCAGTACCATCCCAGCGATCATAACCGAGTTAAATAGGGTGTATACCTTGGCGCCGGTATGGCGTCCATAAGCGATGAGCAGGTGGTATCGGCCTGAGGCACTGTCTGCATCGATATCCGGGTATTGATTCAATAGCAGTAAATTGTTCACTAGACAGAATGGAATGATGGACGCCAGCACAGCCTGCTCTGCCAGACCGCCGGTCAGGCTAATGTGGGTACCCAAAACCATGATCGGCCCAAAGCCAATTCCCGCAGAGATTAGGCAAGCGATTGGGTGTCTGTTCAGTACCGGGGTGTAGGTTAAAACAATAAAGAGACCCAAAATCCCCAAAGGCATTAACAGAGCAAGGTTCTGTTGCATTAAATAGAGCCCAGACAGCGTGCACAGTGAAAGCAGTGTTAATGCGACACTTTTAACCTCTTTAGCAGACTCAGGATGGCTGGGAAGCGCACCACTGCCGCCACTGAAGGGGGTTCGATCAGTGGTTAAGTCTAAGCCTGAGCAGTAGTCATGGTACTCATTGAGCATGTTGACGCTTATGTGAGCCAATAGCGCAGTGATAAGAACTAGTGCAGCTAATCCAAGATTTATGGATGTGACCTGGCTCGCCGTTGCGATGCCTAACAAGACACAGACGAAGGTAAGGATTAAGAAGTTGGGTCGTGCAGTCGCAATCAGAGTGGCAATTCGACGGTTCACAGCTGGGAGCCTCTATAAGGTTGGTGTCCCTATTGTAGAATCTAGGCGAAGCCGAAGCGAATGTGATTGGATGGATGAGTATCGCGGCCTTTGCAAGACCGCTCCAACAGGATGCTTTTGTTGGAGCCTTATCGAAGATGAGGCGATTTTTTTCAGAGAATCGCGGCCTTTGCAAGACTGCTCCAACAGGATGCTTTTGTTGGAGCCTTATCGAAGATGAGGCGATTGGGGTCTGACCTTCGGTCTGACCCCATTGTTCGACTATTTATCTAAAGCGTTAAACCACTGCCCGAGCATGACGCGCTCTTCCGGTAGCATGCCCGTTAGGTTGCCTAAAGGCATCGCCTGAGTCGCGACAGACTGTGCATGAATGCGTGCAGCGCTCATTAGAACATCCTCTTCTGTCTCCAGAATGACACCGGCAGGGGGAGCAGTGAACATCTCACTGGTTGGGTTCTTAGCGTGACAGCTCGTGCAGCGCTCATAGACGATCTGAGTCGCTTGCGCCAGGGTGACGTTGTTACTGCTTAGGGTAGCTTCCATACCTCGATTAGGGTGCGTCACATAAGCAAGGCAGATCATACCCAGAGCCGCGAAGGGGAGTGTCCATGCAAATTTTTGACTCTCGTGGCGGGTATTGAAGTAGTGGCGAACACCGACACTCAACAACGCAATCGCAAATAGAATGGCCCAGTTCCACTCATGGCCATAGGTGCTTGGGTAGTGGTTGCTGATCATAATGAACAGCACTGGCAGCGTCAGGTAGTTGTTGTGGCGAGAGCGAAGCAGGGCACGAGCGGGCTGTTTTGGATCAGGTTCGCGACCCTCTTTAATTGCTGCAACCAGATCACGCTGTCCCGGCATGATGACGCGGAATACGTTACCCACCATCATGGTGCCGGTAATGGCGCCGATGTGAATGTAGGCAGCACGACCACTGAACACCTGAGTAAAGGCCCAGGCCGCAATAATCAGCAGCATCAGTAGAACCAATCCAAGCAGTGCCGGTTGTTTACCTAAGGGTGATTCACACAAGAAATCATAAATAAACCAACCTGCGATCAGTGACGCGATACTGATCGCAATGCCTTCCCATGCAGTTAGGCCTGAGCCAGGGGCGAGTAGGTAGAGTTCGGCATTTAGGTAGTAGACAACTGCCAACAAGGTAAAACCAGAGAGGAAGGTGGTGTACGCTTCCCATTTAAACCAGTGTAGGTTTTCCGGCATCTGTGGCGGGGCAAGTTTGTACTTCTCTAGATGGTAGATACCACCACCGTGGATGGCCCATAGATCGCCCGATAGACCCTCTCTAGGACTCTTACGGTTTAGGTTGTTCTCCAACCAGACAAAGTAGAAAGAGGCACCAATCCACGCGATACCAACGATCATGTGTATCCAGCGGACCAGTAGGTTGAGCCATTCTGTGTAGTGCGGATCCATATCGACCTCTAAGCGTTTAAATGATTGATATCTGCATCAAGAAGAGTGATCTCTCCGTCAGCAAAAAAGTGTTCGTCGCAGTTATTACCTTCGCCTTTGCGGTCAACGATCAGAAAATCACTGCCGTTCTCTAGCGCTAGGATAGGGTGATGCCACACCCCTTTACCGTAGTTCAGACCCTGACGCCCGTTGCTAATAAAAGCGCGAATATCGTTTGGGTTAGGCTGATCTGCAGGTGGCGCGACGACGATCAGAAAGCGTTGGCGCTCCATCGGGATGAAGGCTTGACTCCCCTGAGGGTGGCGCTCAAGCATCTTGATTTCGAGCGGGTAACTTAAGGTATCTGCCTTGAAGATACTGATAATGGCTTGGTCCTCTTGGCGATTCAGTTCAACCGTTGCCAATTGATGAAACCGCTGAGTTGAGCCATTGTTAATAGGAAAGTGATCAGAGCCTTCCGTCTCGATTACTTGGCCAAAAGGTTCAAAAGCCTCTTTTGTTAACGGTTCAATGGTCAGAGATCTCATCATTCACTCCTATTAAAGGGTTGGTTTACCAAAGACTCTTAAGCGCGACACACCACCATCTGGGTGGATGTTGAGCTTAACGTGAGTAATCGGTCCAAACTCAGGATCTACAGAAAATTTGTGAATCGAGTCGGCGCTTAGCTTCTGGTTAGGTAAGAGTGTTTTCCAAAATAGGCTCTGAGTGGCGATCTGTTCAGGTGAACCGCCACGAACATAGGCCGCTTGAATGTCACAGCTGTCAGGGAAGTTGCCTTTAAAGTGAGCAGTATCGATCTCGATCTCCTCTGCAACCCCTGGACTACCTAATGCCAGAATGACCCAGTCATAGCCTGGTGAGCGGCGGCGTGCTGTCTCCCAGCCATCACCCATATTAACGCCACGGCCAGGATTGGTTAGGTTGCCCATTTTCCCGAAATGCTCATCACTACAGGATAGGGCACAACCGCCATTCAGTGCCGAGACTAGATCGATGCTTTGTGAGTTGTCGACCGAATCCCAGTCGATAAACGGACGTCCATAGACTCGGAAACGCGCAATGCCACCGTCTGGGTAGATGTTTAGGCGAACGTGAGACCAAGGCTGATCGTTGTTCACTTCAAATAGGTGTTCGCTATCGCCCTGAAGATCGACCGATGGAAGCAGTGTGTACCACTTAGTTTTATCATCTGGATCCTGATCTGGCGAGTAACAGACATCGACAGAAGCTGACGGAGGAAAGTTTCCGGTAAAGAAGTTTGTGTTGATCTCTATGGCTTGAATCATGCCCGGTGCGCCAAGACGAATGATTGCATAGTCATAACCTTCAAAACGCTTGCGGCGTGATTCCCAGCCATCCATCCACTTACCAGCATCATCGTAAACACCCTCTTTCCAGACAGGGGGTTCAGGATTTAGCATGCGGTTCACTTCGGCGAACCAGTCATCGGTAACAAAGGTCGCTTTGGCTCCTAGGCGAGCATCTGCAAGGTTAACTAAGCGTTTCAGTTTCTGTTCGTTCATCTATACAACCTCACAAATCGGCCAGACGGAATGCGGCAATTTTATTTATTTCGGCTAACGCTTGAGCAAACTCTTGCTCTGGCGAGTTATTGATACGCTCCTCAAAGCCAGAGAGGATTGCATGTTTGTTGCTCCCTTTAACGGCCATGATAAATGGAAATTGGAATTTGGCTTTGTAGGCATCATTGAGCTCGGTAAAGCGAGCAAGCTCCTCGTCGGTTAGTGTATCGATGCCCGCGCTGGCCTGTTCTGACGTCGATTCTGCCGTTAGTTTGCCTGCTCGTGCCGCTTTTCCGGCTAAGTCTGGGTGGGCAATAATGACACCGAGCTGCTCCTCATGGCTAGCACTCAAGAAACAGTCGGCCATTAATCGGTGAAGCTCATCAATGAGATCGTGCTCTGCTGTGATCCCTTGATCAAATGCTTGTTCAGCAATCCAAGCGGAGTGCTCATAGATGCCACCAAATTTGGTAACGAATTCCTGTTTTGTTAGCTCGCTAGGTGAGCCAAATGCAAAGGTGACACTCATCATTAAGCCTCAGGTTTGTGGTGTTGATGCCAGTGGCGGGCAATATCGATGCGACGTGCGTACCAGACCTTGTCATGACTTTGTACGTAATCTAAGAAACGTTGCAGTGCTGCAATGCGTCCGGGGCGACCCAGTAGACGACAGTGCATGCCGATCGATAGCATTTTAGGGGATCTCTCACCTTCTGCGTAGAGGACATCAAAGGCGTCTTTTAAGTATTGGAAAAAGTGCTCTCCGGTATTAAAGCCTTGCACCTGCGCAAAACGCATATCGTTGGTATCCAGTGTGTAGGGGACAACGAGATGTTTGCCTTTCGGTCCATCGACCCAGTAGGGCAGGTCATCAGCGTAGGAGTCAGAGTCGTAAAGGAATCCACCTTCCTCCATGACTAACTGACGAGTGTTGGGGCTATCTCGACCGGTGTACCAACCCAGTGGGCGTTGTCCGGTTACTCGCTCGATGATCTCAATGGCTTCCTGCATCTCTTGACGCTCTTGCTCCATCGGCATCTCTTGGTAGGTAATCCATTTTAGAGCGTGTGAACAGATCTCATATCCAGCATCAACGAACGCTTGGGTGACATCAGGGTGGCGTTCCAATGCAGTCGCAACACCAAAAATGGTCAGAGGGATATCCCGTTTTTGGAAGGTATCTAATAAGCGCCATACACCGGCGCGACTTCCGTACTCATAGATCGACTCCATACTCATATGGCGTTGACCTGGGAAGGGGACAGCGGAAGGCATTTCCGAAAGAAAGGCTTCAGACTCTGAGTCGCCATGAAGAATGCAGCGCTCGCCTCCCTCTTCGTAGTTGAGTACAAATGAGAGAGCAATGCGCGATTCATTCGGCCAAGCTGCGTGCGGTGGATTCTTTCCGTAACCGACCAGATCGCGAGGGTAGTTGTTCATACCTAAAACTCCAATATTGATGAGCAGATTGTATACAATTTGTCAGTCAGGTAAATAGCGTAAAAGCATTAAACAGGCTCTAATCATGCAGATAATGCCAATTATCCGATAGACTTTAGTCGACTATTGCTCTATTTGTTAGATTTTATGTATACAAATCGGTATACATAATTAATCAATATTGAGGATTTCATATGAACGGTTATCTAACAACTCATGTTTTAGACACTGCCAACGGTTGTCCTGGTGAAGGGATTGAGCTAACCCTTTTTAAGGTTGAAGAGGGGCAATTAATCGAAGTGGTTTCTGCAGTGACGAATGACGACGGTCGTGTTGATTCTCCAATTCTTCCTAAGGGGGAGTGTGTCAAAGGGGTCTATGAGTTGCACTTCATGGCGGGTGATTACTTTAGACGTCGCGGCACTGAGCTCGCTGAGCCTGCTTTTTTGGATCAGGTTGTTATCCGTTTCGGTATTGCTGACGAAGAAGCGCACTACCATGTACCACTTCTGATTTCGCCCTACAGTTACTCAACTTACCGCGGTAGCTAAGTAAGAGTTTTCACAGTGGTTGAGCCTAAATCCACACGTCAAAAATCTAAGACTCAAGATCAGCATATCTACGAGGAGATTTTTGACGCTATTTTAGAGCAACGGCTCTGGCCCGGTACTCGCCTGAAAGAGGAGTCCTTGGGTGAAATCTTTGGTGTATCTAGAACCATTATACGACGCACGCTCAGTCGTTTAGCCCACGAGCGTGTAGCAGTTTTTGAACCCAACCGTGGTGCCTTTGTTGCTGAACCCGATGTCTCGGATGCTCGTCAGATTCTTGATGCTCGTCGTCTTATGGAGTTAGCCATTGTTGAGAGGGTGGCAGAGCGTGCCTCGTCGATCAAAGGTGAATTTAAGAAACTCTATGATCTGATCGAGCAGGAGCATAAAAGCAGTGCGGCTGCCGACAAAGGCATGGCCATTCGTTTGTCGGGTGAATTCCACCTAGAGTTAGCAAGACTCTCGGGCAATAAACCCCTGGAGGGGTTTCTTCACTCCCTGGTACCGCAAACCTCGTTAATTATCGCCCTCTATCAGGCCAAAGAGGGGAGTCGTTGTGCCATTGATGAGCACAGTCGTCTGCTGGATGCGCTGAAGCTCGGTGATGCCGAGGAGGCGAAACGTTTAATGGGTGAGCACCTAGATCATATTGAAGAGCGTTTGGCTCTGGATGAGTCACCGGGTAACCGAAATTTGGCTAAGGTGTTTGGGCGCCGAACTGAAAAAGCTGGCGCATAATGGTGCGTCAAGTTAAATTGGATGCACACTAAAGGTGCAACAGCTTAAGTTTCTGACCTATTGGTTAATGATTTATTCATTTATATCAATGGGTTAGTGAAGTTGTCATTTGATGTACTAACAAAAATAAGAAGGCTGCATTGAGCAGTTGTTTGGAGGCAATAATGAGCAATGAAAAGATTTCGGCAGCGCAGATGCGCGACCCGAATTACACCCCACCGATGCATCTAGCAATTCCGCTAGGCATTCAACACGTACTGGCGATGTTTATCGCAAACGTAACCCCAGCGATCATCGTTGCGGGTGCAGCGGGATTTGGCTTTGGTTCAAATTCACCTGACTTCCCTAACATGATCTACATGATGCAGATGTGTATGCTCCTTGCGGGTGTTACAACACTGCTTCAGACAATTGGTGCAGGCCCTGTGGGTGCACGTCTTCCGATTGTGCAAGGTACCAGTTTCGCATTCATTCCTATTCTTATCCCATTGGTAGCGGGTAAGGGTGTAGAAGCGATGGCTATGGTGACCGGTGGTGTCCTAGTCGGTGGTCTATTCCAAGCAGCGCTAGCGCCATTTATTGGTCGCCTTCGTTTTGCTTTGCCTCCATTGGTAACTGGTCTGATCGTGCTGATGATCGGTTTGTCACTTCTTAAAGTGGGTATTCAGTACGCGGCAGGTGGCGTTCCGGCGATTGGTAAGCCTGAGTTTGGTTCGTTAGAGAACTGGACTGTTGCTGGTACCGTTATTGTGGTGACCCTAGGTCTGAAATTCTACGGTAAAGGCATGATCAGCTCAGCGGCTATATTGATCGGTCTGATTGCAGGTTACGTTCTGGCCTACTTTATGGGTATGGTTAACTTCGGTAACGTCGGCCGTGCTGCAAGCTTTGCGCTGCCACAGCTCTTCCCATTCGGAATCGAGTTCGGCGCAGGTGCCATCATAGGTATTGCACTTATGTCATTCATCTCTGCGATTGAGACAGTGGGTGACGTATCGGGTATCACCAAAGGTGGTGCGGATCGTGAAGCAACTGATACTGAGATCAAAGGCGCAACTTATGCAGACGGTCTAGGTACAGCGCTATCTGCTCTAGCTGGTGCACTGCCAAATACATCGTTCTCGCAAAACGTTGGTCTGATCGCAATGACGCGTATGATGAGTCGTCACGTGGCAACCATTGGTGCGATCTTCCTGATCGTTTGTGGTCTGATCCCTAAAGTGGGTGCTCTCATCTCTACTGTGCCAATCGAAGTATTGGGTGGTGGTGTTATCGTGATGTTCGGCATGGTTGCCTCTTCAGGTATGAAGATGCTGGCTGATGTGGATTGGAACAGCCGTAACATGGTGATCTTTGCAGTATCACTATCACTTGGCCTGGGTCTAATGCAGGTTCCAGAAGCGCTTCAGCACCTAGACGGTACAGTTAAGGCGCTTTTAACAACAGGTCTACTACCAGCAGCAGTCTGCGCCATCGTACTCAACCTGTTTATGCCTCATCCTAAGAAGGAAGAGGAGTAAGTTTTTAACTTACCTTTCTAATCGATCAAAGGCCCCTTATGGGGCCTTTTCAGTTGGAGCCTTATCACAGATGAGGCGATTTTTATCAGCACGCATCGCGGCCTTTTCAAGACCGCTCCAACGGTTCGCACGCTGAATTGATGTTGGAGCCTTATCACAGATGAGGCGATTTATATCGGTAAAAATCGCGGCCTTTTTAAGACCGCTCCAACGGTTCGCACGCTGAATTGATGTTGGAGCCTCATCGAAGATGAGGCGATTTATATCGGTAAAAATCGCGGCCTTTTCAAGACCGCTCCAACGGTTCGCACGCTGAATTGATGTTGGAGCCTTATCGAAGATGAGGCGATCGTTTCTGACTGCGGATGACAGGCTGAAGCCAGTCACGGCAGCTCCGTAGTTGAGTTCTCGCCTGTCAGCCGCTATATGGCTAATCCCACAACCCCAAACAAGTGCACCAAAATACCCTTAAAAATTTACTTTTGCGATCTTTTGGTGCGCATTCCTGTCGCAAATGTCACTTAATGGTGCACTGCAAAATCTCTTCATATGCGTCAAATAGAATAATATTAATTGTTTATCTTATTGTTTTTAAACATAAATAAAATTAATTTACGGACTATTTCAAAAACTGGCACGCACTCTGCAATAAGAAAAACATCTAGGTTACTAATCAAAGGAGAAGACCCTGATGTCTAAATCAACTATGTTTAAATCTGCTGCGCTAGCCTTAGCTGTTTCTGCAACGAATCTTGCAATGGCGGCTGATACGATCAAAGTGGGCGTGCTTCACTCACTGTCGGGCACAATGGCGATCAGTGAGACAACACTGAAAGACACCATGCTGATGCTGATCGAAGAGCAGAACAAGAAGGGCGGTTTGCTAGGTAAACAACTTGAGCCTGTGGTTGTCGACCCAGCGTCTAACTGGCCACTGTTTGCTGAGAAAGCACGTGAGCTAGTTGAGAAAGAGAAGGTGGACGCGATCTTCGGTTGTTGGACATCGGTGTCACGTAAATCGGTTCTTCCGGTTATTGAAGAGCTAGACAGCCTCATGTTCTACCCAGTTCAGTACGAAGGTGAAGAGTCGTCTAAAAACGTCTTCTACACAGGTGCTGCGCCAAACCAGCAGGCGATTCCAGCGGTTGATTACCTAATGAACGAGTTGGGTGTTGAGCGTTGGGTGCTAGCCGGTACTGACTATGTCTACCCACGTACAACTAACAAAATCTTGGATGCTTACCTAAAAGCGGCGGGTGTTGCTGAAGAGGACATCATGGTGAACTACACGCCATTCGGTCACTCTGATTGGCAGTCGATTGTATCGGACATTAAAAAGTTCGGTTCAGCGGGTAAGAAGACTGCGGTTGTCTCTACCATTAACGGCGATGCCAACGTACCTTTCTACAAAGAGCTAGGTTCACAGGGCATCAGCTCTGAAGATATTCCAGTGGTTGCTTTCTCTGTCGGTGAAGAGGAGCTATCTGGTATGGATACTGGACCGCTTGTAGGTCACCTAGCTGCTTGGAACTACTTCATGAGCGTTGATAGTGAAGTGAACGATGAGTTTATCGAGAACTGGCACTCATTCATTGGTAACGAAGATCGTGTAACCAATGACCCAATGGAAGCGCACTACATCGGCTTCAACATGTGGGCTAAAGCGGTTGAAAAAGCTGGTACAACGGATCCATCGGCTGTCCAAGATGCTCTCATCGGTGTCTCTGTACCAAACCTTACAGGTGGCCTATCCACTATGATGCCAAACCACCACATCTCTAAACCGGTTCTGATCGGTGAGATCCAAGATGATGGTCAATTTGAAGTGGTCTCTTCAACTTCAGGTTTGGTGGTTGGTGATGCATGGTCTGATTTCCTAGAGGGTTCTAAAGACCTTATCTCAGACTGGCGCCAGCCACTCTCTTGCGGGAACTACAACGTGAAAACCGCAACCTGTTCTGGTCAGAACTTCTAATCTTTCTTAACAAGAAAAGACCAGGCGGCAGATACTGCCGCCTTTTTTCCACCTGTAAGGAATCTCATTATGATGCGATCTGTTAGAAAATCGCTTCTAAGCTCTCTGATGCTGATCATCTCGCTGCTTGCTCTGCCAGTTCTAGCAGGCGAGGCTGAGTTTAATCAGTACGAAGAGAAGCTGACAAAAGCAAAGTTTACTGAAAAATCACGCATTATTAGCGACTGGATGGCTACCGATTCAGGCGAGGCCCTATCCTTAGTTCAACTGATGCTCGACAGCCAACTCTACTACCACAAAAAAGAGAAGCAGCTCTATCGAGTTGAGAAGGCTGAAAAGGGGGCTGAGGCAATCAGGCTGCGTGATGGCAGTTTGGTTGTGATCGACAATAAGCGCCACTTTAAACGTGTCAGTATCAATAACACTTTGCGTTCTGAATTTGGTGCGCTGCTTTCAACCGCGGCTCTGCTTGCAGAGAGTCCAGCGGATCGACGCAGTGCTGCCCTGGATTTGATTGGAACCGCAACTCCAGAGGTGGTGGGTCAATTGCGTGAGCTCATCAAGTCTGAATCCGATTCCTCTGTTCTAGAGGCCTTTAATATCGTGCTAGCTGTGGCGGACCTAAACGGTGATAACACAACACGAGCAGCGAAAGCCATTACAACACTTGCGGATACCCTTGAGCCCGCGGCTCTGGCGGCACTGACACAGTTTGTTGAGCGCTCCAGTGATGAGGTGCTTGTTGCGGCTGCTAATAAGGCTATACAGACTCACCAAGATCAGGCCTCTTTCTACTCGGGTGTTGAGACTGTCTACTTTGGACTTAGTTTGGGGTCGGTATTGGTACTTGCTGGAATTGGCTTGGCCATCACCTTTGGTGTGATGGGGGTTATTAATATGGCCCATGGTGAGCTGATCATGATCGGCGCCTACACGACCTATGTCGTGCAACTATTGATGCCTAACTCGATTGAGTACTCCCTATTTGTCGCCATTCCAGCAGCGTTTGTTGTCTCTGGTCTGGTAGGTATTGCGATTGAACGAGGTGTGATTCGCTTCTTATACGGTCGACCGCTGGAAACGCTGTTGGCGACCTTCGGTATCTCACTGGTATTACAACAAGCCGTGCGCTCGATCTTCTCACCACTGAACCGAAGTGTTGAAACACCCTCATGGATGGCCGGTTCTATAGAGATCAATCCACTTCTCTCGCTAACAGAGAGTCGTCTTTACATCATCTTCTTCTGTCTGTTTGTCTTTGTTGCTCTGTCGCTAGTCATGAAGCGAACCCGCTTGGGTCTTCAGGTACGAGCGGTATCACAGAACCGTGCGATGGCTCGTGCTATGGGCGTTCGCTCTGAGTGGGTTGATGCGATGACCTTTGGTTTGGGGTCGGGCGTTGCCGGTGTGGCCGGTGTAGCGCTTTCACAGCTGACCAATGTGGGGCCCAATTTAGGCCAGGCCTACATCATCGACTCCTTTATGGTGGTGGTCTTTGGTGGTGTCGGAAACCTCTGGGGAACCCTGGTTGCAGGCTTGAGCTTAGGACTGGCAAACAAGGTCATGGAGCCTTGGGCGGGTGCAGTGTTAGCGAAAATTCTAGTGCTTGTGTTCATCATCCTCTTTATCCAAAAACGTCCACGTGGCTTGTTCCCACAACGCGGTCGAGCAGCGGAGGGTTAATTCGATGTTTCTATTACAGATTCTTAAAAATGATAAGGGCGGACGTTGGCTTATTGGCCTCTTGATCGCTCTGATTGTTGCGGTTCCGGTGCTGAACAGTCTGCCAGCGGATTCAGCTCTTCATGTGCCGACTTATACCATCTCTCTACTGGGTAAATACCTGACGCTGGCGCTTCTAGCGGTTGCAGTCGATCTGGTTTGGGGCTATTTGGGCATCCTTACTCTAGGGCATGCGGCATTCTTTGCGTTGGGCGGATACGCAATGGGTATGTACCTAATGCGTCAAATTGGTGATCGAGGTGTCTATGGGAATCCCGATCTGCCGGACTTTATGGTCTTCCTAAACTGGCAGGAGCTTCCCTGGTTCTGGAGCGGTTTTGATCAGTTCTGGTTCGCAGCCTTAATGGTCCTATTGGTACCAGGGTTGCTGGCTTATGTCTTTGGCGCTCTGGCTTTTCGTTCTCGCGTTTCAGGGGTCTACCTGTCGATCATCACTCAAGCGTTAACCTACGCATTAATGTTGGCGTTTTATCGCAACGAGATGGGGTTTGGTGGTAACAACGGCCTGACCGACTTTAAAGACATTATCGGATTCAGTCTGTCTGATGATGCGACCAAGATAGGACTCTTTATTGCCAGTGCTGTGGCTTTAATGGTCGGATATTTGATCAGTCGTGCGTTAACTGAAAGCCGCGCGGGCAGAGCCTGTGTCGCAGTGCGAGATTCTGAATCGCGTGCTCGCTTTATGGGTTACCGTGTGGAGAACATAAAACTCTGGGTATTTACTATCTCGGCCATGATTGCCGGCGTCGCCGGTGCACTCTACGTGCCTCAAGTGGGCATCATCAACCCGAATGAATTTTCGCCTCTGAACTCCATTGAGGTCGTGGTCTGGGTCGCGGTGGGTGGTCGTGCCTCGCTCTATGGCGCGGTGATCGGTGCGCTGTTAATTAACTATGCAAAATCTTACTTCACCGTCGAGTTGCCCGATGTTTGGCTGTTCGCTCTGGGTGGTCTATTTGTACTAGTCACGCTCTTTTTACCCAAAGGGGTAGTGGGACTGATTCGTAAAAAGGAGAGCGTCTAATGTCTGGATTCTCACTGCAAGAGTTTATGCGTCGTGATCAGGTGTTCGATATTGTGAATGCCGCACAGAGCGAACGACTCAATGTCGACAAACAGATTCTTCTCTATTTGGAAGGGTTATCGGTTAGCTTTGATGGCTTTAAGGCGATTAATGATCTCAATCTCTACATACGAGATGGGGAGTTACGCTGCATCATCGGGCCAAATGGTGCTGGCAAAACGACCATGATGGATATTATTACCGGTAAAACAAAACCCGATACAGGCACCGCCTATTTTGGTCAAACGATTGATCTGCTCAACATGGATGAACCAGCCATTGCTGAGGCAGGAATAGGGCGCAAGTTCCAGAAACCGACGGTGTTTGAGAACCTATCGGTGTTTGCCAACCTGGAGTTGGCGATGGCACAAAATCGAGATTTCATCTCGCTTTATACTGCCAAGCTAAGCTCTGAACAGTCGGATCGAATTGCCGACGTGCAGCAGCTCATCGGTTTGGCGGAGCACAGTTTTAAACTGGCAGGTGCTCTGTCCCACGGACAGAAGCAGTGGTTAGAGATCGGCATGCTGTTAATGCAGCGGCCACGACTTCTTCTGGTGGACGAACCCGTGGCGGGCATGACTCACCAAGAGATGGACAAGACCGCAGAGCTGCTGATCTCGTTGGCCGGAAAACACTCAGTGGTGGTGGTTGAACACGATATGGAGTTTGTTCGAAACCTAGCCGAAGGTGGTCGCACCGTGAGCGTGCTGCATCAGGGTTCGGTGTTAGCCGAGGGTACCATGGATCAAGTTCAGAATGACGACCGCGTGAAGCAGGTCTACCTTGGAGAGTAGTGGGATGCTTGAACTTAACAAAGTGAATCAGTTTTACGGTGAAAGTCACACCCTTTGGGATCTTGATCTTGCTGTTCAAGAGGGTGAGTGCAGTGTCTTAATGGGGCGCAATGGTGTTGGCAAAACGACTCTGTTGGACTGTGTAATGGGGCACAACAAGATCAAACAGGGTGAGATTCGTTTCATGGGGGAGGATATCTCTAAGCTTAGCGTTGAAAAGCGCCCCTATATTGGTATTGGTTATGTGCCACAGGGTCGTCAAATTTTTCCGTTGATGACCGTTGAAGAGAATCTACAGATTGGATTGCCTGTATTGCCGCGCGGCGCACGCAAAATACCGGACTATATTTTTGATCTATTCCCCGTTTTAAAAGAGATGTTGGCTCGTCGTGGTGGGGATTTGAGTGGTGGACAACAGCAACAGTTAGCCATTGCTCGAGCACTCGTGGTCAATCCTAAATTGTTGATCCTGGATGAGCCTACTGAGGGTATTCAGCCCAATATTGTCCAGCAGATCGGCGATATAATTCGACAATTGAACCAAGAGCTTGGGCTGACCGTTCTGCTCGTTGAGCAGAAGCTCCCTTTTGCTCGCAAAGTCGGAGATGTCTTCACACTGCTAGATCGTGGGCGCAATGTTGCTGCTGGCTCAATGGATCAACTTGATGATACATTGGTTTCAAAGTATCTAACGGTTTAAGGGATATTGTGAACTCACTGACTGGCCGCCAAGGGTGGCATGCTGAACTGACGCTTGGTTATCAACTGCGCGGTGATAAGACGCGCTTGGTGGACTCCAAACGGGAGGGGCCATTGGCAGTACAGCGCGCCTTTTATCCTGAAGGCGAGGTATGCCACACCTACCTGCTACATCCCCCCGGAGGTGTGGTGGCCGGTGATGACCTCAATATCGATTTGCAGGTCTCCAAGGATGCTAAGGTTCTACTGACAACACCAGGGGCGACTAAGTTTTATCGCTCTATCGGCCCTGTTGCGGAGGTCTCTCAGCGCTTAACGGTCGCTGGTGGCGGCTCTTTAGAGTGGATGCCACTGGAGAATATATTCTTCCCAGGCACCCAATCCCATATTGTCACCGAAGTGCATTTAGAGGCGGGCGCTCATTTTATCGGCTGGGAGATCAACTGCTTTGGTCGCCCCTCTAATGAAGAGCGTTTTGAAACCGGGCAGTTAAGTTCAGAGATGCGAATCTATCGTGACGGCGAACCTGTGATGTTCGATCGATTTGCAACCGATGGAGCTTCCCTGATCGACAGTTCGATCGGTTTAAAAGGGGTGTCAGGTTATGCGTCGATGGTCGCGACCGTTGATGATCAGGATCTGTTAGAGCAGGTTCAACAGCTGCTGTCAGATGACCCGCTTTCAGGCGCGACCCTGATGGATGGTCTACTGGTTGTTCGCACCATTTCAGAGCAGAGCCAAGAGGTTATTTTCCTCTTTTCTAGCGTTTGGCGTCTCATTCGACCTCAATCTCTTGGAAAAGAGGCCGCGGCGCCCCGCATTTGGGCAACCTGAACCAAGTTAATTCTTAAACGCACTTAAGTGGTGCGTTTTTTTTGCCAAAAATCCAGCCGGGTTATTCTGATTGTTGTCAATTTTTGGATTTTTCTAGACGATGTCTGCAATTTGTTCGATTTTATTCGCTTTTTAGGCTTTTTATAAAAACTGGTCTCTATTTTGCTAAGTCTAATTTATTAACTCTCATGAACACCGCTTAAGGGAACTATCATGGAACTGACACCCAGAGAGAAAGACAAACTACTGATATTCACCGCAGCGCTGCTCGCTGAACGTCGTAAAGAGCGTGGTTTGAAATTGAACTACCCCGAAGCGGTTGCGCTCATCAGTGCAGCAGTGATGGAAGGGGCACGCGATGGTCGCACGGTTGCTGAATTGATGGACTATGGCCGCACCTTGCTGACTCGTGAAGAGGTTATGGAGGGGGTGCCTGAGATGATCCATGACGTTCAGGTTGAGGCGACCTTCCCTGACGGGACTAAATTGGTCACCGTCCATGAACCGATTGTTTAAGAGGTGGCTTAATGATTCCAGGTGAATACAAAGTTGATGCGGGCAGTATCAATCTCAATGAGGGTCGAGAGACCATCAAAGTCAGCGTCGCGAATACCGGTGATCGTCCGGTTCAGATTGGCTCTCATTACCACTTCTATGAGGTCAATGAAGCCCTCATTTTTGACCGTGAAAAAGCACGGGGTTTTAGACTAAACATTGCCGCGGGAACAGCGGTCCGTTTTGAACCAGGTCAGTCGCGCGAGGTCGAGTTGGTGGCACTGACGGGTGACCGCGTTGTTTATGGGTTTCAAGCCAAAGTCAGTGGCCAATTGGATTAGGAGATCAGAATGTCTGTTATTGATCGCACCGCGTATGCAGAAATGTTTGGTCCAACCACAGGAGACCGTGTTCGCTTAGCGGATACCGAGCTCTGGTTAGAGGTCGAGAAGGATTACACGACCTACGGTGAGGAGGTTAAGTTTGGTGGCGGCAAGGTTATCCGTGATGGTATGGGTCAGAGCCAAGCCTGCCGCGTTGATACACCGGATCTGGTCATTACCAATGCATTGATTCTTGATCATTGGGGGATAGTAAAAGCCGATGTTGCCGTTCGCGATGGTCGTATCTTTGCGATCGGCAAAGCCGGTAATCCTGACATCCAACCTAATGTTGATATTGTCGTTGGTCCCAGTACAGAAGTGATTGCCGGTGAGGGCAGTATTCTAACGGCTGGCGGGATTGATGCTCACATTCACTTTATCTGTCCGCAGCAGGTCGATGAAGCGCTCTGCTCAGGCGTCACCACAATGATCGGGGGTGGAACAGGCCCAGCCACCGGTACTAATGCAACCACCTGTACACCGGGTGCATGGAACATTGCTCGAATGCTGGAGGCAGTAGACTCCTTACCAATGAACTTCGGTTTTTTAGGTAAGGGTAACGCCAGTCTTCCCGAGCCGTTAATCGAGCAGGTTGAAGCGGGTGCCATCGGGCTTAAATTGCATGAAGATTGGGGCACTACGCCCGCTTCGATCGATAACTGCCTGAGCGTTGCAGAGAAGTACGATGTTCAGGTAGCGATTCATACTGACACATTAAATGAATCAGGCTTTGTCGAAGCGACTCTGGATGCGATCGGTGACCGTGTGATTCACACCTACCACACAGAGGGAGCGGGTGGTGGTCATGCACCGGATATCATCAAGGCTGCAGGGCTTAAAAATGTGCTGCCTTCGTCGACCAATCCAACACGCCCATACACCATTAATACGGTGGATGAGCACCTCGACATGCTGATGGTTTGTCACCATTTAGATCCCAGTATTGCTGAAGATGTCGCCTTTGCAGAGTCACGTATTCGTCGTGAAACCATTGCTGCAGAGGATATCCTTCACGATCTGGGCGCTTTTTCGATGATCTCATCAGATTCACAAGCGATGGGTCGAGTTGGGGAAGTTGTCATTCGTACCTGGCAGACTGCGCATAAGATGAAAGTGCAGAGAGGCCCTTTAGAAGCGGACTCTGAGCGCAACGATAACCATCGTTTGAAACGCTACATTGCTAAATACACCATTAACCCGGCCATCGCCCACGGGATTTCACACGTAGTGGGGTCAATTGAGGTCGGCAAACTGGCCGATCTGGTGTTATGGAAACCGGCTTTCTTTGGCACTAAACCCAGTCTGGTGTTGAAGGCGGGTATGATCGCGACGGCCCCTATGGGCGATCCTAATGCATCCATTCCAACGCCTCAGCCTGTTCACTATCGTCCAATGTTTGCCAGCATTGGTAAAGCGGCTCAAAGCACGTCAATGACCTTCCTATCTCAAGCAGCTGTCGCTGCTGGAGTGGCTGAAGAGCTTGGTCTGCAGTCGATGATCGGCGTTGTAAAAGGGTGTAGAACCGCCACCAAAGATCAGATGGTTCATAACGATTGGCAGCCCGATATTCAGGTGGATCCTCAAACCTATGAGGTCACTGCAGATGGCATGAAGTTAACCTGTGAACCGGCCGAAATATTGCCGATGGCGCAGCGCTATTTCCTATTTTAAGTAAGACAGTAACGAGATGATTAAACTGAATAAAAAGCTGGAGTCCCATTCAGTTGAAACCGATCTGACGCTTGAGTTGACCATTGATCAGCGCATACGCAGCCGTCTGAGAGTAACGCTCTCTAATGGTACAGAGGCCGGTTTGGATCTACCACGCGGGGAGATACTTCGTGGGGGCGAACAGTTAACGAATGATGACGGGGTGGTTGTGACAGTGCAGGCCGCGGCTGAACCTCTGTCAGTGGTTAGAACCAGTGACCCACTTCTAAAATCACGTATCTGTTATCACCTAGGTAACCGACACGTGCCACTTGAGATCAATGATGAGTATGTTAGCTACCAACATGACCATGTGTTGGACGACATGGTGGTTGGATTGGGTGGTGTAGTGACCTGTGAGTCACTGCCGTTTGAACCTGAGGCTGGCGCCTATGGTGGTTCTAGTCACGGACACTCGCACAGCCATTCACACAGTCATTCAGATGATCATGAACATTCACATTAATTCTTTATAGATTAGGTATTTAACAGGAATATAAAACAATGAACATTAAATTATTGTCGCTTCTTATGATCGCCCCAACTGCGGCCTTTGCTCATACGGGTGATCACTCTAATTTGGCTTCAGCTTTGGGGCATGCCTTCTCCTCAGTTGAGCATGCTGCACTCTCTTTGGCCGTTGTTGGCTCCATCGCAGCAACACTGGCCCTAGCGACCCGTATTAAAACCAAAGCACAGGCGCAACGTGCTAAGTGATCTTCGTCTTTTTCAGCTGATCAGTCCGTCACTGCCGGTCGGTGCATTCACCTACTCGCAAGGGTTGGAGTTGGCGGTTGAAGCGGGCTGGGTAGACTCTCAAGAGCGATTTGAAGCCTGGTTAACAGAACAGTTAAATCACTCCCTAACGACACTTGAGCTACCGATGCTGGATCGAATGCTTAACGCCTTATATGAAGCCGATGCACAGGCATTTAACCAACTGACAAAAGAGTTGATCGCTTGGCGCGAAACCAAAGAGCTCCGTCTTGAAGAGAAGCAGCGTGGGGCGGCGTTAGCGCGCTTGCTTCCCCAGTTGGATGTAAACCTAGAAGGTCTCTTGTTGGAGGCCTGCCAGCGAACACAATTAGCAGGGATCGCGATTGCCGCGCATCAATGGCAAATCCCTCGCGATAAACTGTTTGCTGGTTACCTGTGGAGCTGGCTAGAGAATGCCGTTATGGCTGGCGTTAAGCTGATTCCGCTCGGTCAGACACAAGGCCAGCAGACGCTGCAACGAATGGCCTCTTCATTAGAGCAGTCAGTTGAACATTCCAAAGGGGTATTAAACCCCAGTAGCGTGACGCCAGCATTAGCGATTGCAAGCAGTCGACACGAAACACAATACACACGATTATTTAGATCTTAGGAGCAGTCATGAGTGACTATAAATCCCCACTTCGAATTGGCGTAGGTGGTCCAGTAGGTTCCGGTAAAACAGCACTACTCGAGGCGTTGTGTAAAGCGATGCGGGATCACTACAACCTTGCCGTTGTGACCAACGATATCTACACCCAAGAGGATGCAAAGATTTTGACTCGCGCTGAAGCGCTAGAGCCTGATCGCATCATTGGTGTGGAAACGGGTGGTTGCCCGCATACCGCTATTCGTGAAGATGCCTCAATGAATCTAGCGGCAGTTGAAGAGCTGGCTAAACGACATAAAACGCTGGATCTTGTCTTTGTTGAGTCTGGTGGTGATAACCTCAGTGCAACCTTCAGTCCAGAGTTGGCGGATCTTACGATCTACGTCATCGATGTGGCAGAGGGCGAAAAGATTCCTCGTAAAGGTGGACCGGGAATCACTAAATCGGATCTGTTGGTGATCAACAAAATCGATTTGGCACCTTACGTCGGTGCAGATCTATCGGTAATGGAGTCGGATACCAATCGAATGCGCCCCGAGAAACCTTGGGTCTTTACCAATCTAAAAGAGGGAAAAGGGCTGCAAGATATCATCGACTTCATCGTGCATCAGGGGATGTTGGATAGTTAATTGAAGCAGCGGATGACAGGCTGAAGGCCAGTCACCCTAACCAGTGCATCGCGGCCTTTATAAGACCGCTCCAACGGTTCGTTCGCCGAGTTGGTGTTGGCGCCTTATCGAAGATGAGGCGATGGCCACCAGCTCGGTAGCATCGCCTGTATCTCACGCGATGCAAATCGAGGATCAATCAGCGTCAGCGTTCCTCGATCCTCAGCCGTGCGTATTAAACGCCCACAAGCTTGAATTACCTTTTGCAAACCTGGGTAAAGGTAGGTGTACTCATATCCCTTTCCGAAACGCTCATCAAAACTGTTTCGCATCAGATCATGAAACTCATCAAAGGGCGGTAGCCCCAAGGTGGCAACCGTTACGCCAATCAGTCGATCTCCTGGAAGATCGACCCCTTCCGAAAAAAGACCACCCAGTACAGCCAAACCCAGTTTTCGACTCGTTGGTGAAAAAGCATCTAAAAAGTCCTGTCGCTCGGCATTGGACATGGCCTGCCTTTGCGGATGCAGATCAATATCTGGGTCCATCTCAGCAACAGCCTTTTCAATCTCGTTTAGATAACTAAAGCTGGAGGAGAAGAAGAGGTGGTTGCCTGGATTTTGGTGATACAGCTCCACCAGTAACTCTGCGATAGGTTGTATCGAACGCGCTCTGAATTGATAACGAGTATCGATATCTCTGCGAAGGGTTAATCGGATCTGGTCAGGTTCAAAGGGTGAAGGCAGCGACCCTGATACGGGTTCATTTAGACCAAGCAGTTGTTGGTAGTAGTCAAACGGCTTTAGCGTGGCAGAGAACATCGTCAAGCTGTGAAGAGATTGCCAGCGCTCAACTAGGAATAGCGATGGATCCATATTGAGTATGGCTAACTCGCCTCTGCCTCTACGGCGTTTCTCTACTCGGGCAATGGAGTGCTCGCCAAACTGTTCAGCCAACTTTAAATAGGCCGAAGAGGCAAAGAGTAGATTTTGCAGCTCCATGCTTGATGGGTCCATGGCCAGCTCTTCACCGATGACTGAGCAGAGTTTCTGCAGTGCATTCTCTAATGTCTCTGGTAGGTAGTTAATAAATTCTTGTTCACCTGTTCGATCACTAAACAGCTGTTGCCACGCGCGTTGCACAGAATCCAAGGCGCGTTGTAAATCCTGATTGTTAGTATCAAAACGATAATCAATCTGGCGAAGTTCCAGCGAGTAGAGGTCGCGACAGCGGCTGATCAAATTGTGAGACTCATCCACCAGTGCCGAGACCTTTCGCTCATCTTGAACAAGGTAGCCATACAAAATAGCACTAGATGCCAGAAATTGATTGATATCAGCCACCACAATATCCGCCCAGCGCGCCAGTTCTTGCCCTAAAAAGTAGGGGCAGAGAGAGTGCTGCTTGGCGAGCCTTTGCAGAGCGGTCTGATCAAAGGTCTGTAGTTGTTTTGTAAACGCTTCATCACGAGCAGCCGGTAGGCGATCAAAAAAGCCTTTTGCCAGTGGGCAGCTATCGCCCTGGCAGAGTTTGTCAGGTTCGATGCAGCCCGCCTCTTTTGAGGTCATCTCAATGAGCGTGAGTGGAATGGGTGAGTCGCTTTGAATTAACTCAAAGGCATCCAGTGCCACTCTACGGGCTGTATTTCGGGTTGTCAGATAGTAGAGGCTGTCCAACGACTCGGTCTGAAGCGCCTTAATCGCTGGAAACAGGGTGCCCAAGGTTTTTCCTGAGCCAGTGGGTGCCTCTATAAGTAGTTGTTTAGCTCTGTTGTTCGCTTTGTAGACGGCTTCAGCCAGCTCCCGTTGCCCTTTTCTGAAATGGGGAAAAGGGAAAGCGAGCGACGCAATATGGCTTTGCCGAGCCGCTCGGTGTTGATCGAGAGTGCTCTGCCAAGTTTGATAGTGAGTCACTCGTTGTTTGAGCTCTTCGATCAACTGTTCAGCATCCACAGTAAAGTCGAAGTGTGTAACTTCGTCGGAAGCGATCTCCAGGTAGCTCAATCTCAAGTGAATCTCTTGCAATGATTCACTCATGCATAGCATGGCACCATAGCTTCGAAGTTGTGCCATATGAAGCTGTCGCTGTCCCGTTGACTGGCGTTCAAGATCCCCTCGGTGTGTCTTTATCTCTTCAACACGATTCTGGTTAGGGTCCCAACCATCGGCTCTGCCTTTTAGCTGGAAATCTTCGATATCCACTGCCAGGGGGAACTCTGGGATATAGCTCTTGGGACGACGCATTTGCAGTCGTTTATGCCCCTGTATTCCCTCCAGCGCTGTAGGGGCCGGCGTATATCTTAGATCTATATCACCAGATCGATCACAAAACTCACATAAAGTGCGAACGGAGAGGGCTCTCATTCGGGGTGGCTCCACTCGATCCAGTAGACGGAGCAGGGGATGTCATGACGAACAAAAAAATCGAGCCAGAGTTTTTGGTTGTCTTGAATGCGATCGCCTGGCCCCTTCACTTCGATCAGTTCATAACTCTCGTCGTCACTGTTAAATCGAATCAGATCAGGAAGACCGCTACGATGCGTTCTAATATCCATCAAAAGTCGTTCAAAAATCCTTTTTAAATGATCTGCAGGGATAAAATTTAATGCCCGCTCAACAAGTTCCTCTGTCAGTACAGACCAATGGATGAAGCTGTTTGTTATACCCTGTTTCTCTCTAAATCGTTGCCGAATGGTTTCACGATACTGGCCCGTTTCTATTTGAGTCATCGCCTCAGTGATGAGAGGGTAGCGTCTCTCTTTGAAGTGACTTCGGTAGAGGTCGGCTGGGCGGGATTGGAAGGGGTTAAAAAAAGCGCCAGGAACCGGGGCATAGATCACATCCCAGAAGAGCAAGCCAAAGAGTCCATTGATTAAGTGGTTTTCGACGTAATGGCTGTGCGAGTTTTCGCTCGTTAAGTGCTCTGCAACCTGTCGTTCAACGGATACCCCCTCTATTTGATCCAGGGTTAATCTCTGTTGAGGCGGGGCTAGGAGTGTAGACGCACTGTATTCAACGCCCAGTTTTTTACTGCTACGTTTTAACAGACGCTGGTAGGCAAGTTGAGTTAGCGGGGTAGGGTTGTCCTTTTGTAATAGCCGTGTCCGCTCATGACACTCTTCCAGTTTCCCTAAGCGCTCTAACAGGCGGAGTTCGCGTATGTGAGCATCTTGAATACTCAGTTGCTGATAGACCCTTAGCGCCTGTGTTTGTTCCTCGCGCTCCAACTCTCTCGCCAATAGATAGAGGACGCGATCTTTGCGACCTGCCAGCCAACTGCTTATCGGTTCGATTCTTTGGGTGGCTAGGACTCTCTCTTCAATCGATAAGAGACTATCGCCGGTCAACAGATGCTCTAATTCGATGTATTGATCAAGGTCCTCTCTGCGATGAAACGCTCGACTCTCTAGGCTAAGTTCAACGGGCTCATATTTGAAGTAACCTAGCTCCGTAACGACAAATTCACTCCAGCTTTGATGCAGGTTGCCAAAAAACATCAACTTGAGACGCTCAAACAGCGGATCACACAAAAGATGGAGAGTATCACCAAGCACAGGTAGATGCTGGTGAAGGGGAAGGGGGGCAGTGCTACTCCTTTGCAGTGAGTCATACAGGGTCTGTTTTGAACTGCTTTTACTCAATGGCTTTGAGCTCAGTTGGTTGTGAAGCATCAACAACTCTTGCCGATTAAGCAGTTTGAAACACTCTTGAACGGATAGCGGTTGGTTGAGTGCTATCAGTTTGGCACTTACTAATGAATCAATTAGCGCTTCAGTTGGCTCTATGATCTCTTGGTAGTGATCGATGTGGCGCATCAAAAATTGAGATTGGCTGCGCATCACCATTCTTATTAACAGTGCCTTCGCTGGCTCGCTCAATGACTGAAATTGAGACAGTCTATCTAACTCTTCTTCTGTAAGAAGATCCTGATAAACCTTAACGACCCAGCCGATTAGTGTCTGTGCATTTTGTAGGTAATAGAGAGGGTTGGTTAACTCGGCTGAAGTGATTGAATGGGTCATCTTAATGAGCTTATCTCTAAACCGAAAAGGCTACAAAGTAGAAAGAAAAAAACCAAAACATTGGTTTCATTATGCCAGAAATGGACTGCTCTTAAATGAGGACAAATCCCTTTTCTATCGGAAGTTATAAATGCAGTTCTCTCTTGGTAGCAATCTATTCATCAATGTCTTTTTACGATTATTAATTGTTCTGTTAGTTCCAATAGGGCTATACAGTTACACGATTATTGAGACTGAGACAGCGCGTTACGACAGTGAACGTCAAGTTACTGATGACCTGCTTGAATCCGTTGGGGTCGTTATCCAAGAGGATCTTGATTTTCTATCACAAGATTTAGAGACGTTGATCAACTCCAAAGAGATCATAGAGTACACCAATAACCCCAGCGAAGAGGCTAGACAAGGTGTTGAAAACTACTTCGCGCTTCTTTCAACGGTCAGTCGACGTTACGATCAGGTTCGAATCCTCTCAAATCTTGGGTATGAAACCGTTCGAGTGAACTACTCTTCAGGCGAGGCTGTCATCACTCCCACTGAACTTCTGCAAGACAAATCCAACCGTTACTATTTTTTCGAAGCGTTAAACCTAGGTCCGAATGAGAGTTATGCATCACAGCTTGACCTGAATGTTGAGAATGGTCAGATAGAACAGCCCCATAAACCGATGATTCGTTTAAGTCACAAACTGATAAACGATGCCGGCGATCTGGTGGGTGTATTAATACTGAACTATCTAGCTGAGAACATTCTGCATGAGATGGATGTGGCAGCAACGCTCCCAGGGAATATTGAGTTGGTTGATGATGAGGGCTACTGGATCTTTGATGAGACAGGTCAATTTAATTGGAGTCGCCAACTCGGGGGGCAAAGCAGTTTTGCCGATACTCACCAGGCGATCTGGTACTCACTCAAAGCCACTAACGATAACCAGGTCAATAAAATAGAGGAAGCCTCGGTGTTAAGGCTTCAATACCCACGTTCTATCGGAAGTCTGGTCGTTGAATCACCCCGATCACTTTATCTTATCTCCGAGTTTGAGCCCCTCAACCTTCCGAAGCTGGTACAAAAGGAGTTGCTTCAACCCATTCCCATTGGCGTTGGACTAACCCTGGCGTTATTGAGCCTGTTATGGAGCCGCGCGGCCGTTAACGAGTTGATTGCAGAAAATACTTTAAAAAAAGAGTCTGCGATACGTGAAAAAATCATCAGTAATTCACTGATTCCGACCATTTTGATCACCGATAAAGGACTGATTGTTGAGTTTAACCAGGCGGCCGAGAAGCTCTTTGGATATACACACTCAGAGGTGCTCAATCAAAACGTCAAAATGCTGATGCCGGATCCTATGAGGTCACATCACGATGGCTATTTAGACAGCTATAAAAGAACCGGCGTTAAACATGTAGTCGAAAGCTCGCGAAAAAGTTTTGCACTGACGAAAGAGGGGCAAACCTTCCCAGTCGAAATTGCCGTGACTCAGATCTGGATTGGTGAGAAACCCTATTTTGTCGGTAACCTGCGTGATTTGACGGCTGAGTATAAACTGGAAAGCCAAGCTCAAGCCTATCGAGAAGAGCTAGAGCAAGCAGTAGAACAGCGCACAATGGAATTGGCTGCAACGAACGAAGAGCTGATCAGTCGTTCGCAAGAGGCGGAAAGGCTCGCCGCGGTTAAGAGTGAATTTTTAACCAATATGAGTCATGAGATTCGCACACCTCTGAACTCAATCATTGCCATGTCACAGATGTTACAGCGCAAAGGCAGTGAGTTAGATGCTGAACACATTGGTGCTCGATTAATGGCCGCAGGACAATCCCTACTTGCGGTGATTAATGACATTTTGGACTACTCAAAACTGGGTGTTCATAAACTGGATTTATCGCCCAGTACTTTTGATTTAGAAAAATTGGTTAACAACCTATCGGCGATTATGCACAGCGCTGCACTGAATAAACCGCAGGTTGAGTTGGTGATTAACAATGCCACCCATCTGGAAAATCAGGTAGTGGGTGATGAAGTTCGCATTCAACAGGTCTTAGTGAATCTTATCGGCAATGCGATTAAGTTTACTGAGTCGGGCTACGTCCAATTAGAGATCATTACGCTCAGTAAAACGGCCGATTCTGTTGAGCTGCTTTTCTCGGTCAAAGACAGTGGTATTGGCATCGCCGAAGAGAATTTAAATCTGATATTCGAAGCCTTCGAGCAGGGCGAGGCAGGCACCCATTCAAAATTTGGGGGGAGTGGTTTAGGGCTCTCAATCAGTCAATCACTCCTTAACTTGATGGGATCTACACTTAAAGTTGAGAGTCAGCAGGGTAAGGGCAGTGCTTTCTCATTTGTTCTAATCATGCCTTTGGGTGATGCGTCCGTTAGACACCAGAGCCGCTCACTGGATGTATTAATCGCAGACGATCATGAGGTGGCGCGTGAAGCGATTCGATCCATTGTCGACTCGATTGGCTGGCGCTCAGATGTGGTCAATGGTGGCGCTATGGTCATTGATAAAGTGATCAAGGGGGCAGAAATTAAAGACATTATCCTGTTAGATTGGGATATGCCGGATGTGGATGGATTAACGGTTGCGAAGCAGTTGAAAACTCATTTGCCTAGCGATAAAACGCCAATCATCGTCATGGTGACCGCTTACGGAATGGATCAAGTTAAAAGCTCATCTGACAGTCAATACGTGGATCTAATTCTTGAAAAACCGATCACAGCATCAGATCTATACGATGCCTACCAAAAAACGATTCAACCTAACGCAATTCAATACAAAGGCCATGCGGCCCACTCGTTGCAAGACATTCGACTGTTGGTGGTGGACGATAATGAGTTTAACCGTGAGGTGGCGGTTCTCTCTTTTGAATCTGAAGGGGCAAGTGTCATAACCCTAAATGATGGGCAAGAGGCAGTAAATTGGCTGAGGAGTCATGCGTCTGAAGTCGATCTTATCTTAATGGATGTGCAGATGCCCATCATGGATGGTTATCAAGCAACAGAGGCGATCCGCAAAGAGTTGAAACTGGATATTCCAATTGTGGCTTTGACTGCGGGCGCTTTTGAACAGCATAAGCAGGCAGCTCTGGATTCTGGAATGAACGACTTTATCGCTAAACCTTTTGATATCGATAGGTCGATCGAAGTTATTAACAAATGGGTGTCAAATGTATCAAAGGTCGATGAGCTTTCAATAGAGAGTGCAAACATCTCTACAGAACAATCAAACGCTGCTGAAGAGTTTGATTCTGAATTTTTCAACCGAGAGCAGGCACTCTCATACTGGAAAACAGAGGCCAAACTGAAGAGCTATTTGGTTAGGTTTCAATCGGAATATCAATCGGTTGATGAACAACTAAAAACACTGGACCCTGTTGCAGCTGAACAGTTAGCACACAAGTTAAAAGGGGCGTCAGCGGTATTGGGTTTACCAGCAATCAGTCACAAGGCTAAAGCGTTGATGGATGTCTACAACTCACCAAGTCTTGGAGATGTTGATCTATTAATCGAAGAACTCAAGACGATACTCGATGAAACTTGGCGTTTCATCGATCAGTATACCCAGTAACTCTCAACCCATTCCTAAGGTACAATCTTCGCTACGAATTAAACGATCCGATGGCGATTGTGCCTTAGTTACAGGGATGAAACCTTGGAAAAACTCAAATTAGAACCGACCAAGCACACACTGTTTGAAGATCTGCAAGCCATAGTGACGGGTACTCTTGCTGTAGCCATGGGTGTTCTTTTTCTTAAAGAGGCGGGCCTATTAACAGGGGGAACCACGGGGTTAGCGATCTTAATTCACTACTCAACCGGTTTTAATTTTGGGTTGACACTGTTTCTAACCAATCTGCCATTTTACCTGCTGGCCATCGTTCAGATGGGGTGGGCTTTCACCTTAAAAACCATGCTCTCTGTTGCACTGGTCTCCTTACTGACAGAATTGGTTCCAAACTGGTTGGTCATAGAGGGAATCGATCCTCTATTTGCCAGTATCGGTGGCGGCCTCCTAATTGGAATTGGCCTTCTGATAGTCTTCAGACACCAAGCCAGCTTGGGTGGATTGAATGTTCTCGTGCTCTTCATTCAAGAACGCTACGGTATTCGTGCTGGTAAATTACAGATGGTACTGGATTCACTGATCGTGATTGCTGGTGTGTGGTTAGTCACCCCATGGCTTTTGGCGGTCTCTGTACTCGGTGCCATCGTATTGAATTTCGTCCTGACCACCAATCATAAACCGGGCCGCTATACTGGTTTCTAGGAGTCATAATGAATCGCCGTTGTCCTGTCTGCCAAACGTCCCTTAGAGGACCTGAGTACTCACGAAAGCGCCAATCCTACCTAACAGCATTTGACTGTCCATCCTGTGAAACGCCGCTTAAGCTGGCCAATGATGTTTACTTATGGGTGTTGCTAGCCTTTCAAGTTCTGCCAATCTCCATTTTGTCAGAACAGCTCACTGAAACTCGCTTAGCAGATACTCTCATGACCGGCTCAGGTCTTTTGACTCTAATCGGAGTGATAGGTGTCGTTGTTCGGTTTCGTTACGTGAAAGCCTAATATCATAGGGTATTGATAGCCGCATCCGCGACTCTTTTTATTTTTATTACGTAATTTATTTAATTTTTTCTTGTTAGATAGATGCTTCCACTCTAAAATGTAATTAAATTACATATAAGAACGCCTTTAGGTGCAGAGGAGTGGGAAGTGGTACATCCTAAGTTAGCTGAAGTTACTGAACGTATAGTTGAAAGGAGCCGTGCTTCACGTGCTGACTATGTCGCTCGTATGGAGGCAGCAAAAAGCTCTAAAGTCACTCGCTCTACACTCGCTTGTGGCAACCTTGCTCATGGCTTTGCCGCCTGTGGTGAGCAAGATAAAAACACCCTAAAGATGATGGAGAGTGCCAACGTCGGCATTATCTCTGCTTACAACGACATGGTTTCGGCGCATCAGCCTTTCCAGCACTTTCCTGAACTGATTAAACAAGCGGTCAATGGCATGGGTGGCGTTGCACAGGTGGCGGGTGCTGTGCCTGCAATGTGTGATGGTGTGACTCAGGGTCAAGATGGCATGGAGTTGAGTCTATTCAGTCGCGATACCATCGCCATGGCTACCGCGGTTGGTCTATCACACAACATGTTTGATGCTGCCCTTTGCTTAGGGGTGTGTGACAAGATTGTACCGGGTCTGTTGATTGGTGCGCTTAGCTTTGGGCATCTTCCTGTTATTTTTGTACCGGCAGGTCCTATGCCGAGTGGTTTGCCTAACAAAGAGAAAGCGCGTATTCGTCAGGAGTATGCAGAGGGTAAGGTAGGTCGAGATGCGTTGTTGCAGTGTGAATCAGACTCTTACCACAGTGCGGGCACCTGTACATTCTATGGTACAGCGAACTCAAACCAGCTATTGATGGAGGCGATGGGTCTTCATCTGCCGGGTTCATCATTCATAAACCCTTACACACCGCTCCGTGACGAGTTGACGAAAGCCGCTGCTGAACAGGTCTGTCGTATTACCTCTTTGGGTTCTGATTACCGTCCGCTCTATCAGGTGATTGATGAGAAGGCGATTGTAAACGGTATTGTGGCACTACTGGCTACCGGTGGATCTACCAACCACACCATGCACATCATTGCGATGGCTCGTGCAGCCGGTGTCATTGTGAACTGGGACGATATGTCTGATCTATCTGATGTAGTGCCTCTATTAACCCGTATCTATCCCAACGGCTCTGCTGATATCAACCACTTCCAAGCGGCCGGTGGCATGTCTCTTCTATTCCGTGAGCTGCTTAGTGCAGGTCTGTTGCACGAGGATGTTCTGACAGTGACGGGTAATGGCCTAAAAGACTACACCCAAGAGCCTTTCCTAGAAGAGGGTAAATTGGTTTGGCGATCAGGCCCTGAAGCCTCTTTGGATGCAGAGGTTATCTCAACTGCAAAAGCGCCGTTCTCCAATAACGGTGGGGTTAAAGTGATGCGCGGTAACCTTGGTCGCTCAGTGATTAAGGTTTCGGCAGTACCGACAGAGAATTACGTCGTGGAAGCGCCTGCTGTGGTGCTTCACGAGCAGGATGATCTTAAAGCCCTCTATGAAGCGGGTGAGCTCAATAAAGATTGTGTAGTGGTTGTTCGCTTCCAGGGGCCTGCGGCTATCGGTATGCCTGAACTGCACAAGCTGACGCCCTTCTTAGGATCTCTGCAAGACAAGGGGTACAAGGTTGCTCTGGTGACAGATGGCCGCATGTCAGGTGCATCTGGCAAGATTCCAGCGGCGATTCACCTAACACCAGAAGCTCTGCACGGTGGTGCTATTGCTAAGATCCAAGACGGTGACCTGATTCGTCTTGATGCGCATACCGGTGAGCTGACGCTGCTGGTTGATGAGGCTGAGTTGGCGGCACGTGAATGCGCGACTCAGGATCTATCGGCCCACCAGTTCGGTATGGGGCGTGAGATGTTTGCAGGCATGCGTTCTCTAGTATCAGGTGCGGAAGAGGGTGCCTCTATCTTCTTCGGAACTAAACAGTAAAAGGATTTCGAATAATGAGCATTAATGTTGATGCGTTGTTAACCACCTCTCCGGTCATGCCCGTTCTTGTCATTGAACGCGTGGAAGATGCTGTGCCCTTGGCAGAAGCATTAAAAGCGGGTGGTTTAAAGGTTCTTGAAGTGACTTTGCGCACCGATTCAGCGATTGAAGTGATCAAAGAGATTGCTGACAAAGTCGACGATGTCATTGTCGGTGCGGGCACGGTGACTAAACCGGAAGAGTTTCAACAGGTTCAAGAGGCTGGCGGCATGTTTGCCATTAGCCCTGGTGCAACTGATGCTCTGTTTAAGGCGGGCTTGGAATCTGATATGCCCTACCTACCAGCAATCAGCTCGGTTGCCGAGATGATGCGTGGTATGGAATTTGGTTTTGAGGCGTTCAAGTTCTTCCCAGCGGAAGCTGCGGGTGGGCCTAAGATGCTTAAAGCGATTTCGGGTCCATTCCCACAGGTTCGTTTCTGCCCAACGGGTGGCATTAATGAAAACAACTTTACCGATTACTTGAGCCTGCCCAGCGTTAACGTGGTTGGCGGTTCATGGGTAGTACCAACCGATCTGATCGATGCAAAAGATTGGGACGGTATTACCAAACTAGCTTCAGACGCAGTGGCTAAGGCCTCTGCACTGTAGACCTCCTGTTTCCTAAAGGTCGTGGAAACTGAGTGCATCTGCACTCCTTTCGCCGCCCCATCCCGGGCGGCTTTTTTATGTCCAGGACGGACGGTATCCTGCGAGCGCAGGACGCGCAGGAGCAGGGCATGTCCAGGACGGACGGTATCCTGCGGTTCCACGGATGGAAAGGAGCAGGCGTTGGAGCCTTATCGTAGATGAGGCGATCTAAGGTGACAGGCCTTCAGCCTGTCATCCGCGGGTCAACTTTATAGTCTATCTGGAAAACGCGGAAAGAGTGGATGTCAGGCTAAAGCCAGACACCAGTTCCGTTAGCAACTATCTTATGAAAATCATCGCGGCCTTTGCAATACCGCTCCTACGCTGCGTAAATCCCTTGCCTTAGGGTAAAACTTTCACCCGGTTCGATGCGGACCTTATCTTCCATCGCATTGGCCGCTTCAATACATAAAAAGCCACGGTAGTGCTCGGCGCCTATATCCGCCATATTGTTAGCCGTCTCTTTTCCCGGGTTCCAAACCACTGTGGTACCGCTGTTCTGTTTGTATATTCGCGTTTCTTGGTTCTTGTCATTCAAGACCAGGCAATTTGAATCGTCAAAATAGACTCTATCCGTTGGCTCTTTTAGATCGACTGAATCTCGATCTTCCGTTGCACGTACGAAATCTTTTAGCTTATCGGCATAGTCCACTCCCTTCAGACCCGCAATGCTGGCATTGTCTAGATCAGAGATAGGGAGGTAGGTATGCAGTGCCTGTGTGATCTCTATCGGTTGATTGCCAAGATTGGTAGTAATCAGTTCAACGCTGAGTTTGTCGGTCAGAGTGACCTTTATCGCTAGGCTGCAGTCGTATGGGAATAGGGGATTCGCAACGCTGTTCTCAAGTCCAAGCGTGACAGAGGCAAACTCCTCGTGATCTTGAGCATCAACCAGAGTCCAGATTGACGTGCGCGCAAAGCCGTGGGCTGGTTTACTCTCATCGCTTAGGTGTGCACCAAACCAAGGCCAACAGACTGGGATGCCACCGCGTATCGACTTGCCCGCCTCTAAGTTGGCTTTAGGGCTCATCCAGAGCCGCTCCTCGCCATTGGATTGATAGCTTAGTATGTGCCCTCCTGAAAGGGAGATGATGGCAAGGTCACTCTTGAAAGTCAGTTGAACAGCGTCTAGCTGCTCTTTGAAACGGGTAATATCGATGCTCATATTGGATTACGTATAAAAATTACAAAAAAGTTAACAGTCTGTTAAGTGTATCAGTTTCAAGGAAAATAGTAGGTTTTACTGCTCTAATCACCAAAATGAAAGGGGTATAGTGCATTTAAATATAAAATTAGCTCATCACTTTTGTAGATCATTTGCTACAAAATGTACTAAAATTACATAAATTTTTTACATTTACTCTTTCCACCTCCAAAGGAGTGTAGCTCATGAACGATGCAATGCATCAAGCCTGTGATTTTGTTCTGTTCGGTGCCAAGGGTGACCTGGCAATGCGTAAGCTATTTCCTGCGCTATTCCAGCTCGACAAAGCGAAGCTACTGAACCCTGAGTCTAAGATCATCGGCGTTGCACGTGCGGATTGGGACCAGGCTGCCTTTGTTGAAGCGGTGGAAGCGACACTGGTTCGATTTTTAGCGCCTGGTGAGATGAGCTCTGAAGAGTGGCAACGTTTCTCAGCGCGTCTTGATTACGTTCAGGTCGATATGACCTCCGCCGATGATTTCAAGAAGATCAAAGCTAAACTTGATGACAGTCGAATCATGGTTAACTACCTTGCAACACCGCCTGCTGTGTTTGGCGACATCTGTAAAAACCTCAGCAGTGCAGAGTTAATCAATGAGACGACGCGTATCGTATTGGAAAAGCCGATTGGTCACGATTTGGCGAGCTCTAAGGTGATCAACGATACGGTTGCTCAATACTTTAATGAGAACCGTATCTACCGCATTGACCACTACCTAGGTAAAGATACGGTTCAAAACCTTATTGCCCTGCGCTTTGCCAACAACCTGTTTGGTTCACAGTGGAACAACTCGGCAATCGATCACGTTCAGATTACGGTTTCTGAAACCGTTGGTCTTGAAGGGCGTTGGAGTTACTACGATAAAGTGGGGCAGATGCGTGACATGGTTCAAAACCACCTGTTGCAACTTCTCTGCATGGTCGCAATGAACCCGCCGAGCAAGCTGGATGCAGACTCGATTCGCGATGAGAAAGTCAGAATTTTGAAAGCCCTCCACCCAATTAACTCTTCCAATGTCACTAAACGTGCCGTGCGTGGTCAATACACAGCCGGGTCTATCGGTGGTCAAGCGGTGGTTGGCTATGGTGAAGAGGAGGGCAGTGCTGCGACTAAGTCCAACACTGAAACCTTTGTCTCTCTACGAGTCAATGTCGATAACTGGCGTTGGGCCGGCGTACCCTTCTACCTGCGTACCGGTAAACGTATGCCGCAAAAGATGACCGAGATCGTGGTGGTTTATAAAAATAACCCACACTTTATTTTTGATCCTAAGCAGCGTGACATCGTCAACAATCGTCTGGTTATTCGTCTTCAGCCAGATGAGGGGATTCGTCTTCACGTGGTCACTAAACAGCTGGGCATGCACCAAGGCATGGATCTACAAAACCGTGCGCTCAACCTGGACTTCAGCGAAAGTGATCCTAACCAACGAACTCCGGATGCTTACGAGCGTCTGCTTCTAGAATCGATGGTCGGTGATCAGTCACTGTTCGTTCGTCGTGATGAGATTGAAGCCTCTTGGACTTGGTGTGACGAGTTGATTCAGGCATGGAAAGATGTCGGTGACGAAGTGAAACCTTACAACGCCGGTACCTGGGGACCTATTGGTTCAATCGCTCTGATCGAGCGTGATGGTCGTTCTTGGCACGAGTGAGGTTTAATGATGTCCAATATGTTTCAATTTGATACACGAGAGTCACTTGAATGTCGTTTAACGGAAGAGATAGTCGCGCTATTAAAAGCCGGAATTGAAGAGCGTGGCCGTGCGACACTGGTCGTATCGGGTGGTCGGACACCGGCGGCACTATTCCAATCGCTCTCTGTACAAGAACTCGATTGGTCTAAGGTTTGGATTACTCTGGCTGATGAGCGTTGGGTTCCCGATACCCATGAAGACAGCAATGCTCTATCTGTAAAAACACACTTGCTACAGAATCGAGCGGCGGCTGCGCATTTTATTCCTCACTTTAATGACGCTGAGTATCCCTGTTCTGGTCAAACCAAGCTAGAAGAGGTTCTGAGTGAACTTCCAAAAGAGTTTGATGCCGTGATTTTAGGCATGGGCGAGGATGGTCATACCGCATCATTCTTTCCCAATGCACCAGAGCTAACGGCAGCGTTAAACCCTTATGGTTTTAAAGCCTGTATGGGTGTGACTCCGCCCGTCGCTCCCCATTTGCGTATGACATTGACCTTGCAAAGGTTGTTGCACGCTAAACGTATCTTTATTCACCTTTGTGGCGATTCAAAACTGCCGGTACTTGAGCAAGCGATGGGTGAGGGCGACACCGAAGAGATGCCTGTGCGCGCTGTTCTACGCCAAAGCAAAACCCCTGTCGATATCTACTGGGCTCCCTAACCCGACAGCATGTTGGAGCGGTCTTGAAAGGCCGCGATGCTCTTTAAAATCGCCTCATCTGCGATAAGGCTCCAACATGGTTAGCTGCTTGCTGTTGGAGCGGTCTTGAAAAGGCCGCGATGCACTTCAAACCAATCGCCTCATCTAAGATAAGGCTCCAACAACTACAAAAACTCGCGTCCGTGTGGCGCCATCAGATCAAACTCTGGACCGTAGGAGATGATGCCATGCGGATTTATAGTCGGGTGGCTGCGGTAGTAGTGGTGTCTGATATGATCAAGGTCACAGGTCTCTGCTACTCCGAGCTGCTGGTAGATGTCACGCATATAGTTCGATAGTGCCGGGTACTCTGCGATTCGTTTACGGTCACACTTAAAGTGTTGAACATATACTGGGTCAAAGCGAATCAAAGTCGTGAAGAGTCTGATATCAGCCTCGGTTAACTGATGACCCACTAAGTAACGACGAGTGGTTAGCCTCTCTTCCAGTCTGTCCAGATGCTTAAAGAGATTCACCACCGCTTCATCGTAAGCTTCTTGAGTCGTTGCAAAGCCTGCTTTATAGACACCATTGTTAACGGGTTCGTAGATGAACTCATTCCACTGATCAATCTCCGCTTGGAGCGATTCAGGGTAGAGATCCAGATCATTTGCGCCAATCTCGTTAAAACCTGAGTTGAGCATACGAATAATTTCTGAGGACTCATTGCTAACAATGGTCTGATTCTGTTTATCCCAAAGTACTGGAACTGTTACCCGACCGGTGTACTCTGGATCGCACTGGGTATAGATCTGGTGCATAAACTGCTTCTGATTGACACGATCACTGGTTGCAGCTGGAAAGTCTGAATCAAAAGTCCAGCCTTGCTCAAGCATCAAGGGGTGCACCACATCAAATGAGATCTGGTCTTGTAGACCCTTGAGTGCTCTGACGATTAGAGTTCGGTGTGCCCAGGGGCAGGCTAATGAGACATAGAGGTGGTATCGACCCGGTTCAGCTTTAAAACCTGCATCACCCGTTGGGCCTTCGGCACCATCAGGGGTAACCCAGTTTCGATATTGCGCCTCTGTTCGAATAAATTTTCCATTGGATGATTTAGTGTCATACCACTGATCATACCACTGACCGTCGATTAGAAGTCCCATTGAGTGATTGCCTGTTTAATCATTAATCTTATTAAGCACTACGACAAAGAGCTCCAACCTGTTTAATGGTCCGCAAAGAAACTCTTAATTATAAGAAAGATAGATTGATATAAAATGCTCTTCTAGGCAACTAATGGTTGATCCGGCTCTCTAGGCTTATTAAGCTGTCTTTTTTGTTTGGATCTAAGGAGTTACGTGATGAGACGCCCCCTAATTATGGGTAACTGGAAAATGAATGGATCGTTGATGACCAACGAATCTCTATTGACTGGTTTGGCCGATCAGGTCGCTTCTCTAAAAGGTGTTGATATCGCGGTCTGTCCATCCTTCATTTATATTCCTCAAGCACTGGAGTTAACCGCCGACACCGCCATAAAAGTGGGTGCGCAAAACCTAAGTGATCAAGAGAAAGGCGCTTTCACCGGTGAAGTGAGTGGTGAAATGATCCGTGATCTTGGCTGTGCTTATGTACTGACGGGGCACTCTGAGCGTCGCTCTCTCTATGGTGAAACCAGTCAATTGGTGGCAGAAAAAACGCTTAAAGCACTAGAGCTCGGCCTTGTACCGGTTCTCTGTATCGGTGAAACACTGGAAGAGCGTCAATCGGGTCAAATGAATGCTGTATTAGAAGAGCAGGTCAATGCGGTTGTCGATCTATGTGGTGCAGACACTTTTGCACAAATTGTGATTGCCTATGAGCCAGTCTGGGCGATTGGTACCGGCGAAACTGCGACACCACAACAAGCTCAGGATGCTCATGCCTTTGTTCGCAGTTTGATAGCCAAACACAACACTGATATCGCTGATCGCGTGACCATTCTTTACGGTGGTAGCATGAACGACAAAAATGCTGCAGAGCTACTTGCTATGGCTGACGTTGACGGTGGATTGGTCGGTGGTGCATCCCTTAAAGCTGACAGCTTCGCGACGATCTGTCGAGCCGCTGCAAACTGATCACATAAACCCTTATCAGGGTCTGGCCTTCAGCCTGACCCTCACTCCATGGGAAATCGCCTCATCTACGATAAGGCCCCAACCACTCAATCCAATGGGTTCCTAAATGATTAAACCACTCCTCGCTATTTTAACCTTAGCAATAACATCTCTGGTTCAAGCTGATGAGTTACAGGTCATAGAGGTGGCTCCAAATACCTATTCTATTGTGGGGCCGCTGACCGATCGATCTCCCGAAAATTTCGGAAACAATGCCACCTTTGGTTTTGTAGTCTCTGACCAGGGGGTTCTGTTGATTGACTCAGGTGGTAGCTGGAGAGGGGCTGAGAAAATCGAAGCTACGATCAAAACAGTCACCGATCAACCGGTCATTAAAGTGATTAATACCGGTGGCCAAGATCACCGCTGGTTTGGCAACGACTATTTTGCGCAACAGGGCGCTGAATTGATCAGTAGCACTGCGACCCAAACCGATCAGAGGGCTCGTGAAGCTCAGCAGGTCATGCGAATTACTAACTTGATTGGTGACGCCTATCAAGGCACAAAACCTGTCTACGCCAATACGCTTTTAGACTCAGAGAGTACCCTCACACTGGGTGATCGATCGGTTCAGTTTATTCCGGTCGGTCATACTCATACTCCGGGTGAAAACTTTGTCTGGTTACCTGAAGTATCCGCTCTCTATACAGGCGATACGGTGTTTGTTGATCGGATGCTTGGTGTGGCCTCCCAATCACAACATCTAACCTGGATAGAGGCGTTTGAGGTGATTGAGTTGTTAAATCCTAAGGTGATTGTTCCGGGCCATGGAGCACCAACAACCTTGGAAAAAGCTAAGGCTGATACCCTTGATTACCTCAGGTTTCTGCGTGAACAAGTGGGTGAGTTGATTGAAGAGGGTGGTGATATGCAGAGTGTGTCATCCATTGACCAGAGTGCATTCAGTTATTTGAACGTCTACGAAGAGATCCACGGGCGCAATGCACAGCGTGTCTTTGAAGAGATGGAGTGGGAGTGACGCTTTAAAACTCCCATTTCAAATTCAGTAGTGTGGTTAAATCGCCCTGTTCGGTGTTCACCCCTTGAGTATTCGATAGTGCTTGAGCGACAGATAAGTCGAATTGAAGTGACTCATGGACTCTATAGCTGGAGGCGACGCCCCAATCATAAGCAGATATTCGGTTATGGGACTCCAATGGGCTACCATTGATGTCGGTATTGTTGCTGCGTCTCTCCAGTTTTGCCCAGTCGATAAAACCACCAAATCGCCAATGATCGTTCAGCCGTTTAATAATATCTACACGAACCAGCGCGCCTTGATCGACAATCAACTCGTCAGCACTGAAACCCCGAAGTCCCTGAGACCCGCCTGCAATTAATCGTTGACTGTCATCTAAGTTGTTAGGGCTCATTTGGCCTTGTAAATGGGTCAATACTTGCCAGTTATCGGCTAACCGTTTTCGATAGGTTAAGAATCCACTGAATGTTTTGAATGCACCCGCAGTATTAGCATTTGCTAGGTCATGACCGCGGTTGGGTGAGCCCTCAAGGTCAGTGTTACCCAAGGTGGTTTGAAGTCGATACGTGAGCCTATCTTTGTGTAAGGCGCGGTTTCCATCGAGCGTCAGTCTCAATGTGTTTACTTCGTAATCGCTGTCTGTCAGTGAAGAGTTGTTGATTATTGAGCTCTCCTCAAGCAAGCGTTGTTCTGCGATGCCTGATAGGAATAGATTGCTGCCAAGGGTTCTAATCAGTGGGTGACGAACGCCTAAAGAGTAGGAGATTGATTGATGTCGTTTGCTGTCTGTATCGGCCGAAAGCCTTCCTGCTTGCAGGTCTAACGTCGTTCCTCGAAGCCCAATGGGCCCTCTATAAGCCATACTAAGAAATTGAGACTGGGTACTATTAATGGCGTTCAGGTAGCCAGCACCACCCCGTTGAAATGGGCTAGATAGCATCGATGTTAAAACGGCTTGCTCTTCACCCGTTCCATTCAGACCCTGGTTGTTTAGATCAATGGATCCAGAGAATCTGTCACTGTTTTCTATCCAGAGTTCTAGCTCCTGATCCCCGTCATCGTTTGCTTGCAGTCCGCCTGATACGCTGATGCCATGCATATCTATGGTCAGTAACTGCTGACGCTCTCGTTCAGAGAGTATCAGCGGTGCCCCTTCAGACCCTGGAAGAGAGGCGACTGCTTCGACACGCTCAAGTGAGACATTAAAATGATCTTCAAAACCATGATCTAGTATTGCCCCGACAAAATTTGACTCGTGTATCTCAAAAACAATCGTTCCGTTTTTAGCATCCTGTGGAGGGATGCGCGCCATAGCCGCAATGTCATGTTGACGATAGGTGTCGGTGATCAGATCCGTCAGCTCAAGCAGTTGCTTAGGGGTGAACGCTCTCTCCTCAAAGGGCGAGAATGCTTGATGCAGATACTTGATATCGATGCTGCTTACGCCGGTAAACTCAAACCCTTTGACGTACAAGCTGGGATCACCTGAGGTAGCATCTGGCAACTTAAAACGACGACGATCTACCTCACCGACAGAGGGTAGGTAGATGGTTGGAAATTGACTCTGAAATTGATTCAACATGACACCGGTGGTGACATCGGCGAATAATGCTTGCGAAGATAAAGAGCAACTTAGTCCCAGTGTGATAAGAGGTATCAGTGAGTGATAACGCGGTTGTCTAATCTGAAATGGAAACATCAAATAGCCTCTCCGCATTTTCGTAAGCAATTTTTTTAGCCACCTCTGAAGGCAGTGTACTTAACCAATCTCGTGTATCCAGAGTGTAAAGCGGCATCTTCTGCCACTGATCCAGGTTGAATGTATCAGCTCCTAAGGTGAATCGATTAGGGTTAGCCAGTAGAGCCTTTTCCCACTCAGGGTTGAAGCCTCCCCAGGTAACAATCTCTGGTCTAAAGGATAGATCAGCCCAGAGGTTTGGGTATTGATCAAATAGTCCAGCCAGATCACTAGGGGCTTCAAACCCAGCGTGTGCCCAGAGTACCTTAGCCTCGGGCCACTGCAGAAAGATCTGTTGCATCGCCTGACGATCGCCATGCAGGTGCAACACTAAGTTGTACTCTTTGGCTAAAGCCACTAACCGTTTTGACACGGGTGTCTGCATCTCATCGCCAAACGCATGAAACTCACCAATGGCGAAGTAATGGTTCTGTTTGAGCTGTGTCTCTAAATATTCAGTGACCGACTCATCATGCATCCAGGTTCTTAATTCACCACTTTTTCGAAAGGGGCGAAGTGCTGGCAGCACAAGATCAGGCGCCAAGCTCTTTAATCGTTGAGTGTTGTCATCACCGCTGCTTGAAACAAGGGCCTTCTGGATATCGTACTGACGAAGAAGAGAGACGACTCTCCGATCATCAAATTCATCCTGTGTTTTATCGTTGTGGTGAACGTGCGTATCGAAAATAGGAATATTAGAAGCCCAGCTAGTTAGGCTTAAAGTCATCAGTAAGGGTGCAAAGAGAGATTTCATTTCAGCATTTACGTCGATAGTTGTTAGCCAGATTGTTCTATTAAAAAATCAATCCGCATGTGAAAACTTGGCATCGAATTTGCTTATAAACAACAAAAACCTGGCTTTGCAAATTTTTGATCTATGGTTAAGTCAGACAATAAAAATAGTTTCGAGCAGTACAGGAACTTTAAGTAACATATAAAACAGAAGGACTTTAGCAATGCTCCATGTTAATGCGTCAGAATGTTTGAAACAGTCTACGAATGCATCTCACAGATCCTTAGATGCTCACCCTATCCTTAGATCTTTAGTGCGACCTACTCTGAATGAGCGAGAATATACTCTCGCTCTAGTTGCACTGGAACATTGGATTAAAAAACATCTACCTCTCTTTTTGAATCATTCCAATGAAGCGTTAAAACAGCGTGTTTCTGAGCGTTACTCTTGGTTAATTCAAGATCTTAAGTCTCTGAATGCGTTGGATTGCATTATTGAATCTGAACCTTTTGAAACTCATCACAACTCTCTATCTGAGGTGCTAGGCGCGATTTATGTCTTTGAAGGCGCTTCATTAGGGGGGAGGGTGTTAGCACCGCTCATAGAGCGGAGTATGAATAGACATGATGTGACCCACTTTTATAACGGGTACAGAGATAACACCTTCGCGCTTTGGAAAGCGACGCAATATGAACTCGATTCTCAGCTCATTGAACCCCAGCAAATTGAGACGGCAGTTGAATCAGCTAAAAAACTATTTTTAAGCATGAGTGACTCTCTAGATATTGTCAGTCACTCATATTTTAAATTGGATGAGGTGGCAAATGGCTAGTCAAAAAAAGACCGTTAAAGTCGAGCCTGAAATTGCTACAGAATTGAATGAATCAGAGCTAAGCCAATCACGTACTGAACAGTTAAAAGTCATAGCAACATTAAGTCATGAACTACGGACGCCGCTGCATGCCATCATGGGCCTAGCTGAACTCTTGCAATCGGAACAGATGTCTCCAATGGCGAAACGGCATGTTGATAAAATAAGTGTGGCGTCGAACGGGCTTCTTGACTCACTGAACAAGGCGATCGAAGCGGCAAAAAGTGAATCGGGTGCTGTTGTCATCAATCCCGTCACAACCGATATAACGGACCTTATTGAAAGGACCGTTAAGACTTTCTCAATTGCTGCTGAGGGTAAGGGAATTGAACTCGGTTTGATGATTGATCCGAAATTATTCAGACAAAATGTTGAGGTCGATGGTGTTCACCTTCAGCAAGTTTTAAACAATTTGATCGGTAATGCGATCAAATTTACCGATAGCGGTTCGATTGAGTTTTGGGCTGCACTAAAGGGGCAGATTGGATCAGAAGTAGAGATCCATTTCTCGGTCATTGATACCGGAATTGGTATTGATCAAAAAGATATACAAAAAATTCTTTCGCCCTTTGGTCAAGTGGTTGATGTTCAAAAGGGGAGGCCGTTAGGTTCAGGGTTGGGTTTGGGCATATGTTTAGACATAGTCCAAAAAATGGGTGGAAGCCTGGTTCTGAGATCTGATTTAGGAAAGGGGACTAAGGCCTCTTTTCAATTGAGGCTACCTGTCTCTCAGTCAATAGCTGGTTCAGCGCCCCTTAAATTTAGATCAGACCCGATCGTGGCGGTTGTTGCTGATAAATCAGTTAAGTTTGAAATCATTGAGACCTTCTTAAGGGATTGGGGTGCCTCGGTCATCAGAGTCCAGTCTTTCAAACAGCTAACCAAGACAAACATTGATGCGTTGGTCGTCTCAGAGAAAATTGCGATTCAAGAGAATCATCTCTGTAGGGATTGGACGTTAAAAATCCTTGAGGGACGAATAGCGATCATTCGATCTGAGAATAGTGCTTTTCCACCAGGCTTGGTCGATCGAACGGATGAAATTTTTGAGCCTATTTTGCCAAGCCTGTTACACGACTTTTTTGCAAAAAGTGGTTTAAGTGATTCAGTTGCTCAACAGGTTAAATTAAAAGCAGAGAGCCCCCCTCAAGAGTTGATGTTGAAGGTGCTTGTTGTAGACGACAGCATGACCAATCTAATCCTTCTTAAATCACAGTTATTAAAGATCGGAAAGGTCGATGTGGTTTTGGCCAAAAATGGTGCTGAGGCTGTTGATAAAGTGGAATCAGAGAAAGACTTTCACCTAGTGTTTATGGATTTCAATATGCCGATATTAGATGGACCTGAAGCCACTAAACAACTTAGGGATAAGGGGTATGACCTTCCCATTATTGGTCTAACGGCACTGGATTCTTCATCTATTGAGCTCACCAATACGGCGCATCTATTTAACGAGATACTCAATAAACCCGCGGGAATGACTGCCATTGAAGCCGTTCTTAATAAGGTTCGCCTGAATCAATACCAACCCGTGATTAATGAAAACGAGCAAAAACATTATGTCTAACGTCGTCAAACTGAATACACAATACGATTTGAGTACCTGTGAAAAAGAACCCATTCACCTGTTGGGACGCGTACAGAGCTTTGGTTATTTTATCGCGTTCAACTCAGATTGGGGCATCATTGCCGCTTCCGAAAATGTCACAGAGCTGTTTAAGGTACCCGTGGATAAGATGCTGGGTCGAAATTTAGAGACTCTATTCGATAAGACTGAAGTGAATAGGATTAAAGCCACATTCCTCGGCATAAATGGCTCTGATCATTCTGAGAGACTCACAAACATTGATCTGTTTAAAACAGGTCAGCTATACGATCTGGCGATCCATTTATCGGGCAGCACCATAGTGGTTGAGCTTGAAAAGAGTGTTGATAGTTCTTCAGATCAACTTCAGGTCCTCAAGCAGATGATCAGAAAAGTAACAGACACTGATAATTTAGAGGATTTGCTCTCAATTTCGGCCGAACACGTCTCAACGTTAACGGGCTTTGATAGAGTCATGGTCTACCGATTCCATGGAGATGGTAGCGGAGAGGTTGTCGCTGAGCATCGCAATGCATCCGTCGATTCCTTTATGGGTCTTAGATACCCAGCATCGGACATACCACGACAAGCCAGAGCGCTTTACAAAAGAAACCTCACCCGTTTGATTGCTGATGTACATGACACGGGCGTGCCGATCCATCCGCAACACGCCACCATTGATCTTTCGATCAGTTCAACTCGTTCTGTATCGCCTGTTCACCTTGAGTATCTAAAAAACATGGGTGTTGCAGCGTCTATGTCTATTAGCATTCTTGTTGACGGTGAACTTTGGGGGTTATTCGCGTGTCACCACTATTCAAATAAATACGTATCGCTGTGTGATAGAACAATTGCAGAGCTCTATGTTGAGTCCTTGGCATTGGAGCTAAGAGTAAAGCTTAACAGCCAAAGTCACAGTGATACTGAGCTCTCCCGACAGCTGCATATGAAATTGGTGACAAGCTTAAACAATGATCTGTCACTCTTTGATAACCTTAAATCGCATGTCAATTTTATTCATAAACTCATTCCCTCCGATTCCATGGTGCTGGTGGTCGGAGGTGAATACCAAGTGGCCGGAGATCCGATTAGTTCTGAAGATATCCAACTGCTTGTAAAACGACTCAATCATTCATCACAAAGCGGTATTTTTAGTGTGGAGTCACTGCAAGAGTGGCTCAATGATGATCTCACAATCGCTGATCGTTTTGCTGGTATGTTAGTGGTTCCGATGTCTAGAAGGCCTAAGGATCTCCTTATTTTTCTTCGAAAAGAGGAGCCGCAAAAGGTGAGCTGGGCTGGCAATCCTGAGAAGCCAGTTGAGCTAGGCCCAAACGGTATTCGTTTAACACCAAGAAAAAGTTTCGAAGCTTGGATCGAAATGAGAAAGGGGTATTCAGCCCCTTGGACAGATCAACAAATTGCCTTGGCTGAACAGATCAAGACCGTACTGTTGGAAATAATTGTACGTAACTTAGATGATTACAACCGCATAGCCAGTGAAGCGCAAAGTCAAAAAGATATGCTCATACACGAACTTAATCACCGAGTTCGTAATATTCTTGGGTTGATATCAGGGATTGTCTCGCAGACATCGACACAAGATTTATCAATTAAGGATTTTCAATCGATTTTAGGGGGACGTGTGCAATCTTTAGCCATTGCACAGACGCATTTAACTGAAAAAAATTGGAATTTCGCTCCGCTCACAATGATTCTCGACAATGAAGAGAGAGCTTTAGTGGCGAAGACTAATCTCATGAAACGATCAGGTCCTGAGGTCAAACTGAGTCCTAAGGCCTTCACGACTATGACCATGGTGATTCATGAGCTTTTAACCAATGCCGTTAAATACGGCGCGGCTAAATCTGAAAATGGTCAAATAAATTTGAACTGGCAGATTCACCAAGGGGAACTGCATTTATATTGGCGCGAATCAGGTGTAACGATCGAACAGTCACCCTCACAGTTTGGATTCGGGTCGGTCATTATCAATCGATCTATTCCTCATGATTTGGGCGGGGTAGCCAAGATTGAGTATCAACGATCCGGTGTGGTTGCAGAATTTGTCATACCTGCGATGCATTTTGAGACTGCAGAAGCAGAGCATAAGAGCGACTCTACATCGAGTGAGGCAGTATCTATCATTCACAAGGGGCAACCGGATAAGGAGAGTGTTCTCATAGTCGAAGATAATATGATCATCGGATTTGAGTTGGAGAGAATGCTGCAGGCAATGGGTTACAAAAATATTGAGTTAGCTGCAACCGTTCAAGAGGCGCATGAATCGATCAATAAAAAGATTCCAGGTTTGGCGGTTTTGGATATCAACTTGGGCGATGAGTCGAGTGAAACGGTCGCAGATTGTCTTCGGAATAAGAGTGTGCCTTTCATCTTTGCCACTGGCTATAGCTCCGTTAAAGATGGCTTTAAGAAGAAGCATGCAAATGTTCCTGTTGTTGAAAAACCCTTTAGTAGCTCTGTAATACAGGCCGCCATTCAGTCGCTGGAGAGTTGATTGAGTAACTCAGCTAACTCACATCGATATCAGGGGTGGTTTAGTATCAATTGATGACGATTTTTTAACTCAATAATAAGTAAAAATTAACTTTTGTAATAGTTACGTAATTTTCACAAAAAAATAGGGGTTTTGTAGTTTTGTAGTCGACATTTGTTGGTTTTTTACAAGTTATATCAATAACTTATGAACAGTAAGTTGTATATCCTTTATTTCAATCTGTGTCATAATTAACGGGTTACTTAACCTTTATAAAGGAGTGTGCTGTGTCTCAAGAACTGATGCTAGCAGAGTGGAATGCTCGTGAATCGATCGCCGAAGCGATGGTCCCTGTGGTTGGTCGTTTGTACCGTGAATCAAACGTTGAAATTTCTGTTTTCGGCCAACTGTCTGTTCGTAAATCTGTGATCGATCTACTTAAAGATCACCGTTACGTTCGTCAGGTTGAGGGTGAAGAGCTTTCAGTCGTAGATACCTTCCCAGTACTTGAGAAGGTGTCTCAAATGGGCATCCGCAACGCACACATCGACATCGGTAAATTGGCTGTTAATTTCCGTAAATCGGGTGCAGCGGATTTGAATGATTATTTAGAGTCTGAACTTGCTGGCGCATCAACAGAAGATACTGGTGGTCAAGACGTCGTCCTATACGGCTTCGGTCGCATTGGTCGTCTACTGGCTCGATTCATGTTGAACCGCTCGGGTGCAGGTCACACGCTGCGTCTGCGCGCGATTGTTGTACGTAAGGGCAAAGCCGATAACGACCTAGAGAAGCGTGCAAGTTTGTTGCGTCGTGACTCAGTTCACGGTTCGTTCAAAGGCACTATCCAAGTTGATGAAGCAACGAACTCCCTGATCGTTAACGGTAATGCGATCAAAGTGATCTTCGCCGATGGCCCAGATCAAGTTGATTACACGCAGTACGGTATTAATAACGCTCTTGTGATTGATAACACCGGTATCTGGCGTGATGACAAAGGCTTAGCGCTTCACCTTCAATCTAAAGGTGTTGATCGCGTTATCCTTACAGCACCAGGTAAAGGCATCAAAAACATCGTTATGGGTGTTAACCATGGTGACATCGATGCATCGGATAAAATCTTATCGGCTGCTTCGTGTACCACTAACGCCATTACGCCTGTCCTTAAAGCGATTGATGACAAGTACGGTGTTGCTAATGGTCACGTTGAGACCGTTCACTCATACACTAACGACCAGAACTTGATCGATAACTACCACAAAGGTGATCGCCGTGGCCGCGCAGCAGCGCTTAACATGGTTATCTCTGAAACGGGTGCAGCAAAGGCGGTCTCTAAAGCGCTTCCACAATTGGAAGGTAAGCTAACTGGTAACGCGATCCGTGTTCCGACACCGAACGTCTCTATGGCGATCCTTAACCTGAACCTAGAGAAAGAGACTGAGCGTGAGTCTTTGAATGACTACCTTCGTGAAGTGGCGTTGCACTCTGATCTTCAGAAGCAGGTTGACTACTCTAACTCACCTGAAGCGGTTTCGAGCGACTTTGTCGGCTCACGTGCTGCAGGTGTTGTCGATGCATTGGCCACTATCTCAAGCGGTAAGAGCTGTGTTCTCTACGTTTGGTACGATAACGAGTACGGCTACAGCTGTCAGGTTATCCGTCTAGCGCGTGAGATAACTAATTGTACGCTTAAGGCTTTCCCACAAGAGTAATCACTCTTTTGTAAAAAACCGGAGTCACCGAAAGGGGCTCCGGTTTTTTTGTCTCTGATTCATTCTTAATAAACAGGTATAATGCGCCCAACTTAAAGGCATAGGTCATTATGGAACGTATTAACTGGTTTCCCGGTCACATGCACAAAGCGCGTAAAGAGATTGCGCAACTTATGGATGAGGTCGACATTGTTATTGAAGTGTTGGATGCACGCTTGCCTCGCTCAAGCGAGAACCCCTTGGTGACCTCGTTACGTCGAGGCAAACCTGTTCTTAAAATTCTGAATAAATCCGATCTGGCAGATCCCGACAAAACCAAGGCTTGGTTGCAGGAGTTCAATGCGCAAGAGGGCATTACGGCCATCGAGTTAACGACAAGTGATAAGAGAACCATCAAGTCGATTCCGCAAATCTGTAAAGATGCCGTGCCTGCCCGTGCTAACAAAGATCGCCCAGTGCGTGCCATGATCATGGGCATTCCTAATGTGGGTAAGTCGACTCTGATCAATGCTCTTTTAGGCCGACGCATTGCCAAAGTGGGTAATGAACCTGCCGTGACTAAAGCGAATAAACGCTACAGTGTATTTCAGGGGATGGCTCTGTCGGATACTCCCGGTATCTTGTGGCCAAAAATTGAAGACCAAGACTCTGGATACCGGTTGGCGGTCAGCGGTGCAATTAAAGATACTGCGATCGATTATGATCAGGTGGCCGTCTATGGTGCTAACTTCATCCTTAATGCTTACCCTGAGCGACTAGTAGAGCGTTATAAACTGAAAGAGCTGCCGGAGTTAGGTGAAGGCTTATTGGATCAAATAGGCCGTAAACGAGGCTGCTTGCGACCCGGTGGTGTGGTCGATATACACAAGGCGGCCGAGATACTAATGAACGAGATGCGCGGTGGTAAGCTAGGGCGCATCAGTTTTGAAACAGTGGAAGAGTGGCAAGAGAAAGATCGTATTGCCGCTGAATTAGCTGCCCAAGAGGCCGAAGAAGCGGCCAAGGCAGAGGAGAGTTCTAAGTGACCCGTTTAAAAAAGCAGAAGCGCATGGCTAACAAAATCGTGCTGGATAAAACGCCCCGTAAGCAGGAGCGTCTAGCCGACCCCGACAGCTATGAGAGCCGAAAACAGCGTGCGCAAAAACAGAAGAAAAAGCATGTGTCGGTTGATCAGAAACGTATTAATGCGAAACCGACTAAATCAGCAATTGAGCGTGATACCGAGGCCGGCCGTCGTGGTGAGCGCAAGGGTGGCCGCTTAGCGGATAAGATCCGTCAATACAACGCTGACAAAGAGAGCGCTGAAAAAGCCGATAACAGCCGCGAGCAGACCAGCGACAGCGAATGAGTAAACGCAGGGTTGATGTCCTAATTATAGGTGCCGGTGCGTCCGGTCTGATGTGTGCATTAACGGCTGGCTATCGTGGCCGTTCTGTTCTGGTGTTGGAACACACTAAAAAAGTGGGCCGTAAGATTTTAATGTCTGGAGGAGGGCGTTGTAACTTCACCCACCTTCACTCAACACCGGCCAATTTTCTATCGAATAACCCGCACTTCTGTAAATCGGCATTGAGTCGTTATACACCGCAACACTTTGTCGATATGGTCGATCGTCATGGGATTGAGTACCACGAGAAGACCCCAGGCCAGCTCTTCTGTAATGAATCCAGTAAAGAGATTCTGACGATGCTCACCACTGAGTGCGATTGGGCGGGTGTAAAGATTGAGACAGAGGTGAGTGTCCATTCGCTTACACAAAATGAGCATGGTTTTCTCGTAGAAACCTCGGCTGATTCAATTCAATGTGAGTCGTTGGTTATTGCAACAGGCGGACTCTCCATCCCTAATGGTGGTGCGACCGGCTTTGCTTATGATGTGGCCGAACAGTTTGACCTACCGGTTACCCCTCGCCGCGCCGCACTGGTCCCATTTACGCTGCAGCCTGACATTTTAACACCACTCAAAGAGCTCTCTGGGACTGCACAAAATGCGCGTGTCAGTTGTGCGGGTATGAGCTTTTTGGAACCTATTCTGTTTACTCATCGAGGCATAAGCGGCCCTGGGGTTCTTCAGATCTCGAGCTATTGGCAGCCAGGTCAAAGTGTTGAAATTGATCTGCTTCCCGGTATTGATATTGACGAGCAACTTAAAGAGGCTCGACAAGCGACTCCAAAACAGAGCATTGAGCGTGTGCTCAGTGAATACATGAGTAAGCGATTGGCTCAGGTATTGTGCTCAATCTGGGGCTTTGCTGGGGCAGTGGGTGACTTCTCCAATGAGAAAATTGAAGCGCTCACCAAGCAACTGACTCAATGGCGGGTGAAACCCTCTGGAACCGAAGGCTATCGAACAGCCGAAGTGACCATTGGCGGGGTAGACACTCAAGCCATCTCGCAAAAAACCATGGAAGTAAAAAGTGTCCCAGGTCTCTACTTTATCGGTGAATCGTTGGATGTGACAGGGCACTTGGGCGGGCATAATTTCCAGTGGGCGTGGGCATCGGGAAATGCCGCCGGCGAAGTTGTTTAGGCAAGTTAAGTTCAATTGTTGGAGCCTTATCGAAGATGAGGCGATAATCGCGGCCTTTGAAAGACCGCTCCAACGCTTAAAGCTTTGAATTGATGTTGGAGCCTTATCGAAGATGAGGCGATAATCGCGGCCTTTGTAAGACCGCTCCAACGCTTAAAGCTTTGAATTGATGTTGGAGCCTTATCGAAGATGAGGCGATTGCGTGGAGTAGATTCGCGGCCTTTGAAAGACCGCTCCAACCCATGAAGTGTTACTTAGTTTTACAGCTGTTCAGTCCGAACAGTGTGTAAGCACCACAAAATCCAAACACACCGGTTAACAGCGGTATTACACCAATGTAACCCCAGCTACCCACTGTCTCAGTGAAGGCCAGTCCAATCAGGATTAAACCGACAATAATGCGCAGAGCGCGATCCATTCCACCGACATTACATTTCATATCACTATCTCCTTTTGAGAGGGTTTTAATAATTCGTTATACGATGTTAAGTGAAATTGAGCCCACCGCTTCAATACTGCCTTCGATACGGTCACCTTTTACAACGGGGCCCACTCCTTCAGGGGTACCCGTGTAGATAAGATCACCCGGCTGTAAGTGGTAATATTTAGAGAGGTGCATGACCAACTCTGCGGGTGACCAGATCAGATCAGAGATGTCAGCTGACTGCTTGGTTTCACCATTCACACGCAGTTCGATCCTGCCACGTTCAAGCACTCCTGTGACCGATTTTGGTACCAGGTCGGTAATGATGGCACCGCCTTCAAAGTTTTTACCTAGATCCCAAGGGCGACGTTTGTCTTTGCCTTTCTGCTGCAGATCACGGCGTGTCATATCTAACCCACAGGCGTAGCCAAAGATCATTGATTCGGCTGTGGATTCATCAACCTCAAAGCCCGGCTGATCGATGGCGACGACCCACTCCATCTCGTAGTGTAGATCTTCGGTTCCTGGAGGGTAGGGTAGATCGGTTCCTGACACCTGAATGGCGTTAAGGTCTTTAATGAAGTAGAAGGGCTCTTGTGTGGTTTTATCAATCTTATCGCCCATCTCGGCCGCATGCGCTTGATAGCTTCGGCCAACGCAAAAGATGCGATTCACAGGAAATTGACGTTCGTCACCGCGAATCGTTAAAGCGGTGACTGGGCGAGGCGTAAATAGATAACTGTCCGACATGTCATAGACTCTGGTTTTGTTGATCTATGGATTGTAATGCTTCCGTCAATTTTTCTACAGAGATAGGTTTTGCCAGTGCCACAGAAGCACCGGCTTCGATTAATCGATCACACTCCTCACCGATTGTGGCAGCCGACACACCGACAATAGGTCCGGTGAAACCGATCTCACGAAGCGCTGATGCTAAGCCATATCCATCGAGGTTTGGCATGAAAATATCCGTCACTACTAGGTCAAAGTCGTTCTCTTTAGCGGCCTCAAGAGCTAACTGACCATCTTCCTGAGCAACCACCTCGGCTCCAAGACCCTCAATCATTTTTTTGGTAAGCGTGCGAATCATTAGATTGTCTTCAGCGACCAGAACACGCTTATTGGTAAGGTCCAAATCCTTAGTTGATTGAGCTGACTCGTTTGGCTCTGAAGTTTTCTGTGAATCGGGCTCGCTAGTGCTAGGGTCCGTTGAGATAAGATCCACGGCTAGATTGATCAAGAAGGTAGCGCCACCACCAGGGGTATCTTCGTATTGGACAGTGCCGCTCAATTCATGGGCAATTTGCATACAGAGATACAGGCCAATACCACTGCCATCCGCTTTTGAGTCGCCGCGATAGTAGGCATTAAATATATTGGCTTGAAACTCCTTCGGTATCCCCTGTCCGTTATCACTTATTTTAATGGTGTAGTTGACGATGTTGGTGTCGATCGTCGGTCTGTAGAGATCAACAGAGACCTGACTAGCACCGCTATGAATAAAAGCGTTGCGCAAAAAGTTGATCAGCATCTGTTTAAGAGAGGTCGTGTCAAAATAGGTTTCAGGGTCTTCCCAGTCCAACTCTGACACAACTAGATCAATTTGAGCCTCTTTGGCTGCGATTTGCATTGAGTTACACACTTCTAACAAAGTTTGCGAAATGTGACCGGTTTTTCTCTGTCTTGCAGTTTGCTGTTCAGGTTTAACAACATTTCGAAGATCATCTATTAGATTCAATAGATGGTTTACACTCTGATTGATCTCTAGACTATGGTCGTTATCATCTTCAAGCATCATTTTTATGGCTGAGACGGGGGTTCTAATCTCATGTGCAATAATGCCAAATAGCCGTTTTTCACTGTCAAAGCGCTCCTGAAGTTGAACAAACGACAGGTTTGATTGGTGCAAGAGATCTTTTGACTCCTCTATGAGTCTCTGTCGATCCGTTGTTTCGATCATGCTACCTAGGATTTGTCGGTCAACTGACAATAGCCCCTGACTGGTCATTGTAATATCAAAATAGCGTTTACCATTTTGACTATCTATTGTGACGTGAAAATGTTTAGAACCATTGAATGTATACAAATTCAAAAGTGTCGATTTAAATTCGCTATCCTTCCCTTCGTCGAAGAGGCCTAAAAATCCCTTAATAGAGATAAATTCACTAACCGGTAACTCTAGTATCTCTCGTAAGGTTGGAGATGGTCGCACTTTTTCATTAATCGGGTCTATCTCAAAGAGACCAATGCCTGCTGTATCTGTCGTGATGTTGAGTTTTCGAATGGCCAGTTCTGCATCAGATCGAGACTTCAAAAGTCTATCTTGGTTTCGTTTCTCCAAGCTTATATCTTGAATAAACAGGTTGTCATTGTTCTCAAGGTCAACGCCAATACGGTCGATTTTCCACCAAATGGTTTCAGTTTTCGAAAGGTTTAATGGAATTTCGCAGCTGTCAATTTTGCCCTGTAAGAGATAGTTAATTGCCTCTTTGTGCGATGGTTTTACTCTCTCTACTAATTGATGAACTGCAAAATCGGTAGAGGGAAAATTAACGCTATGACCCTTGAAAGCGAAGTGGATAGTCTCTGACTCTTGGTGCACTGTGGCCAGATCGAAACCTGACTTTTCAGCCGCCTGTTCCAATGTCTGCATTAATGCTGTATTGATCTTCTCAAATTGCTCTGCTTGACGCTTAGCCTTTAGAGCTATCAGTCCACGTTCAAGCGTATCAGTTTGATCAATCAGTGAACCAAATAGAAAACCTTGTTTATCGGCATTAACCGTCAATAATACTTTTTTGGCAGTGGTTGAATTGTCATTAATGCTGACCATTGATCTGAAGGGTTGATCATCCAGAGGTGTTAGATCTTCAAGTCATGCCGGTTGATCGTTTAAAGATATTTTTCCTAAAAGTCCCTGTAATGTCAGCTTGGTCTGTTGATCAATGCCCAACAAACTCTTAAGTTGTTGGTTACTCCATAAAGAACCTTGCGCATCCATCTGCTCGAAAAGAGCGATCTCTGAAACAGCGGATACTTTCTCAAAGCGGTTAACGGCTTGTTCTAATTCAGAGCGGTTTTGGATAAGTTTCAGTTTAGCAAAATTTAGCTGTCTAATTTTAAGTGCAATAAAGCTAGCGACGAAGGCAACCATGGCTAATGTAAGCAGAACTCGATCGGTTACGATTGTCTGGGTATAGGGGCTGATAGAGAACTCTACTGCGTTCAGTATCAAGGCAATGGGCAAAAAGAGACAGAATAGCCTGTAGGGTAGAGTGATGGCAGCAGCGAGTAGGGCAAGGGATATGACAATGCCCGGCCTCAAAAACGCGTCGGGTGCTAAGTTTACAAAGAGTAATTGTCCAATGAAGAGTGCAACCGGAATGAGATGAGAGATCTGAAAAGGCTCTCTCTCTGTTTTATCGATGTTTAGCCAAGTGATGAAGATTCGCGCACTTAAGATCGCGATAAAGGCCGGTAAGAACTGTTCAGCAAAGCTAATGTAACTCAGTTTTCCATCAAGATAAGCTATGAAAAGCGATCCGATGATCACCGAAAGTACACCCAGTAAACGCTTGCTTCGGCTCTCTCTCTTCCAGTCATCAAAAATGGGGGTGCTAGTGTGCACAACGACGGTAACCACAATGGCAACAATGACCCCTTTGATAAGTGTTTGCTCTAGTGATTCAGTTGTTAGATACCAGAGGAGTGGGAGATACCCCAAAAGGTAGAGCCCAATTTGGCGATTACGCAGGATTAGGCTTTTAGACGCTATTGCCGAGGCCGCGACAAGCACCAGGGGTGAAAACAGTCCAATATCGAACCAAGTAACACGATGAGAAGCGTCGAAGAAAAGTATGGGGGTCAAACCAGCACTGGCCAATCCGACGAATAACGCTAAAGCCAGTGAGTAGATTGGGTGGCGTAACAGATTGCTTAGATGTGAATTCATAGACTGCATACTTATGAGTAATTAAGCGTTAATAAGAACACTATTCTTAGCAAATTTTGTGCCATCTAATCTGTGTCTCTTCGGCTTTTTCGGTTTGTTATAAACTCATTATAGTTGGAGTTTAAGAAGTGAGGCCCTCTGAATTTATACCAATTTGGTCTTATCTAGGTTTTTATAAGAAAAAAACGCGCCCGAAGGCGCGTTTTTTGTGAGCAGTGTCTAACGATTAAACGTTAGCGAACTGGTTCATTGTGTTGTCTTTACCGCCTGCTTTAAGAGCCGCATCACCTGCGAAGTACTCTTTGTGGTCGTCGCCGATGTTAGAACCAGCCATGTCCTGGTGCTTAACAGTCGCGATACCCTGACGGATCTCTTTACGCTGAACGCCGCCTGCGTATGCAAGCATGCCTTCGTCACCGAAGTAACCTTTCGCTAGGTTATCAGTTGATAGAGCAGCCGTGTGGTAAGTCGGTAGCGTGATGAGGTGGTGGAAAATACCCGCTTCACGTGATGCATCAGCCTGGAAGCTCTGGATTTTAGCGTCCGCTTCTTTACCTAGATCTGTTTCATCGTAATCAGCACTCATTAGTTTAGCGCGATCGTAGGCTGAAACATCTTTACCTTCAGCAGTCCAAGCATCAAACACTTGCTGACGGAAGTTTAGAGTCCAGTTGAACGAAGGTGAGTTGTTGTAAACAAGTTTCGCATTTGGAATCACTTCACGGATGCGGTTAACCATGCCAGCGATCTGCTGAACGTGTGGTTTTTCAGTTTCGATCCATAGAAGGTCAGCACCGTTTTGTAGTGACGTGATACAGTCAAGAACAACACGGTCTTCGCCTGAACCCGCTTTGAACTGGAATAGGCCAGACTGAAGACGCTTAGGCTTCATTAGTTGGCCGTTCGCTTTAACGACTACATCACCGTTGTTGATGTCTTCAGGACCGTTGATTACGTCGCCATCTAGGAAGCTGTTGTAAAGGTCACCTAGGTCGCCTGGCTCGTTAGTCACAGCGATCTGCTTAGTTAGGCCAGCACCTAGAGAGTCAGTACGTGCAACGATTACACCGTCATCTACGCCAAGTTCAAGGAATGCGTAACGTACAGCGTTGATCTTAGCTAGGAAGTCAGAGTGAGGTACAGTAACTTTACCGTCCTGGTGACCACACTGTTTCTCATCAGAAACCTGGTTCTCTAGCTGGATACAACATGCACCGGCTTCGATCATTTTCTTAGCTAGCAGGTAAGTTGCTTCAGCGTTACCGAAACCAGCATCGATATCAGCAATGATTGGAACGATGTGAGTCTCGAAGCTATCGATCTTAGCGATGATCTCTTGCTCTTTAGTGTTGTTGCCAGCGTCACGTGCAGCGTCTAGCTCACGGTAAAGGTGGTTAAGTTCCCACGCATCCGCTTGCTTAAGGAAGGTGTAAAGCTCTTCGATAAGCATTGGCACAGACGTTTTCTCGTGCATTGATTGGTCAGGAAGTGGACCGAACTCTGAACGTAGAGCCGCAACCATCCAGCCAGATAGGTAAAGGTAGCGCTTGTCAGTAGAACCGAAGTGCTTCTTGATAGAGATTAGTTTCTGTTGACCGATGAAACCGTGCCAGCAACCTAGAGACTGAGTGTATTTAGATGTATCAGCATCGTAATCAGCCATATCTTTGCGCATGATCGCTGCAGTGTATTTAGCGATATCTAGACCCGAGTGGAAACGGTTCTGAAGTTTCATGCGTGCAGCAGATTCAGCATTGATTGCTGACCAAGTGCCGCCGTACTGGTTACAAGTCGCTTGTTGAGCTTCAATCTCTTGTTTGTATGTAGACATATCTCATCCTCAATAATGGGTACCTGTGCACCCGATTGTGTTAAATCTCTGTCGGTTCAAAAAAATCAAACCTGACCGATGGCGACATCATGAGGATTGCTGCACCTGCTGTCAAAGTGCTTTTGTGCATAGCAGCATAGAATGGAGGGTGTCAGTTAGGGGGTGGTCGTATTTCTTGTAGTTAAACTACAAGCAGTCAATGTGGTGATATTTGTTTTAATTTATATAAAACAATAACTTACTTTAATATAGACTATGGTTTAGCGACTTAAGTTTAATAGTAAATGGTCGTAAATTGTCTGTTTTTACAGCGATTAAATACTCTTTTTATATACCAATTTCTTCTATAAGACCTTTGGTGCATGGCAAGAAGTTGTAGGTGGAAAATAGTATAAAAGCGACATAAGCTGTCCTTTGGCGAACCGCTGGTTTAATGTGAAGGCACGATTACCTACTGAATGGCTCCCTGAGTAAAGAGCTGTTTGATGAGCGATGACTCGCCAATCTTGTACTGATTAGCTGATAGGTAACCTTGATTGGCTAGCTGTTTAGCAAGTTCTATCTCTGCGTCATCGACCTCTAGCTGAACGCCGTTACAGAAGAGTTTGAACTGTTCACCATCAGAATAGAGCAGGCGGTTGTTTGGAAGAAGCTCGATACCGTCCTCGGTGGCGCCCAGTATCCAATCATCGTAATCCTCTGGGTCAAGCTGTTCAGTTTGATCAGGATACTTAGGTTCTGAAAACAAGGACCCTAAAGCGCTTTCAAGCTGTTCCCGATTGGATAAAAGTGCTTTTAGGCGCTGTTCGATTTGAGTGATGGACGCTTGATCGATCTCCCCCGGCGATTGGCAAAGAGTTCGTTTAGGATCACTAAACCGGTGTTCGCTAGTCAGGGCTTCACCGATGCTGTCTGATACGGTTCGCAGTATCTCGGCATCGGATGGTGCTCTGAATCCTGCAGAGTAGGTGACGCAATCTTCACTGGTTGCTATGCCGTTATGAGCGACTTGTGGAGGGAGGTAGAGCATATCGCCCGGCTCCAGATCAAAGCTCTCTAGGCATTGGAATTCACTCAGAATCATAACCGGCGCATCCGGTAAACGGGGTGATTGGCTGGATTCGATAGCACCCAACTCCCAGCGACGTGTCCCTTTAGCCTGAATTAAAAAGACATCGTAGTTGTCATAGTGTGGTCCAACACCACCACCCGGCGTTGCATAGCTGATCATCAGATCATCGATGCGCCAGTTAGGGACAAAGTTGAAGGCATCTAGCAATGCTTTTGCTTCGGGGGAGTAGTGGTCTACGGCTTGCACTAGAAGCGTCCAGTGCGATTCTGGAAGATGTGCGAAGGTCTCCTCATTTAGAGGACCACATTCCAACTGGTATTCTGAGCTGTCCGGTTTGAATTGAATCAGTCTCGATTCGACTTCCTCTTCGAGGGATAAGCCTGCCAATTCATCAGAGCTGACAACGGGTTCAAGGTCGGGAAATGCATTGCGAATTAACACTGGTTTCTGTTGCCAATAGTCACGCAGAAACGTCTCAACCGTTAAATCACCCCAGTTAATTGTGTACATAGCCAATCCTTTAAAAATGATGGCTTCATTTTAAATTAAAGGGCCGGTGGGTGATATCTACTTTGTTAAGAATTCCAGTGACTGGCTTTAGCCTGTCATCAGCTTTATCGGTGTTTTCCAGATAGGTATTAAATTCTAACTGCGGATGACAGGCTGAAGGCCAGTCACCGTCGCTACTAGCTAGATGCATACGAAAATTAATCGCGACCTCTTCGAGATCGCTCCAACAACCTAACTGCGGATGACAGGCTGAAGGCCAGTCACCGTCGCTACTAGCTAGATGCATACGAAAATTAATCGCGACCTCTTCGAGATCGCTCCAACAACCTAACTGCGGATGACAGGCTGAAGGCCAGTCACCGTCGCTACTAGCTAGATGCATACGAAAATTAATCGCGACCTCTTCGAGATCGCTCCAACAACCTAACTGCGGATGACAGGCTGAAGGCCAGTCACCAATAGATGAATTAGATAGACCGATCCTGGGTGAGCTACTATTATTCAGTGATGAATGAATTACAGATTACACGAGTCGATTACCTAGACCCGCAACAGGGTAAAGATCTTGTCACTCTATTAAATGCCTATGCATTGGATCCCTTGGGGGGTGACACTCCGCTTAGTGATGAAGTGAAGCAGGCTCTTCCTGCTAAATTAGCTGAGGTAGACGGTGCAAATAGCTTTATTGCCTATGTGAATGATCAGCCAGTGGGGCTGCTTAATGCCTTTATGGGCTTTAGCACCTTTAATGCCGCTCCATTGATCAATATTCACGACGTTTATGTGGCACCCCAAGCGAGAGGTAAGGGTGTTGTCGATGCACTCTTTGCTGCTATCGAAGCGGTGGCTAAGGAGTTGAACTGCTGCAAAATTACCTTGGAAGTATTAGAGGAGAATGGCGTTGCTCAGTCTGCTTACAAACGGTTGGGCTATAAAGGCTACGATCTTGGTGAACTAGGGGGTGAAGCCCTCTTTTGGCAGAAAAAACTGTCGTGAAAATCCCTCTTATCATCCTCCCCAAGCTCTCTAAAAAGAGCTTTTTGGTTGTTTTCATAATATTGACGGCATTTACTCTGTTCAATGTGAATAAGAGTTATAAAACCTATACGGTGCTTAACAATGCGAGGTTGTTGGGTTCTGAGACCGCTGCAGATATCCGTGCTAAAGATACACTGAGTGATTTAATTGACCATTATCAGGTTTCATTAGAGGGATTGGTAGGGGTGCTAGGTGCGCCGTTGCCAGAGAAGAGCTCAACGTTAAAATCGATTGCGGAGAGTCGAGGTATGAGTGAACTGACTCTGATTGCTAAGGTTCAGTCTTTAGTTCCCCAGTCAGGTGATTTGCAGCAGAGTGATGATGGCTCTTGGTCAGCGTCGCTCAATGAGCTCTTGTATGAGGGGTTGGCTCTTTATGGTCTTCCTATCGTGCTAGCGGTTGTATTACTTGGTGCTTTAGGTTTGCCTGTACCAGCGGGTCCAATGACCGGAATAGTGGGGCTAATGGCCTTCTCAGGTCTGTTCGATGCTTTTTTTGCGGCTGTTGGGATAGTGGTTGCAGCGTTTTTAGGTGATGTTCTGTTGTTTGAGTTGGGTCGACGAATGGATACCGCTTGGTTCGATAAGCACGGCGCAAAATTTGGTTTCAATAAGAAGAGTCGTCACAGGGTAGAGCATCTTTTTCACCGTTGGGGCTCTTTGACACTAATACTGTCGAGATCTTTGGTGGCGCACATCAGTGCGGTTGTCAGCCTGATGGCAGGTGCCTCTTCATTAGGTCGAACAAAATACTGGCTAAACTGTCTAATAGGTCGGCTTGGTTGGTTGTTAATCTATTTTGGTTTTGGGTATTTCGTTGGGGATAATCTTGCAATGGCAGGTAGCTTCTTGGGATACCTGAGTTTAAGTTTGTTGGGGCTGTTACTGATCATTGTGCTCTTTGATCAGTACCACAAGCAAAGTCATAGAGTGGTATGAGGTAACCAGGGAAGCTATGTTTGAATCGGTTCGTTCTTTAACAATGGAAGCGGCACTTGAATTGGCTAAAACCGTTCAAGCTGAAGCGGATACTCAAGGGTTCGCCATGAATGTGGTTGTCGTCGATCGCTCAGGTCTGCCTTTAGTGGTACTCAGAAACCCTAAGGCGCCGGATGCCTCTTTGGAGTTTGCGGAGCGTAAAGCTTACACCGCTGCGAGCTATGGCTGGCCAACCGCTAAGTGGCAGGAGATTGTGGGTGAGCGTCCATTGGTGATGCAGGGGCTAGCGCAAAATCCTAAAGTCTCTCTGATCGCTGGTGGTCTACCCGTTAAGCTGGGCGATGAAACCATCGGGGGGCTAGGGGTAGCAGGTGCTAAAGCGCCAGAGGATCATGCGGTTGCTGCTGCGGGTTTAGAGGCGTTTTTGGAAAAGCCTTAATGCGTGTGTGAAAGGGAAGACGAGTTCAATAGATTGTTGTTGGAGCCTTATCGAAGATGAGGCGATGTCCGGTTTCGCGACCTCTGCGAGATCGCTCCTACGGGGGTTCGGCCATTTGCGATCGAGAATGCGTTCGATGGATTGTTGTTGGAGCCTTATCGAAGATGAGGCGATGTCCGGTTTCGCGCGTTAGCTTCCCTTGTTTTCGCGATCCAGGGTCTCTTCGACGGCGTTGAGAATGCCTCGTAACATACCCATCTCGGTTTTCTCTGGACGGGTGCGATTGAAGTAGCGTTTCAGTTTATCCAATACGCGTCCTTCGTGTTGAGGGATGATAAAGCTGACTCGACGTAGCACGCGCTCTAGGTGTTCAAAGAATAGAACCATCTCATGTTGGCGCGGGTAGGGTGCCTCTTCAACTTTTTCAGGTGCTAGGCGACTGGCACGGCGTAACTCATAGCAAACCAGTTGAATCGCCTGTGAAACATTCAAAACCGGGTAGTCTGGGTTGGCATCAATAAACAGGTGTCGATTACACATCAGCATCTCTTTATTGTTTAAACCCATGGTCTCGCGCCCAAAGATGATCGCGACTTCGCCGGAGTGTGATTCAGTATGAATCTGTTGTGCAGCGCTCTCTAAGTCTTGCAAGGGGAGGTCGAAGGTTCTTTCACGAGCACTGGTGCCGACCACCAGCTGACAGTCTGCAATCGCCTCTTCGAGGGTTGCAACCACCTTCGCACTCTCCAATAAATCTTTAGCGCCAGCGGCACGCGAAGTGGCCTCTTCACTTGGAAACTCACGAGGGTTGACTAGCCAGAGTTGGCCCAGTCCCATGTTCTTCAGTGCGCGAGCCGCCGCTCCAATGTTTCCAGGGTGGAAGGTCTCGACTAAAACAATTCGAATGTTGTTCAGCATGATGGGTGATCTGTTGTGTTAAACAATAAAAACGCCCCATAAGGAGCGTTTTATTCAGCGCTTCATCGATTAGATGCGAGACGCTTGTTCTGCTGCATTACCGACGTAAGTACCCGGTGTCAGTGTGCGAAGCTCTGCTTTAGCGGACTCTGGGATCTCAAGTGTTTCGATGAAATCGAGCATCACCTCTTTAGTCATCCCTTTACCGCGAGTCAGTGCTTTTAGCTTCTCATACGGCTCTTCAATCGCATAACGGCGCATCACTGTCTGAATAGGCTCAGCTAGCACTTCCCAGCTGTTGTCTAGATCTTCATCTAGGCGTGCCGCGTTCACTTCAAGTTTGCTAATGCCTTTCAGTGTCGATGCATAGGCAATCAGACTGTGGCCAAACCCGACACCTAGGTTACGCAGTACGGTTGAGTCTGTTAGATCGCGCTGCCAGCGAGAGATTGGCAGTTTCATGGTCAGGTGGCCCATTACTGCGTTCGCGATGCCCAAGTTGCCCTCTGAGTTTTCAAAATCAATTGGGTTAACTTTATGTGGCATGGTTGATGAACCCACTTCGCCAGCAATCGTTTTCTGCTTGAAGTAACCCCAGGCGATGTAGCCCCAAACGTCACGATCAAAGTCGATCAGGATGGTGTTGTAACGACAGACTAGGTCGAACAACTCAGCAATGTAGTCGTGAGGTTCAATCTGCGTCGTGTAGGGGTTGAAGTTCAATCCTAGACCTTCAATAAAGCTCTTGGCATTCTCTTCCCAGTCGATCTCTGGGTATGCGCTTAGGTGGGCATTGTAGTTACCAACGGCACCGTTAATCTTGCCAAGGTACTCGATGCTGTCTAGCTGCTTGATTTGACGACGCAGACGGTAAGCTACGTTAGCCATCTCTTTACCTAAGGTCGATGGTGAAGCTGTCTGGCCGTGGGTGCGCGATAGCATTGGCTGAGTGGCAAAATCTTGTCCGATCTTTGCAATGGCCTGTTCAATCGCTTCCATCTCTGTGCGCATTACGGCGACGCCGTTTTTCAGCATCAGTGCGTGAGACAGGTTGTTAATATCTTCACTGGTGCAAGCAAAGTGAACAAATTCGCTGATCGCGTTTAGCTCTGCATTGCCAGAGATCTGCTCTTTAATGAAATACTCAACCGCTTTTACATCGTGGTTGGTTGTGCGCTCGATCTCTTTGATGCGCTCAGCCTGTTCTAAAGAGAATTCAGCAACCAGTGTATCTAACAGTGCATTGGCTTCGCTGCTTAATGCAGGGACTTCAGTGATCTGCGGGTGTGAAGCTAATTGCTGCAACCAACGGATCTCAACTTCAACACGGAAGCGGATCAATCCGAATTCGCTAAAAATAGTACGAAGGGCAGAGGTTTTGCTTCCGTAGCGGCCATCAACGGGCGATACGGCTGTTAGAGCAGTGAGTTCCATGAATGGGGTCTCTTGAATAGCGTGAATTTAAGGGTCGAGATTATATAGAAAAAAGCAGAGGTTGGGGAGTGTCTAAGGTTGTGGTGACAGGCTTTAGCCTGTCATCCGCTCTATCAGCAATTTCCAGCGCCTCCATTGGAAGCCCGTCAGTGGATGACAGGCTAAAAGCCAGTCACCGCAACTTCGCGCTAATTCGCTCCCACATCCGAGTTCCGTACTATATTTCTACGAAGCACAATTGTAGGAGCGAATTCAGCAAAGCTGAAACCGCGAAAGGATCTGGCAGAGATCTCTATTTAAAGACGCTTCAGCTCTTGTAGGGCGTCACCGACGCGCGATCTAAAGAAGATCAAGTGCCAGCGTTGGCCGCCAACCTGTCTCCAAAGAATAGCCGCTCGAATGCCTGCCAGTAGAAGGGCGCGTATGCGGGCTGCATTTTCATTGTTCTGCAGATTGCGTGGGTCACCCTGTACCTGAATTCTGAAATTAAAGTTGCTGATCGTCTCTTGATAGAGAGCGTCAATACCAGCTATTACTGAGCTGTGAGTGAATCGACTGGCATCGGTCGGTTCGTCATCACGGTGATTGTTCAGCCAGAAGTAGTCCGCTTTTTTGGCAAGCTCATCCAGGCGCTCTGAAATGGTGTTCAGGTAGTCGCTGTTCTTGGCCAGTTTGCGCTCCAATGTGATCAGGCTTAGTGCGTAGCGCATCACCATTGGTGAGTAAGTATTCTCTTTTTTATCAATAATTTGCTGTATTGAATTAAAGCCATCATTGAGATTGATTTTGAGTTGCTGTCGACCGCCAAATATATCCTCAGTCGTAGCTGGGTTCATCTCGAACAGTGACGCGATAGAGACTTCGAAACTGCTGCTTGAACAGCTCCCTTGGCGCGCAATCTGATCGACGAGGTGAGCTGCTTGGAAGATGGCAGCCATTGCGATCGCTTGTTCTTGTTTTGCCCTCGACATCTATCGATCCCCCCAAGTCAGGTCACGTGAACTCTGTTCAATAACGCCACCGCCTAGGCAGAGATCGTCTTGATAGAGGACCAGAGATTGTCCCGGTGTAACCGCTCTTTGAGGTTGGTCGAAATAGACCTTGTAGCCCTTATCATGCTTCTCAATGCGGCAGGCTTGATCCGCTTGTCGGTAACGGACTTTTGCTGTGCAACTCATCGGTAGCTGAGGCTCTTCACCGTTGATCCAAAAAATCTCGGACGCATAGAGCCAATCACTGTAGAGCAGCTCATTATCGATGCCTTGCACTGCGATCAGTTCATTAGCGTTCAAATCTTTACCCGCCACGAACCATGGATCTTCGGAGTAGTTGGCTAGGCCGCCGATTCCGAGGCCCTGACGCTGCCCAAGGGTGTAGTACATCAAGCCCTGGTGTTTTCCGATGACATCCCCGGTGGGTGTGACGATATTGCCTGGTTGAGCGGGGATGTACTGTTTTAAGAAATCGGTAAAGCGACGTTCACCGATGAAACAGATACCCGTGCTGTCCTTCTTCTTGGCGGTAATTAAATCGAGCTTTTCTGCAATCTCACGAACCTTAGGTTTCTCCAACTCTCCAACAGGGAATAGCGTCATGGCCAGCTCTTGGTGGCCCACCTGGTGTAAGAAGTAGCTCTGATCCTTGTTGGGATCTAGACCTTTTAACAGCTCGCCCTTCTCACCCTGCAGGCGACGACGTGTGTAGTGACCGGTTGCAATCATGTCGGCACCCAGTAGTTGGGCATACTCAAGAAAGGCTTTGAATTTGATTTCTCGGTTGCAGAGAATATCTGGGTTGGGGGTGCGCCCCGCTTTGTACTCTTCTAAAAAGTGTTCGAAGACGTTGTCCCAATACTCTGCTGCAAAGTTAGCTGTATGAAGCTTGATCTCAAGTTTGTCGCACACTGCTTGTGCATCGGCAAGATCTTCAAGAGCGGTACAGTACTCAGTACCGTCGTCCTCTTCCCAGTTTTTCATGAACAGACCTTCAACTTGGTAGCCCTGTTCTTTTAAAAGGTATGCAGAGACAGAGGAGTCCACGCCGCCAGACATGCCGACAATAACTTTTGTCTCGGTGATCGATTTTGTGCTCATGAAGTCAGTCTAATTGATCGTGTATTAAATTAAGTGGGTAGCGTTTGCCTGCCAAATAGTCATCGATGCAGTCCAGTACCAGGTGGCTGCGTAAACGGTGCTTGTTCTCTGCTACCTCATCGCGCGTCATCCAGACCGCTTGGAGAATCCCCTCATCCAATGCCTGTTCAGGGTTATGCGACAGCGCATTCGCGATAAAAGTCACCCTATGGAAGGTGAGATCTAATTCAGGCACGCGGTAGACATAGAGTCCCAGTAGGGCATCCAGTTCAACGCTCCATGCGGTCTCCTCTTCGGTTTCACGCAGTGCTGCTTGAAACAGAGTTTCTCCATTTTCAACATGGCCAGCTGGCTGGTTAAGCACCTTTTGATCGCCGTTGATGATCTCTTCTACCAGTAAAAAGCGATTCTCTTTCTCAACAATTGTTGCGACGGTCGCATGTGGAAACCAGCGGTTTGGTTTGGAGTCGTGCATCGTTTAACTATCTGCAATAAAATAGCTGATTATCATATCAGATTTTAAGCCGTTTCTAGGCGGTGTTTCTTAATTTTGAGGTCAGAATGCAAGATCGCATTGAAGTCGTTACGCAACCGATTGACAGTTCAGATGGTTTGACTTGGTTGAAAGAGTCACCAGAAGGGGTGGGGGCACTGGTCTCATTCACAGGCATGGTGCGTGAATTGCCGGATGCCGATTTAGAGTTCATGGAGCTAGAGCACTACCCAGGCATGACTGAAAAGGCCTTAGCCAATATAGCGACTCAAGCACGAGAACGTTGGCCGCTAAAACGTATCTATATTGTGCACCGAGTCGGTCCTATGGGGCTGTCCGAAGAGGTTGTGCAAGTGGCTGTGAGTTCGGCGCATCGCAATGCTGCATTTGAAGCGGCCAGCTTTATTATGGATTATCTAAAACGTGACGCGCCGTTTTGGAAGCGTGAGGTGAGTGATAAAGGATCGGTTTGGGTCGAGCAGAAAGCTAGCGACGTCGAGGCCGCGAAGAGCTGGGGCGACCGCTAGTCCGCCTGTTATTCGCAGGTTGAGTTCTCTTTTTAGGCAGTGGTGCTAGGTTAACGTCCAACTTTCGCCACTCGCCTGGTGCTAAATCATCGATTGTCCACTCACCCACGGCATAGCGAATCAAACGTAAGGTTGGAAATCCGACGGCCGCCGTCATTCGTCTGACTTGGCGGTTTTTCCCTTCACTGATGACCAGCTCAATCCAGCTGGTTGGTATGTTTTTGCGCTCACGAATCGGTGGTGTTCTTGGCCAGGGTTCATCGATCTGGATGATGTTTGCTTTGGCGGGGCGGGTTAAGCCATCTTTTAACTCTACCCCTTGTCTTAGCTGATCCAAAGCCTGTTCAGTGATACTGCCCTCTACTTGAACCCAGTAGGTTTTGGGGAGTTTGAACTTAGGATGTGCGAGCCGGTGCTGCAGTTCGCCGTCACTGGTTAAGACCAGTAGTCCTTCGGAATCGTAATCTAAACGGCCTGCGGCGTAGATTTTGGGGATATCAATGAACTGTGCAAGCGTGTCTCTACCCTGATCATCGGTAAAGGTGGGTAGGACATTAAAGGGTTTGTTCAGTAGATAGAGGGTAGACATAGGGTAGGAGTACTCAAAACGTATCGCGCAGTGTACGCGATAAGTCTGCCAGCCCCAAGTCCCAGAATGAGCCCTTTTAGGCTACGTCGAACTGAATATTGATAGCGTGGTAGCCGCTCTCGACGGGTTTAGCGTCAAAGACGACCTCTTGACCCGCTTTAAGGGTTTTATAGCCCTCTTTCTGAATAGCACTGAAGTGTACGAAAAGCTCCTGATCAAACTGATCACACAGAATAAATCCAAAACCTTTGACGTTGTTGAACCACTTCACCTGACCTCTATGCATGACATCCTCCTATGCAATCTGATCTGTAACATGAGTGCGTAAACTGGTTAAATGAACGATCCGTAATGGGTTCAACACACTGACTGTTTGTTACACTTAAAGAGTATTTAGCGGGCGCTGGGTAATGAAGCGCTTTTCGAAAAATGCATAAACTCTAAAGCGGTAATTTTTTATATTTAGATTAATTTGGTGAAAATGAGTATTACAAAGCGTCATGCACAGCCTGAAATGTCCGATCAAGACGACGATCAACAGCATCCACCGGGATTGGCCACGGCTGAGGCGAAACCTGAATTGAAGCAACCCTCGCTCTATCGAGTGCTGCTCATGAACGATGACTACACGCCGATGGAGTTTGTGGTTCAAGTGTTAATGGGCTTCTTTAACATGAGCGAAGAGAAAGCCACTCAAGTGATGTTGGCCGTTCATACCCAAGGCAAAGGCGTCTGTGGCGTCTATACTAAAGATGTTGCTGAGACAAAAGCGGCACAAGTTAATCAGTATTCACGTGACAATAAACATCCGCTACTCTGTGAAGTAGAGCAGGCATAAGGAGATTCGCTATGTTGAATCGAGAGTTAGAAGATACTCTAAGTCAGGCTTTTCAATCAGCCAGTACGTCTCGTCACGAGTTTTTGACCGTTGAACATCTGTTATTGGCCTTGATCGATAATCGTCATGCGTTTGAAGTACTGGCTGCCTGCGGGGCTGACTTTGATGCACTGGTCAATCAGCTGCACAACTTCCTTAAAGAGACAACGCCTCAGCTTCCCGATAATGTCGAAGCGTCCGAAACCCAGCCAACACTTGGTTTTCAGCGTGTCCTTCAGCGCGCGGTATTTCATGTCCAGTCGTCGGGCAAGACCGAGGTCACCGGCGCCAATGTTCTGGTTGCTATTTTCAGTGAGCAAGAGAGCCAAGCTGTTTACTTCCTTAAGATGCAAGGGATAGAGCGGTTGGACGTCGTGAACTTTTTATCGCATGGCGTTTCGGACAGTGAGTCAGACAATGAGCAGCAGTCTGCTGCAGCGGATGCGAAAGATGAGCAGAAACAGGAGAGTGCGCTCTCTAAGTATGCGATCAATTTAAACAAACAGGCAGCGGTTGGTCAGATCGACCCGCTGGTGGGGCGTGACTCAGAGGTTGAGCGTGTTGTTCAGATTCTGTCACGTCGTCGCAAGAATAATCCGCTGTTAGTGGGTGAGGCCGGTGTCGGTAAGACAGCCATTGCAGAGGGTTTGGCGAAGCTAATCATTGAAGAGCAAGTGCCTGATGTGATTGCCAATTCAGTTGTCTACTCCTTAGATTTGGGTGCGCTGGTTGCTGGGACGAAGTATCGTGGCGACTTTGAAAAACGCCTTAAGTCACTGCTAAACGAGATCAAAGATCAGCGCGAAGCGATTCTGTTCATTGATGAGATTCACACCATTATTGGCGCCGGCGCCACTTCGGGTGGCTCTATGGATGCCAGTAATCTGCTCAAGCCTCTATTAAGCTCAGGTCAGTTGCGCTGTATTGGATCAACGACTTTCCAAGAGTTCCGCGGCATTTTTGAGAAAGATCGCGCCTTGGCACGCCGTTTCCAAAAAGTGGACGTGTTAGAGCCTAGTGTCGAAGATACCTACCAAATTTTGAAAGGTCTTCGATCACGCTTTGAAGAGCATCACGAGATACGTTACACCGATGCTGCCCTGAAGTCGGCGGCTGAAATGGCGGATCGTTACATCAATGAGAAGCATCTTCCAGACAAGGCGATCGATGTCATCGATGAGGCGGGTGCTTATCAGCGACTCATTCCTGAAGAGGATCGAGTTGAAGCGATTGATGTGCCCGAAATCGAGACGATTGTCGCTAAGATCGCTCGAATCCCGCCTAAGTCGGTTTCAGCTTCTGACAAGCAACAACTGGCTAAGCTTGATACCAATTTGAAAATGGTTGTTTTGGGTCAGGATGAAGCGATCGATAACCTGTCGGCGGCAATCAAGCTATCACGTGCTGGACTTAAAGAGCCCAACAAGCCGGTCGGTAGCTTCTTATTTGCCGGGCCAACAGGTGTGGGTAAAACCGAGGTGACATCGCAACTGGCTCGTATTTTAGGTATTGAGCTGATTCGTTTTGATATGTCGGAATACATGGAGCGTCATACTGTCTCCCGATTGATCGGTGCGCCACCAGGGTACGTTGGTTTTGACCAGGGGGGTCTGTTGACCGAGGCGGTGACTAAATCACCGCACGCTGTTGTGCTGCTTGATGAGATAGAGAAAGCTCACCCCGAAGTCTTTAACCTACTGTTGCAGGTGATGGACAACGGTACCTTGACCGACAACAACGGTCGTAAAGCTGATTTCCGTAACGTGATTCTGATCATGACCACCAATGCCGGTGCTGAGGATATGGGACGTGCCAGCTTTGGTTTTGCTAAACAAGACCACAGCAGTGACGGTATGGAGGCGATTAAACGACTCTTTACACCTGAATTCCGTAACCGTTTGGACTCTATCGTTCAGTTCAAAGCGCTGACGAGAGAGATCGTGCGTGGTGTGGTTGATAAGTTCCTTATGGAGCTACAGGTTCAGCTAGACGATAAAAAGGTCAGTATTCATGCCAGTGATGAAGCCTGCGATTGGCTGGCCGAGCATGGCTATGATGAGAAGATGGGTGCGCGTCCAATGCGTCGCCTAATTCAAGAGAAGATCAAAAAGCCGTTGGCCGAGAAGATCCTGTTTGGTGAACTGTCGAAAGAGGGCGGATCCGTTGAGATTGTAGTGAACCCTGAAGGTGAACTCGATCTTGAAACCAGCACAGAAACAAAAATGGCCACTGTATAGTGGCCATTTTTTTGTAGGTCTCGATTAACGAGCGCGGTAAGTGATACGACCCTTGTTCAAATCGTAAGGAGTCAATTCAACTTTAACCTTGTCACCCGTAAGGATACGGATGTAGTTTTTACGCATTTTGCCAGAGATGTGCGCGATTACTACGTGACCATTCTCTAGTTCTACACGGAACATCGTGTTGGGAAGGGTATCGATTACCGTTCCTTCCATTTCAAAAGCGTCTTCTTTAGCCATTAATACCTACCTTTGGAATTCTTTACCAAGTATCGCTTAGCGTGGAATTGATCGCTTTTGTGCGTTACTTGACCTGAAGGTCGCGTATTCTGCACTAAATTGCTAAAAAAGTGAAATAGTTTAGGTCGTAGACTCTGGTCGGCTAGACAATCACTTGATCATATCGTCCGTGGCATCAACCCAAACATCATCCAGCAAGATCTCAATGGGTTGATACTGTGTTTTGTAGGCCATCTTTTTACAGTTTTTCACCCAGTAACCTAAGTAGTTGTAGGGAAGGTTAATCTGTTTCAGGTAATCCACCTGCCAGAGAACAGCAAACACGCCAAGACTGCGTTGATCATGATCAGGACTAAAAAAGCTGTAGACCGCTGATAGACCATCAACGAGCTGATCAGTCACAGCGACTGCGAGCAGTTCACCCTCACTATCACGGTACAGGTGAAACTGCGTGCTTTGGTTGCTCTCCACTAAAAAGCTGATGAACTGATCTTGTGAGGGAGGGTACATATCACCGTCATCATGGCGTGCGTTGATGTAACGGGCGTAGAGATCGTAAATCTCTTCATCGAAACGAGGTTCGATCGTCTCAACTAAGATGTCTTGGTTTTTATTCCAAATGCGACGTTGAGATTTTGAGCGTTTAAAACGATCGACCGGAATGCGCGCTGAGATACAGGCAGCACAGCCATCGCAATGGGGGCGGTAAACGTGGGTGCCACTGCGTCGGAAGCCATATTGAGTCAGTTGCGAGTAGGTCGGTTTATCCAGGGGGGCTTGTGGGTCAACGAACAGAGTTTTGGCTGTCGCTCGCTCTATATAGCTGCAGTCATGATCAGGCGTGACAAAAAACTTAAGCGTTTGCAGATTCGACATCGGGATACCAATTTCGCTTTGCCCAAGGATTATGGCTAGGCGTCCTTTTGCAATGTGTTAACAGCTGCTCAAACTCGGTCCGTTCGATCTCAACTGCACCCAGTGAGGCCAGATGTGGATTGTAGATCTGGCAATCAATTACAGCATAGTTCGCTTTTTCTAATTCTGCACAAAGAATTTTAGTGGCCACTTTAGACGCGTCTGGTACACGCGAAAACATCGACTCGCCAAAAAAGAGTCGCCCGATCGCAATGCCGTATAAACCACCGACAAGTTGATCATCTTGGTAGACCTCTACAGAGTGGGCGATCCCTTGATGATGTAGCTCGGTGTAGGCGGAAATAATCTGCTCGCTTATCCAGGTGCCATCTTCACCTCTGGGCGCAGCACACTGCCTAATAATCTCTTCGAACTGAGAGTCGATTCTGACAGCGAATTGCTCTTTTCTGAGGCGTTTTTTAAGCGATTTTGATTCATGGAATTGTGTTGGGTAGAGCACGCAGCGGGGGGAGGGTGACCACCATAGAATCGGGTCGTCTTCGCTAAACCAAGGGAATATCCCCTGTGGGTAGGCGGCAGCTAACCAGGCTGCATTCAGCTCCCCGCCGGCAGCCAACAACCCGTTTGGGTCATCGAGTGCGAGGCGGGTGTCTGGGAAATAGGGCTCTCCCGGAGTGAGCCAGGGGATCATTGGATTACTTAGCTAGATCGTCAAGGTAGCGTTCTGCATCTAGGGCTGCCATACAGCCAAAACCAGCTGAGGTGATCGCTTGACGGTATGAGTGGTCAGCGACGTCACCGGCTGCGAATACCCCTTCAATACTGGTTTGAGTGGCGTTACCTTCAAGACCTGTTTTGATTTTAAGGTAGCCATGTTGCATATCCAGCTGGCCGTCAAAGAGTTCAGTGTTGGGTTTGTGGCCGATTGCAATGAAGACACCTTGAGCGTCAATCTCTTGAGTCTCACCAGTTTCGGTACTTTTCACGCGAATTCCGGTTACACCCATATCGTCGCCCAGCACTTCATCGAGTTGATTGTTCCACATCAGAGTGATGTTGCCATTCTCGGCACGTTCAAAAATCTTATCTTGCAGGATCTTTTCAGAGCGCAAGGTATCGCGACGGTGAACAAGGACCACCTCTTTCGCAATGTTCGAGAGATAGAGTGCCTCTTCCACGGCCGTGTTACCACCACCCACAACCACTACCTTTTGATTGCGGTAGAAGAAACCGTCACAGGTTGCACAGGCGCTTACCCCTTTGCCTTTAAACGCCTCTTCAGAGTCCAAACCGAGGTATTGAGCGGAGGCGCCGGTTGCAATGATCAGAGCATCACAAGTGTAGACGCCAGTATCACCGGTTAGACGGAATGGACGCTCCGTCAATTCAGCTTTATTGATGTGGTCGTAGATGATTTCGGTGTTGAAGCGTTCGGCGTGCGCTTGCATGCGCTGCATCAATTCAGGACCTTGAACACCCTCAGCATCACCTGGCCAGTTGTCGACATCGGTGGTTGTGGTTAGCTGACCGCCCGCTTGCATACCCGTGATAACAACCGGATTTAGGTTGGCGCGAGCTGCGTAGACAGCAGCAGTGTATCCGGCAGGGCCAGAACCAAGAATGATAAGACTGTGGTGTTTAACGTCACTCATAGAAATGTTTCCAAATAAGATGTCATAAAAATGGGTCTAAAGGGTTTATGGGGGTGAATCCCTTTTTTTCAATCACAAGACCTAACCTACCACTTTATGGTATTTTCCCACAGCATAAAGTTGATTGAATTAAGGGTATTTTTTTGAGTAGTAATCAATCGCTGTCAACATTGACGCTAACCACCCAGTTGAACCGTGTGGTTCGCGAAACCTTGCTGGTGTTACTGATCGGTTTAAACCTGCTGTTTATGCTGAGTTTGATCAGTTACGACACGCGTGATTCGGGTTGGTCACATCAAGGGTATCAATCAGAAATTAGCAACTGGGCCGGCTGGTTCGGTGCATGGATTGCAGACTACTCGGTCTCTTGGTTTGGGGTAGTTGCGTTTGTTATTCCCTTTATTTTGGTTGTCCCTGCCTACCGTTGGTTGCGTCGTCGCTACATTGGCACCCTAGATATGTTGCCCTTTGTGGTAATGCGAACCCTAGGTGCGCTGTTATTTGTTCTTTCGGCCTCTTGTCTAGCCTCAATTCACATTAGCAATGCGGATCTTGGGTTGCCTTTCTCCGCTGGTGGGATTTCCGGTCAAGCGCTGGGTGATTTTGCGGTTCGTTGGTTGAATGTAGCCGGTGCCACCGTCGTATTGTGGATTGCTCTGTTAATCGGCCTAACACTCTATGTTGACTCAAGCTGGCGTCAGGTATTGGATTCTATCGGTGGTGGGTTAGAGACGCTCTGGCAGAGTCTTTTTGCGAAGAGCGAAGAGGAGACTCAAAAAGCGACAGTCTCTGAGCGCCCTATGGAAGTTCGTGTTGCAAAAAGAGCAGCGATGCAACGGGTAGAGCCTGATTTTGAAGTTGAGCCGGGTAGCATGGAGTCACTTCCGGTGGTCGATTTCGGAGAGCCTTCGTTTGACTCTTCGCGTTCTAAACCGCTTGAGATCAAGACCATGGATGATCTGACTGTGGGTTCTGAGGCTAAGTCAGACGGTGCGGAGGTTAAGCCTGCGTCGAAATCGGTTTTTGACGATGCTAACCGCGAGGATGCTGAGAAGCGAACACCGAAAATCGTGCCCCTCTCTGAGACTCATAAACCCTTAGATAGCGATGATGATGCTGAGCCGGTGAAACCCAAAGCCGCTGTGAAGCCTAAGGTGAAAATTCCGAGTCTTGATCTGCTCGATCCACCAGAGATACAGACCGATCAGGGCTATACGGAAGAGGAGGTGGAGCATCTCTCTCGTCTTCTTGAGCAGAAGTTGAATGACTTTGGTGTCGTCGCTGAAGTGGTTGAGGTCAATCCCGGGCCAGTGATCACTCGCTTTGAGATTCAACCAGCTCCTGGTGTTAAAGCCAGCAAAATTTCAAATCTGGCCAAAGATTTGGCACGTTCAATGGCCGTCAGTGCCGTGCGTGTCGTTGAAGTGATTCCCGGTAAGTCGGTGATGGGTATTGAGATACCTAATCACTCTCGTCAGATGGTGCGTCTCTCTGAGGTGCTTAACTCTAAACCCTATCTGGGTGCAGCCTCTAAATTGACGCTGGCGCTGGGTAATGACATCGCCGGCAATCCTGTTGTAGCCAACCTTGCCAAAATGCCTCACTTGCTCGTAGCAGGTACAACCGGTTCCGGTAAGTCGGTCGGCGTAAACGCTATGCTTCTGAGTCTGCTCTATAAGGCGACACCCGAAGAGCTGCGTTTAATGCTGGTCGATCCTAAGATGCTTGAACTCTCTATCTATGATGGCATTCCACATCTGTTAACACCGGTGATTACCGATATGAAAGAGGCGGCCGGTGGTCTACGTTGGTGTGTGGCAGAGATGGAAGATCGTTACCGTCTAATGGCGAAAGTGGGTGTGCGAAACATAGCCGGGTTCAATGATAAGGTTCGTGAAGCGGCCGCTGCCGGTCAGCCTTTGAGGGATCCGCTATGGAATCCGATGGAGCAGGGGCTTTCACCGACAGACCCTGCGCCGGAACTGCAGACACTCCCTTACATTGTGGTGGTGATCGATGAGTTCGCCGACATGATGATGATTGTCGGTAAAAAAGTGGAAGAGTTGATTGCACGTATTGCACAAAAAGCCCGTGCTGCTGGTATTCACTTGATTCTTGCAACCCAGCGTCCATCGGTTGATGTTATTACCGGCTTGATTAAAGCCAACGTCCCGACTCGCATCGGTTTTCAGGTCTCCTCTAAAATTGACTCTAGAACCATTCTCGATCAGTCGGGTGCTGAGAACCTGTTGGGTAACGGCGATATGCTCTACCTGCCTGCCGGTACCAGTGTGCCAAATCGTGTTCACGGTGCGTTTGTAAGTGATGATGAGGTACACCGTGTGGTTGAAGCTTGGAAGGCTCTGGGTGAACCTGATTTTATCGATGCTATCCTAAACGGTGAGGCAGAGGGTGGCGCTGCAGCTGGCGGTGGCGGTGGCCTATTTGATGATGAAGCCGACCCACTCTATGACGAGGCGGTCGCGTTTGTCTTAGAAACTCGTAAAGCGTCTATATCGTCCGTACAGCGCAAGCTAAAAATTGGTTACAACCGTGCAGCTAGAATGATCGAAACGATGGAGGCGGCCGGTGTTGTCTCGCCACCAGGATCGAACGGTCAGCGAGAGGTTATGGCACCGGCAGGTCCAAGGGATTAACGAGATGTTGAGATTCACTAAAACCGCACTGCTCCTTCTATTGTCGCTGCCGATGATGGCCTGGGCCGAAACGGCTGATCAGTTATCAGCACTGCTTCAGTCCCACGCTAGGCTCTCTGCTGCGTTTCAGCAGTACACCCTAGGTGATGATAATTTAAAGTCTGAAAATGCTTCTGGCCGCTTGTGGATTGAAGGGGTTGATCGTTTTCGTTGGGAGACAGAGAGCCCCTTTCCACAAACCATCATCAGTGATGGCCAATGGTTGTGGGTCTATGATCCGGATTTAGAACAGGCGACTCAACGCCCATTGGGCGAGGGCGAAGTGATGACCCCGGCTCGCGTATTGGGTGGTGATGTTGAACAGTTGAATCGCTATTTTAATGTTCAGCAGATTGAGGCTGGCGCCGGAAACAGTCTCTTCGAGTTAACGCCAAAAGAGGAAGGGAGTGCGGAGTTCCAGTCCCTGCGCCTACTCTTTAGCGGCGATCTACTCGCCGAACTGTTGATACAAGATGGGCTAGGTCAGCGTTCCCTCATTATGTTGAGTGAACAGAGTTTTCCGGCTGCTTTTGATCAGTCGATGTTTCGTTTCGTGCCTCCCGCATCGGTTGATGTGATCCTGATGGATCAAAACGGATGAGTGATCTATTCGAAGACGCTCCAGTAACGGCTTATGAGCCGTTAGCGTCTCGCATGCGCCCAAGGTCCCTAGAAGAGTATCGAGGGCAAGAGCACCTCTTTTCTGAGGGCAAGGCGTTGCGTCGCCAACTCGAACAGGGGTCAATCCACTCGCTGATTCTGTGGGGGCCGCCAGGTGTTGGCAAAACGACGTTAGCCAGACTGATTGCATACTATGTAGACGCTGAGTTTATCTCTATCTCTGCTGTTATGGATGGCGTCAAAGAGGTCCGTGCAGCGGTTGAACGGGCCAAGATGTTACGTCAGCAGAGTGGTCGTCAGTCGATCCTCTTTGTTGATGAGGTTCATCGTTTCAATAAATCTCAGCAGGATGCTTTCCTCCCCTATGTTGAGGAGGGGACGCTGATCTTTATTGGCGCCACAACTGAAAACCCCTCGTTTGAATTGAATAATGCCTTGCTGTCGCGCGCCCGTGTCTATCCGTTAAAAGCGTTAACGGCAGAGACTTTAGAGGCGTTACTAGAACAGACCCTCAGTAGCCCAAGAGGCCTTGCAGATCGTGATCTAATTTTTGAGGAAGGGGCTTTGACAGCGCTGGCTCAGGCGGCTGATGGTGATGCACGTCGCGCGTTAAATCTGCTTGAAATCGCTGCGGACCTCTCTGAACCCGTCGAGGGTAAAGAGTACGTGTCGATCGCCGCGCTATCTGATGTGCTCGCTGCTGGGGTGCGCCGCTATGATAAAGGCGGTGATCTCTTTTATGACCAGATTTCAGCCTTTCACAAGTCGGTGAGGGGCTCCAGTTCAGATGGTGCGCTCTACTGGTACTGTCGTATGTTGGATGCGGGTTGCGATCCTCTCTACATTGCGCGCCGCTTAGTTGCCATCGCCTCGGAGGATATTGGTAATGCAGATCCCAGGGCGATGCAGGTGGTGTTGAGTGCTTGGGATGCCTTTGAGCGTGTCGGCCCTGCCGAGGGTGAGCGAGCCATTGCTCAGGCCGCTATTTACTGTGCGTTGGCGCCAAAGAGTAATGCTGTCTATCAGGCGTTTAATCAGTGCTTAGCTGATGTGGCTAAAGATCCAAGTTACGAGGTTCCAGAACACTTGCGTAACGCTCCGACTCGATTAATGAAAGAGCAGGGATTTGGTGAAGGGTATCGCTATGCTCACAATGAACCCAACGCCTATGCAGCTGGTGAATCCTACCTGCCACAGGAGATAGCAGATCGCTCCTACTATCATCCTGAAGAGCGTGGTTTAGAGATTAAACTGAGTGAGAAGATGCGCCGCTTACAAGCGGCTGATCAAGCCAGTCCGACTAAGCGTTACCCTAAGGAGGGTAGTTGATGGTCCATCTATTAAGTGTTGCTTTAGGGGGGGCTCTGGGGGCGATGGCTCGTTATTGGTTGAGTGGTTGGCTCAACAGTGCTGATCAAAAGTTACCGGTAGGTACCCTAACGGCTAACGTTGTTGGTTCGTTGTTAATGGGGGTGCTGTTTGTTTTGGTGATGGAGCGAGCTAAGTTGCCACCTGAGATGCGCCCGCTGTTAATGACCGGTTTTTTGGGGGCTTTCACCACTTTTTCTACATTTTCGCTGGAAACTGTTACCTTGATTAACGAAGGTCATGTAACGGCAGCCATCTTTTATGTACTATTGTCCGTCGTATTATCAGTCGCAGCACTTTCTGCTGCCATTTGGTTTACTCGACTGCTATAAATTTTGTAAGGATATTTGATCGATGTTAGATCCACGCCAGGTTCGTGAGAACGCAGAGGCTATTGCTGAACAGCTTAAAAAGAAAGGTTACGAGTTCCCTTTAGCGGCATTTAATGCCCTAGAGCAGGAGCGTAAACAGATTCAAGTTGAGACAGAGAACCTTCAGCAGGAGCGTAACACCCGTTCCAAGTCGATCGGCCAAGCAAAAGCACAGGGGCAAGATATCGCACCACTGTTGGCTGAAGTCGGCGAGCTAGGCGCTAAGCTTGATCAATCCAAAGAGAAACTAAACGAAGTACAAGCTAAGTTGGATGATATCCTGCTGAGCACACCGAACCTGCCCGATGACTCTGTACCGGCGGGTGAGAGCGAAGATGATAACGTTGAAGTGCGTGTATGGGGTGAGCCTGGTTCATTCGATTTTGATGTTCAAGATCATGTCTCTCTAGGTGAGGGCTTAGGCGGTCTGGATTTTGAAGTAGCTGCTAAGTTAACGGGCTCTCGTTTTGCGGTGATCAAAGGGCCTCTAGCACGTCTGCACCGAGCGCTGGCGCAGTTTATGCTGGACACTCATATTGAGAAGAACGGATACACCGAGATCAATGTTCCTTTCATGGTCAACAGTGAGTCTCTGCAAGGTACCGGTCAACTGCCTAAGTTTGAGGAAGATCTATTTAAAGTGCCGTTCGGTGAACGTCACTACTACCTGATTCCAACCGCCGAAGTGCCGGTGACTAACCTAGTTCGTGATGAGATTGTCGACGCTGAAACACTGCCGATGGCTTACGCCTGTCACAGTCCATGTTTCCGTTCTGAAGCGGGTTCAGCAGGTCGTGATACACGCGGTATGATTCGCCAACACCAGTTCGAAAAAGTTGAAATGGTTCAAATGGTTAAGCCAGATACTTCGTGGAACGCATTAGAAGAAATGTGTGGGCATGCCGAGGGTATTCTGCAAGCACTGAACCTGCCATATCGTGTGGTAAATCTGTGTGGCGGTGATCTAGGTTTCTCTGCCGCTAAGACCTATGACATCGAGGTTTGGTTACCGGGTCAGGCTAAGTATCGTGAGATCTCATCTGTCTCAAATATGACCGACTACCAAGCGCGTCGTATGCAAGCTCGTTGGAGAAATCCTGAGACAGGTAAACCAGAACTGCTTCACACACTCAACGGTTCGGGTTTGGCTGTCGGTCGTACACTGGTCGCTGTGCTTGAGAACTACCAACAAGCCGATGGCTCCGTAGTTGTTCCTGAAGTACTGAAACCTTACATGGGTGGTACTGAGGTGCTCAGCGCCTAATCGAATCGGGTAGGTTAGAGATGGAAGGTAGATTTGATCTAGTCATCGTTGGCGGCGGCATGGTCGGTGCTGCGGTGGCTCTGTCTCTAGCCGATACCCAACTTAATATCGCTCTACTAGAGCGCTCTCTGCCTGAGGCCTTCAGCGCTGATCAACCTATGGACTTGCGCGTCTCTGCTTTAAGTCCTGCCTCTATCGATCTGTTGGATCAATTAGGTGCTTGGCAGCCCATTCTCTCTTGGCGAGCTTGTCCCTATCAACGCATGCGCGTTTGGGAGATGGATGAAGATGCGCCAGGTCTAGCAGGTCAAGCAGCACGTAATTTAGCAACAGAATTCTCTGCCCAAGAGATCTCAATGTCCGAGCTGGGCTACATAGTTGAGAACCGTCTGGTTCAACGGGCGCTACTAGATCAATTGAGTGGCCAGAGTAATATCAGTTTAATCACTGACGGGGTTGAGCGGATCGACTACTCGGCGGCATCGACCATCATAGAACTCGATTCGGGTAAGTCGTTAATGACCCCTCTGGTGATAGCCGCGGATGGTGGGCAGTCAATGGTGCGTGATGCGGCTGCATTAGGCGCACATCAGTGGGACTACGAGCAGATGGCCATGGTCATTAACGTTGAGACGCTGTTGCCGCAACAGGATATTACTTGGCAGCAGTTCTTCCCATCGGGCCCAAGAGCGCTACTGCCTCTGCCAGGATCGAATGCATCCTTGGTTTGGTACGACGCGCCTGAGCGGGTACAGCAGTTGATGTCGATGGAGTTCGATCAACTTAAAACGACCATCGAAGCCAATTTCCCAAATCGATTGGGTGGCATCAAATCGATTCAAGCAAGAGCCAGTTTTCCGCTGCGCCGTCTGCATGCCCAGCGCTATGTGGACGAGGGCGTTGCTCTTCTGGGGGATGCTGCACACCAGATCAATCCATTAGCCGGTCAGGGGGTTAATTTAGGATTTCAGGATGTCGTTGCGTTTTCAGAGGTAATTCATGATGCGCTGTCTCGAAATGAGTCGATCAGCTCAGTTGATGTACTTAAACGCTACGAACAGAAACGCCGCAACGCTAATCTATTGATGATGCAATCGATGGATCTCTTCTATCGCCTCTTCAGTAATCAGAAAAAGCCCCTCAAATTGGTACGCAATCTAATGCTAGGTATTGCAGGTGCTGCCAAACCCGCACGCGTAAAAGCGCTAAGAATCGCTTCAGGGATTGATCGGTTTTAAACGGTTGGAGCCTTATCGAAGATGAGGCGATTTTCTTCCGATCGCGGCCTTTTCAAGACCGCTCCAACAGTGAGCTAAAACGGGGTCTGACCCCTTTAATCCGTCACCTTCAGCTTGAATTAACAACGATCTGCTCCTATTAATTAAGTATATCGATTAAAGGTGTCTGTTATGCGGATTGCGGTTGTTTGGTTTTTTTCTCTATTGATAAGCTCAGTGAGTCAGGCTGGCTTGCCGGTCAGTGACTCGCAGGGGCAATCTTTGCCCTCTATTGCCCCTATGTTGGAGAGGGTGAATCCAGCAGTCGTCAACATCTCGACCTTCTCGACCCGACAAATCATCAACCCACTGTTGAACGATCCCTTTTTTCAACGCTTTTTCAACATTCCCAGAGATGCCTTTCCGCAACAGCGCCGCAGTCAGAGCAGTGCCGGTTCTGGTGTGATTGTCGATGCCGAGCAGGGTACGATCATTACCAACTATCACGTCATTAAAGGGGCTGACGAGGTACAGATTGGTCTTACCGATGGGCGCAGTTTTAAAGCCCGTTTGATTGGGGCCGACCCTGAAGTGGACATTGCGGTATTGGATATCGATGCCACGGGATTGAGTGAATTATCGATCCGCGACTCCTCGTCACTCAGAGTCGGTGATTTTGTTGTGGCGATCGGTAACCCCTTTGGGCTTGGGCAGACCATCACAACGGGTGTTGTCAGTGCGTTAGGGCGTTCAGGTTTGGGTATTGAGGGTTATGAAAACTTCATTCAGACCGACGCCTCTATCAACCCCGGCAACTCCGGTGGTGCTCTAGTCGATTTGAGTGGAGACCTGGTGGGTGTTAATACTGCCATTATTGCGCCAAGCGGAGGAAATGTCGGAATAGGCTTTGCAATCCCCAGTAATATGGCACGACGTGTTGCTGATCAATTGATTGAAGAGGGTCGCGTGACACGTGGCTGGGCAGGGCTTTCGGTGCAACCGCTAACCGCTGATTTACGTCAGGCGTTTGGGCTTGATAATCAGCAAAACGGTGTGATCGTTTCAGAGGTGATTATGGGCTCTCCTGCTGATCGTGCCGGTCTTCAAGTCGGCGACATCATTACCGCACTGGATGGTAGAGCGCTGATCTCAGCGGCTACCATTCTTAACGCCGTAGCATTTGCAGCCGAAGGGGATCAACTAAAGCTGGAGCTACTGCGCAATGCTGAGCCGCGATCCGCCAAGCTGATCGTCGCCTATCAACAACCTAAATCTGATCCAGAACAGGGGGCTCTTCATCCGTTACTGTCCGGTGCCGTCTTTGAGCCAGTGATCAGTGGCAGAGGGGTTCAGGTCAAAGGTGTTGAAGAGGGAAGTCGGGCCGCTCGGGCAGGGTTGGTCGCTGGTGATCTTGTTGTCTCTATCAATCGACGTTCGGTTCGAACCCTAGAGGATCTCCAGCGTGAACTCTCTGGCAGTGCCAATCAGTTATTGATTCAACTTCAGCGTGGCCGCTCAATGTTTTATCTGGTCTTAAGATAAATCTGAGATTACCTAGCAACTTTTCAAAACTGTTCTACACTGAACACATTAATTACCTAATTGTCATATAGGGCTTAAAGAGAAATCATTAATGAAAGGTGTAGTGTTTAATATCCTTGAGGATATGGTAGTGGAAAAGGGCGGTGTTGTTCTCTGGCAACAGCTTCTTAATAGGGCCGGCGTTGAGGGTAGCTATATTTCAGTGGATACCTATGAAGATGCCGAACTCTTTAAGATTGTTCATGAAGTCCAACAGGCGCTCGATATTCCCCTAGAGGATGTGATTCGCAGTTTTGGTGATTTCATGTTTGCTAAGCTGGCGGAACGTTACCCTATGTTTGTTGAAGCTGAGGGCGATCTTTTTGGTTTCTTGAAAAGTATCGAGCCGGTGATTCACTTAGAGGTACAAAAACTCTACACAGAGGCTAACCTTCCGACAATTGATTGCGCCAATGGTGACAACAATCGACTGGTAATGAACTATCGTTCGCCGCGAAAACTCTGTATTTTGGCAGAGGGGTTAATCCAGGGGGCGGCCACTTACTATCAAACCCCTATCAATATTGAGCACGATATCTGTATGCACAGAGAGTCTGACCACTGCGAACTCAGCATAAGTAAAGTGAATGTCTGAAGAGTTAGAGCTGTACAAACAAGCGTATGAACGAGAACGTAAAGCGCGTCTTGCAGCAGAAGATGTGCTGGAGACTCGTTCGCGTGAGCTGTTTCTAAAAAACCAGGAGCTCGAAGCCTCTTTGGTTCAGTTAAAAGCGCAGCAAGATGCACTGATTCGATCTGAAAAGTTGGCTACGCTTGGTACGCTTGTCTCTGGCGTGGCACACGAGATTAACAACCCGCTGTCGTTTGTTCACTCTAATGTAGACACCTTGGGTCAGCACAGTGACGCCATCGCTAAACTCTATCCTCTATTGATCGAATCTCTAGCGGTAGATGAATCTGAACGACCTGCGTTTGCTGAGCGTGTTTTCAAGTTCCTTGAAGAGGAAGATCTTGAATATTTCACCGATGAATTAGATGAGTTGGTTTCTGATACCAATGACGGTGTCCAGAGGGTGAAGGAGATCGTTCGCAACTTAAGAAGCTTTGCTCGAATGGATGCTCAGGTTAGAACAGAAGCCGATCTTAATGAGGGAATTCGAAGTACCCTTAAATTGATTAACAACCAGATCAGTGCCAACACGCGGGTCAACCTCTCTCTTGAAGAGATTCCTCCAGTGCTCTGTAACCCCGGTGAGATCAATCAGGTCCTTTTAAATATTCTTGTTAATGCAGCACAAGCGCTTGAGGGTCAGCGTGAACCAACCTTAGAGATCACGTCCAAAGAGAACCAAGGCTGGGTTGAGATATCGATAGCCGATAACGGTAAAGGGATGACCAAAGAGATACAGCAACGTATTTTTGAACCCTTCTACACAACAAAGGATATTGGTAAAGGTACGGGGCTGGGTCTATCCATCTCCTATGGCATTATTAGCCATCATCAGGGTGAGCTTTTGGTTGATTCCGCACCAAATAAGGGCACAACTTTCACGCTAAGAGTGCCAATTCAAACCCGCTAATCACCGCTTATATAACAACCCATTTCTTTACATAAAAATGTCATATAAATGTGACGAAATTATCTATTTTCTTCTAGCCCGCACCACAGCTGAATCTTCGCCCCTTGCCCAATAAGTCAAGAAATTTTTGACGCATATTTGCTATTGCAAAGTTCGTCTAGATCACTATATTTAGTGTCTGTTGTTTGTCGAATAACTATATATAGTGATTTATGTTGGATAGACAACCACAAGATATAGTGTTGTGTGAAGTAGCGATCAGCACCCTCAGGCAGCACGAATAATAACACCGACTAAGAAGTGGAATGTCGTTATGCAACAGGGTTTAAAGGTCACAAAACGCGATGGTAGCCAAGAGTCACTGGATCTAGAGAAGATCCACAAAGTTGTGACTTGGGCTGCAACCGGTCTAAAGACTGTGTCTGTCTCTCAAGTAGAGCTGAGTGCCAACATGCAATTCTTTGAGGGTATCTCAACATCAGACATCCATGAGACCCTAATCAAAGCGGCTGCCGATCTTATTTCAGAAGAGGCGCCTGATTACCAATACCTTGCTGCGCGCCTTGCGATCTTCCACTTACGCAAGAAAGCGTTCGGTGAATTCGAACCACCCCACCTATTTGCCCATGTCCAAGCCATGGTGAATGACGGTCGTTACGATAAGCACCTTTTAGAAGACTACACTGAAGCGGAATTCAATGAGCTGAATGACTACCTTGCTCATGATCGCGACATGAACTTCAGCTACGCGGCCGTTAAGCAGCTAGAGGGTAAATACCTTCTACAAAACCGTGTTACGGGTAAGATTTACGAGAGCCCACAGCAGCTCTACATGTTGGTAGCCGCTTGTCTCTTCTCTAAATACCCACAAGAGACGCGTTTGGGCTATGTAAAACGTTTCTACGATGCCTGTTCTCTGTTTAAACTGTCGCTACCGACGCCGATTATGGCGGGCGTTCGTACACCGACCCGTCAGTTCAGCTCTTGTGTATTGATTGAAACGGGTGACAGTCTGGATTCAATCAACGCGACAGCCTCTTCGATCGTTAAATACGTATCACAGCGTGCGGGTATCGGTATCAATGCCGGTAGCATCCGTGCCCTAGGTAGCCCAATCCGTCAGGGTGAAGCTTTCCACACTGGATGTATTCCTTTCTACAAACACTTCCAAACAGCGGTTAAAAGCTGTTCACAAGGGGGTGTGCGAGGGGGTGCTGCGACTCTGTTCTACCCAATCTGGCACTTGGAAGTGGAGTCACTGTTGGTTCTTAAGAACAACCGTGGTGTCGAAGAGAATCGTGTCCGTCACCTAGATTACGGTGTCCAGATCAACCGAATGATGTACCAGCGTTTGATCAAAGGCGGCAATATCACCTTGTTCAGCCCACACGAAGTACCTGGTTTGTACGATGCGTTCTTTGCTGACCAAGATGAGTTTGAGCGTCTCTACGAGCAGTACGAACAGGATCCAAATATCCGCAAACAGACGATCAAAGCGGTTGAGTTGTTTGGTATTCTTGCATCCGAGCGTGCATCGACTGGCCGTATCTACATTCAGAACGTGGACCACTGTAATACGCACAGTCCGTTCGATCCTACTGTGGCTCCGGTTAAGCAGTCCAACCTCTGCCTTGAGATTGCGCTGCCAACTAAGCCTTTGAAAGAGGTGAATGATCCGGACGGTGAAATTGCTCTCTGTACACTGTCAGCGTTCAACCTTGGCGCACTAGAGAACTTAGATGAGCTAGAAGAGCTATCAGAGTTGATTGTTCGTGCACTAGACAGTCTGTTGGACTACCAGGATTACCCTGTTCCAGCTGCATACACTGCAACCATGGGTCGTCGTACTCTGGGTGTCGGTGTCACCAACATGGCTTACTACCTAGCGAAGAACTCTGTTCGTTACTCCGATGGCAGTGCTAATGGCCTAGTACACCGTACCTTTGAAGCGATTCAGTACTTCCTGTTGAAGGCATCAAACAACTTGGCAAAAGAGCTGGGTGCCTGTCCTAAATTCAACGAGACCACCTACGCTCAGGGTATTCTGCCAATCGACACCTACAAGCGTGAAGTTGATACCTTCTGCGAAGAGCCATTGAACTACTTCTGGGAGACACTTCGCGAAGATATCCGTGAATTTGGTCTGCGTAACAGCACCCTTACGGCGTTGATGCCCTGTGAGACCTCTTCGCAGATAACTAACTCAACCAACGGCATTGAACCACCACGTGGTTATGTTTCGGTTAAGTCGAGTAAAGATGGTGTGATGAAACAGATCGTACCTGAGTACTTAGAGCTGAAAGATAACTACGAACTCTTGTGGTCAATCCCAGACAACGAAGGCTACCTACAGTTGGTCGGCATCATGCAGAAATTCGTAGACCAATCAATCTCTGCAAACACCAACTATGACCCGGCTAAGTTCCCTGGTGAGAAGGTACCAATGAAGCAGTTGTTGAAAGATCTTCTAACCGCATACAAGTACGGTGTTAAGACACTTTACTACCACAACACTCGTGACGGTGCTAAAGATCAGCACGATGACATGGGTGGCTGTGAAGGCGGCGCTTGTAAACTTTAAATCTGTAGTTCGCCGCCCAGTACTTCGGGCGGCCGTTTAAACTTTTACGAAGAGGTTAGGGCAGATGTCTTACTCTACATTCAGTACCAGTAATCACGATGCAACTCGCGAACCGATGTTTCTAGGTCGCAGTGTTAACGTTGCGCGTTACGACAAACAGAAATATCCAATCTTTGAAAAGCTGATCGAGAAGCAGCTCTCTTTCTTCTGGCGCCCAGAAGAGGTTGATCTAAGTACTGACCGTAAAGACTTCATGGCACTTCCAGAGCATGAACAGCACATCTTCTTGAGCAATCTTAAATACCAAACCCTGCTGGATTCAGTGCAGGGTCGGTCGCCAAACGTCGCGTTTTTGCCGATCGTCTCTATCCCTGAGCTTGAGACCTGGTTTGAAACTTGGGCGTTCAGTGAGACCATTCACAGCCGTTCGTACACGCACATCATTCGCAACATTGTGACTGAACCGTCTAAGGTGTTTGATACCATCGTGACCAACCCAGAGATCGTTGAGCGAGCTGAAGCGGTGACGCGTCTTTACGATGAGTTGATAGAGCTAGTGAATGTCTTCACCATTCATGGTGAAGGTAAGCACACAATCGACGGTAATCTGGTCGATGCAACGCTCTACAACATCAAAACGAAACTCTACTTAACGCTGGTATCTGTTAACGTTTTGGAAGCGATCCGTTTCTACGTTAGCTTCGCCTGTTCATTTGCATTTGCAGAGCGTGCAGTTATGGAGGGTAATGCGAAGATTATCCGTCTGATTGCACGTGATGAAGCGCTGCACCTCACCGGCACACAGCACATGATCAACATCATGGCCTCGGGTGCTGATGATCCTGATTTCAAACAGATCGCTATTGAGCAGAAAGAGGAAGTGATCAAACTCTTCCGTGATGCGGCAGAACAAGAGAAATCTTGGGCAGAGTATCTCTTTAGTCAGGGCTCAATGATCGGTCTAAACGCGCGAATTCTGGGTGATTACGTTGAGTACATTACCAACGTTCGAATGAAAGCTTTGGGTCTAGAAGAGATCTTCGAGAACCGCGCTAACCCATTGCCTTGGATGAACTCATGGTTGGTCAGCGATAACGTCCAAGTGGCTCCTCAAGAGTCAGAAATCAGCTCCTACCTGGTCGGTCAAATCGACAACGAAGTAGGGGATGAGGATTTCGAAGGCTTTGACCTTTAATTTGAGGGTTTGACGATGTCGGGTATCCCACGCATCAAAGTCAGCAACCATCACACCTTCTACTACCAGTATGAGTTTTCACTGCTTGATGCATTGGAAGCTCAACAAATACCTGCACCTTACAACTGCCGCGGTGGATACTGTGGATGTTGTAAGGTGCGTCTGTTAGATGGCGAAGTTGAACCTGTTCAGGATGCACTGGTGGACTGTGCAGAAGGAGAGGTTTTAACCTGCTGTTGTCGTCCCAAAGGGCACATAGAGATCGAAATTCCAGACGCCGAACAGCCCCTCTAAATCCGCACCAAAATGAGACAAAATAATTTTTGTTCACAGTGCAAGTTTTTTATAAGAAAAAAGTACAAAAATATTTTAAAAAAATTATAAAATCCTGTTGAATAATTTAAGTTATTGAATTTTAAGGATATATTTTTACCGGTTCAAAATTGAACCAATTTGCTGAACGCCCCAGTTCATCGGTAGTAGCGCACTTCTTCCAAACATTATTCACCAAGTTATCCACAGATTCTGTGAGTAATAAAAACGGTGAAAAAAACACTTTTTGGTCTTGACAGGGAGAGATCAAAATACTGTCTTACTTCGCCCTTGGGTATAATTAACTAACCACTAATTTTCGACGAGTATTGGTAAATGACTGATTTTGAAAATGAAGTAATCAAATCGACCCAGCATTGGGTGGATAAAATGGTCGTCGGGCTAAATCTCTGCCCCTTTGCCAAGAAAAGCATCGATCAAAATCAGTTACGCTATCTTGTCTACACCGGTGACGACATTGAGTCGATTACTCAGCTGCTGGTCGAAGAGCTAGAGCGACTAGTGAACGATAAGAGTATCGAAACGACCCTATTGATCCACCCCAACTTTACGAAAGACTTTGATGCCTACTTAGATTATCTGGCCGGTGTCGATGAACTGATCGACGCACTGGGTTATTCGGGCGTTTTCCAAGTGGCTGGCTTCCACCCAGATTATCAGTTTGACGGTGTCGCAGAGATCGACCCTGCAAACCATACCAATCGATCCCCTTATCCCATGATGCATCTGCTTCGCGAAGCGAGCGTCGCCTGGGCCGTCGAGACACACCCTGACATCGATTCGGTGCCGGAACGTAATGTGGAGCTGTTGCGGGAGATGGGAGAGAAGGGGATTCAAGAGTTGATCTCTGGAAAACGCTGATAGGGCGGATGTCAGGCTGAAGCCAGACACCGGAGAATTAACCAAGCTACGGAGTGACGGTGACTGGCTTTCAGCCTCTCATCCGCTATCTTAATTTCGCGGTTTGTCGCTGTGCGCCAATTCGCTCCTACAATTTCGCGGTTTGTCGCTGCGCGCCAATTCGCTCCTACAATTTAATGCTCCGTTTGTAGGAGCGAATTACCACGAAGTGGTAAACCGCGAAACAACCGCAGAGCGGTTCGTTATTAAACAAAAAAACCCGGCAAAAGCCGGGTTTTTTAAGCGTTAATCAACCGATTACGCTTGAACCGTTGGAATCACAGAAGAGGCTTTCTCTACGTAGTTTTCCATCTGATCGAAGTTTAGGTAACGGTAGATGTCACCTGCCATGCTGTCGATCTTCTGAGCGTAGCTCATGTACTCTTCAACCGTTGGCAGCTTGCCCTCTAGAGCAGCAACTGACGCTAGTTCAGCAGAGGCTAGGAAGACATCGGCGCCATCACCTAGACGGTTAGGGAAGTTACGAGTCGAAGTAGAGACTACAGTCGATTTCGCAGCAACACGTGCTTGGTTACCCATACAGAGTGAACATCCAGGCATCTCCATGCGAGCACCGGCTTTACCGAAGATGTTGTAGTAACCTTCGTCACTTAGCTGAGCCGCATCCATCTTCGTTGGTGGAGCGATCCACATACGCGTTGGGATAGAGGCACCTGATGCTTCAAGCAGTTTACCTGCAGCACGGAAGTGACCGATGTTAGTCATACAAGAACCGATGAATACTTCATCGATCTTCTCGCCCTGTACTGTTGAAAGTAGGCGAGCATCGTCTGGATCGTTTGGAGCACAAAGGATTGGCTCTTTGATGTCCGCTAGATCGATTTCGATGACACAAGCGTATTCTGCGTCAGAATCAGCACGCATTAGGCTTGGGTTAGCTAGCCACTCTTCCATGCCTTTGATACGACGTTCGATAGTACGCGCATCACCGTAGCCTTCAGCGATCATCCACTTAAGCATGACGATGTTCGACTTCAAGTATTCTGCGACTGAATCTTCACCTAGAGTGATAGTACAGCCTGCTGCAGAACGCTCTGCAGATGCGTCAGATAGTTCGAATGCCTGTTCAACTGTTAGCTCTTCAAGACCTTCGATCTCAAGAACGCGACCAGAGAAGATGTTCTTCTTACCCGCTTTAGCAACCGTTAGGTGACCCTCTTTGATTGCGTAGTAAGGGATCGCGTGTACAAGGTCACGTAGCGTGATGCCAGGGTTACGTTTGCCTTTGAAACGAACCAATACTGACTCAGGCATATCCAGAGGCATAACGCCTGTAGCCGCAGCGAATGCAACTAGACCAGAACCTGCAGGGAAAGAGATACCGAGTGGGAAACGAGTGTGCGAGTCGCCACCAGTACCCACAGTGTCAGGAAGAAGCATGCGGTTCAACCAAGAGTGGATAACACCGTCACCTGGGCGAAGCGATACACCGCCACGGTTCATGATGAAGTCAGGAAGCGTGTGGTGAGTGTTAACGTCTACTGGTTTAGGGTAAGCCGCTGTGTGACAGAATGACTGCATAGTAAGATCAGCAGAGAAACCAAGACAAGCAAGGTCTTTAAGCTCGTCACGCGTCATTGGGCCAGTGGTATCCTGTGAACCAACCGTTGTCATCTTAGGCTCGCAGTACATGCCTGGACGAACACCATCCATGCCGCATGCTTTACCAACCATCTTCTGAGCTAGGGTGTAACCTTTGCCAGAGTCAGCAGGCTGTTGTGGCTTACGGAACAGATCCGTTTGACCTAGACCTAGTGCTTCACGTGCCTTATCCGTTAGACCACGACCGATGATCAGTGGGATACGACCGCCTGCACGTACTTCGTCTAGAAGAACCTGAGTTTTTAGACCGAATTCACAGATCACTTCATCAGTGCCGTGCTTACATACTTTACCTTCGTATGGGTAAACGTCGATCACGTCGCCCATGTTTAGGTCGTCAACTGGCATCTCGATCGGTAGTGCGCCAGCATCTTCCATTGTGTTATAGAAGATAGGAGCGATTTTGCCGCCGAAACAGTAGCCGCCAGCACGTTTGTTAGGCACGTTCGGGATATCATCACCGAAGAACCATAGAACTGAGTTCGTTGCAGACTTACGTGAAGAGCCAGTACCAACAACGTCACCCACGTAAGCAACTGGGAAGCCTTTCGCTTTAACTTCTTCGATCTGAGCTAGAGGACCTTTAACACCAGGTTCTTCTGGGTTAATGCCTTCACGTTCCATCTTAAGCATCGCGTTAGCGTGCAGTGGAATGTCAGGGCGTGACCATGCATCTGGAGCAGGGGATAGGTCGTCAGTGTTTGTTTCGCCAGGTACTTTGAATACAGTCACTGTGATTTTTTCAGCAACTTCAGGCTTGCTAGTGAACCACTCAGCGTTAGCCCAAGACTCCATCACCTGTTTAGCTGATGCGTTACCGGCATCCATCTTCTCTTTAACGTCGTGGAACGCATCGAACATAAGAAGTGTGTGTGATAGGCCTTTAACAGCAGCAGGTGCTAGTTCAGCGTCATCTAGGCTCTTGATCATTGGCTCGATGTTGTAACCACCTAGCATTGTGCCAAGAAGTTCAACCGCAGCAACTTTGCTGATTAGAGGAGATGAAGCTTCACCGTTAGCGATCGCCGCCAAGAAACCTGCTTTCACATAAGCAGCTTGGTCAACACCGGCAGGAACACGGTTAGTTAAAAGGTCTAGAAGAAACTCTTCTTCGCCTGCTGGTGGGTTTTTAAGTAGCTCAACCAGTGCGCTGGTTTGATCAGCGTCTAGTGGCTTTGGCGGTACGCCTTCTGCGGCACGTTCTTCAACGTGTTTACTGTAAGCTTCAAGCACGATATGGCCCTCATTAATGGCTACACCTAACACCCTTGTGAGGCGAAAGGAGGATATCTTCCCGATATCAATGGTTATTAAAAAAACGCCGTTATTCTACAGGAGTCGCCATTCTCTGTTAATCACCCAAAGGCTAAAAGGCCTTTATACTTTGGGCTTGTAACCGGCTGTTTATAGAACCTTTTCTTATTGTTTTACAAAGAAAAAGTATATCGCTGCAGCGCAACATATCTAAGAGGGTACCGGACGGGTGCGCTGATCGTTATAATTAGCACCACCCAACGATTATATGGAGAGAGACGTGGACGCGTTAACCGAGATTCAAAGCTTTTTAGGATGCCAGACACCGGATCAGTGGATCCAAGTCGCCAAAGATCCTAAGCATCAATCTCTGCTACTGACCGACCACGCTCACTGTGAGAAGAAAGCGGCCTCTACGGCCATGACACTGATGTTTCGATACGTCGATCGTCCAGAACTTCTCAATAAGATGTCACGACTCGCTCGGGAGGAGTTGATCCATTTCGAACAGGTGTTGGGTCTGATGGACAGGCGTGGCTTTAAATATGGCAACCTATCTGCGTCGCGTTACGCCAGTGGTCTGCATGAGTTGGTTCGACGTGAAGAGCCGGGTCGATTGATCGATACGTTGATTGTCGGTGCGTTTATTGAGGCGCGCTCCTGTGAGCGCTTCGCTGCATTGGCCCCTTACCTTGATGAAGAGTTGGCTAAGTTCTATCGCTCACTGCTGCGCTCTGAGGGCCGTCACTATCAGGACTATCTAAAACTGGCTGAAGATTATGCGGGTGAGCCAATTACCGATCGGATTGAACTTTTCCGCCAGAGAGAGCAAGAGTTAGTGGAGTCAGAAGATGATCTGTTCCGCTTTCATTCGGGTAAGCCTACACTCAATTAAGTGAAATCTTCTGGGGGTTCAAACTTAGAGAGTGTGAACTCCTTTTTGTGACTCAGAAGATAATACCCGCTTGAGCTCCAGTCACCTAAAACAACCCTGGTAAGCGAATCATTACCATTGATATTGGTATGAATGCTGGGTCTGTGAGTGTGTCCGTGGATCAGTATCTGACACTCTTCTTTTGTAAGTAATTCTTCGCAAAATCCTACATTTACATCCATGATGTAATCTTCTTTGTTGCTATTTTGCTGTTGGCTTTCATCGCGAATTTGGCGTGCAATGGCGAGACGTTCCTCAATACTTTTCGCTAGAAAGCCTTGCTGCCAGTTTGGGTCTCTCACCTGGTTTCGAAAGGCCTGGTAGGCGGCATCATCAATGCAGAGTTCATCGCCGTGCATCAGTAGGGCGGTGCCGCGTTTGGGTAGCTCAATCTTGATCTGTTCAGGCAGTAGTTCGGCTGACAGTTTACTTGCACTTTTCTTGCCTAACAGGAAGTCACGGTTGCCGTGCATGAGATAGATGCTCGTACCCGTTCGGCTTAAGGCTTCGAAGTAGGGTTGAATCTCTTTGAGAACAGGGTCGGCAAAATCGTCACCAATCCAGGCTTCAAAAATATCACCCAGTAGGTAGAGTTCATCGCTAGAAGGCGCGATATGTGAGAGGAAGTAACGAAGCGCCCGAGTGATCTCGGGTCGCTCCGCTTGTAGGTGAAGGTCTGAAATGAATAGACGTTTCAAGATCAAGCCTGAACTTCAGCCTTCTCAATGATGACATCGTCAACCGGTACGTCTTGGTGACCCACTTTCATAGTAGTAGGTACCAGTTTGATTTTGTCGACTACCTCTTGGCCTTCAACAACTTTACCAAATACCGCGTAGCCCCAGCCTTGCGTGTTCTTGCCAGAGTGATCGAGGAAGGCGTTATCCGCAACGTTGATGAAGAACTGAGCAGAGGCTGAGTGTGGGTCCATCGTACGTGCCATTGCGACGGTGTACATCTCGTTGCTTAGACCGTTATCGGCTTCGTTCTCAATAGGTTCGCGAGTTTTTTTCTGATGCATACCTGGTTCAAAACCACCGCCTTGAATCATGAAGTTGCTGATGACACGGTGGAAAATCACACCGTCGTAAAAACCCTCTTTAACGTACTGTTCGAAGTTCGCCGCAGTTTTTGGAGCCTTGTCAAAATCGAGTTCAATTTTGATTTCGCCGAAGTTGGTCGTAAGAACGATCATCAGTTTTTCCCTTTAAGTTGAAATTTGTGCGAAGTATATCAGATCAAATAGGGGTTTCGCCCTGTATTGACGTGTTCGGATGGCATATAATTCCGCGCTTATTATTTTACAGTCACGTCAAAGTTGAATTATGAGTAAAAACGAAGCGGTTACCGTTACCAATTTCATTCATCAGATCGTTGAAAAGGATCTAGAGCAGGGCACGCATCAGGGTAAGGTTGTTACCCGTTTTCCACCAGAGCCCAATGGTTTTCTTCACATTGGTCATGCTAAATCGATCTGTCTGAACTTTGGTACGGCTGAGAAGTACCAAGGTGTCTGTAATCTTCGTTTTGATGACACCAACCCAGAGAAAGAGTCACAAGAGTACATCGATGCAATCACGCGCGATGTTGAGTGGTTGGGTTACAAGTGGAATGGTGACATCCGCTACACCTCAAACTACTTTGATCAACTCTATGCGTGGGCGGTTCACTTGATTCAAGAGGGCAAAGCCTTTGTCTGCGAGCTGAATGGCGAAGAGATGCGTCAGTACCGCGGTAATTTGACCGAGCCGGGCAAAAACAGCCCGTTCCGTGATCGCTCACCTGAAGAGAACCTAGCGCTGTTTGAAAAGATGCGTGACGGTGCCTTCGAAGAGGGTGAAGCGGCGTTGCGTGCCAAGATTGATATGGCATCGCCTAACATGAACATGCGTGATCCAGTTATCTACCGTATCCGCAAAGCACATCATCACCAGACGGGTGATAAGTGGTGTATCTATCCGAGCTACGACTTCGCACATGGTCAATCGGATGCGATAGAGGAGATAACACACTCGATCTGTACGCTCGAGTTTGAAGATCACCGTCCACTCTACGACTGGTTTGTTGCCAATCTGCCAGTACCGGCTACACCACGTCAGTATGAATTTGCACGTCTCAATCTGAACTACACCATCACCTCTAAGCGCAAGCTGAAACAGCTTGTCGATGAGCAGCACGTAACAGGCTGGGATGATCCGCGTATGCCAACCATCTCTGGTTTGCGTCGTCGCGGTTACACACCCGATTCAATTCGTAACTTCTGTGACATGATCGGCGTGACGCGCTCTAACTCAACAGTCGATATGGGTATGCTGGAAGCGGCTATTCGTGAAGATCTGGACGCTAAATCGCCACGTGCTATGTGTGTGACTGATCCTATCAAACTGACCATTACCAACTACGAAGAGGGTAAAGAGGAGTGGTTTGAGGTGCCTGTTCACCCTAAAAATGAGTCGATGGGCGTACGTCGTATTCCGTTTACTAAGAACCTTCTAATTGAGCGCGAAGATTTTGCGATGGAAGCGCCTAAGAAGTGGAAACGTTTGGCACCAGGGTTTGCCGTACGTCTGCGTGGCGCTTTCTGTGTCACCTGTGAAGAGGTGGTCACTAATGAGCAGGGTGAAGTAACCGAATTATTAGTGACCTATGATCCGGCGACTAAAGGTGAAAACCCAATCGACTACAAACCCAAGGGTGTCATTCATTGGGTCAGTGCAGACAACTCAATTCCTTGTGAAGTGCGTCTCTACGATCGACTATTTACTGAAGCGAATCCAGATGGGGATAAAGAGCGCGATTTCTTGGAGTTCATCAATCCAGAGTCTCTATCGGTATTCCCCAATGCACGTGTAGAGGTTGGTATGGCTAATGCGGCAATCGAGAGCCGTTATCAGTTTGAGCGACAGGGTTTCTTTGCGGTTGATCCAGACAGTAACTCAGATCGCTTAGTCTTTAACCGCACTGTGGGTCTTCGTGACTCTTGGGCGAAAATGGCGAAATAGATGCGCTGGATCTCTCTGGCTCTTCCACTGCTGATCTTGATCGGTTGTTCATCGTCACCGGTGAATCGAGCGCAGTGGTCAGAGCTGAGATTGATGCCAACATCGATTCGCTCCTTAGGCGAAAATTTGCCAGAAGGCTCTGGTTTGGCGCTTCACAATCAGACCCTGTGGTCCATTAATGATGGCGGTAATGATCCTTTCCTTTATGGGTTTGATTTAACGGATGACTCAGCCACAAAGGTGGAAAAGGTTACCCTAAGGAATGCGGCTAATCTTGATTGGGAGTCACTGATTACCACCAGTGAGGCGCTGGTCATTGCTGATTGCGGTAATAATCGCGGTGATCGTATCTGGTTTCAGTTCCACTCAATCAGTTGGGACCAGCTAGACGAAAGCCAAGGCTTGGTAGATGCCAATACCATTAATGTGAAATTGGCTGATGTCACGCCAGCAGTCGAGCGCCAAGACCACAATCGTGACTGTGAAGCAGTGACAGAGGTAGACGGTAACTACTGGCTCTTTACTAAGAATTGGCGAGATCATAAGAGTCGGCTCTATATAGTCGATCCAAACTCTGATCAACAGTCGGTAAGGTCACAACAGAGCTTTAATGTGGCCGGTTTAATTACCGGAGCTGATTATGACGCAAAGAGTCGTCGTCTAGCGCTTATAGGTTATGGCAGTGGCTTTGCCGTCACCCAGCCCTTTGTCTGGATAGTTCCAGTGGATCAGGGGCAGGCACAGTTTGATCAGGCGGTGCGCTACTCACTGGCGAAGATGGGGCAGTGGGAAGCGATTCACTGGTACCAAGGTCATTTATTGATTTCACGCGAAACCAGTCCGCTGGGTGGCGCGTTGTTGGCAGAGGTTAAGCTGCCAACTCAAATGCATTAATACGGATAGAGTATGTTTCAACTATACAACACACTTTCAAAATCAAAGCAGCCCTTCACCCCGATTGAAGCGGGTAAAATCCGCATGTATGTCTGCGGGGTGACCGTCTACGATCTGTGTCATATAGGTCATGCGCGAGTAATGGTCTCGTTTGATGTGATCACTCGTTACCTACGGGCGCGTGGTTGGGATGTTGAGTATGTTCGAAACATCACCGATGTCGATGACAAGATTCTAAAGCGCGCAGCTGAGAACGGTGAGACTCCTGATCAGCTGACTCAGCGTATGATCGCGGCGATGCATGAAGATGAGGCTTCGCTAAGCGTACTGCGTCCTGATCAAGAGCCGCGTGCAACCCATCACATTCAAGACATTATCGACATGGTCCAAGCCCTTATCGACAAAGGTTTTGCCTATGCAGCGGCCAACGGTGATGTCTACTACCGGGTTGAGAAGTTTGAGACATATGGACGCCTAACCAATAAGGTGATTGACGAGCTTCGTTCAGGTGCTCGTGTCGAGGTTGAGGCAGCAAAAGAGAGTCCACTCGACTTTGTACTTTGGAAAGCGGCTAAACCAGGTGAGACCAGTTGGGAATCGCCTTGGGGAGCTGGCCGTCCAGGTTGGCACATTGAGTGTTCAGCCATGTCTAAATGCTGTCTAGGTGAAACCTTTGATATTCACGGTGGCGGACCTGATCTTCCCTTCCCGCACCATGAAAATGAGATTGCTCAGTCGGAAGCTGCTAATGGCAAGACCTATGTAAACTATTGGATGCATGCTGGCCCTGTGCGAGTGAACAAAGAGAAGATGTCCAAGTCGTTGGGTAACTTCTTTACGATTCGTGAAGTGCTTAAAGAGCATAATCCAGAGGTGGTTCGCTACTTCTTATCGAGTGTGCATTACCGCTCTTCGATCGATTACTCGCTGGATAGCCTTAAAGAGGCCCGTTCGGCACTGGATCGTTTCTATCAAGCACTCGACGGGGTAGAGATACCTGAAGTCGAGATCGCCTCAAACGACTACAGCGATCGATTCTTTGCCGCGATGGATGATGACTTTAATACCCCAATGGCGTTTGCCGTGCTGTTTGAGATGGCCAGTGAGCTAAACCGCCTGAAAGGTAAAGATGAGGCAGCGGCTTCACAATTGGCAGGTCAGATTAAGGCGCTTGCCGGAGTTGTCGGTCTATTGCAGCAAAACCCTAAAGATTTTCTACAGCAGGGCGGTGCCGGAGAGATCAGTGGCGATGAAGTGGAAGCGTTGATCGTTGAGCGTAAAGAGGCGAGAGCGAACAAAGACTTTGCCCGCTCTGATGAAATTCGTGATCAGTTGGCTGCTGCGGGTGTGATTCTTAAGGATGGTCCAGAGGGTACGACCTGGTATCGGGAAGGGTAAACGTACAAACCGCTTGAGCGATTTGATCGCGGTCTGCCTTAGAGGCAGAGCGCACCTACAGTAAGACTTCGCAACGCTCTTTTTGCTTAGCTCGACTGTAGGAGCGAATTGGCGCGAAGCGACAAACCGCGAACGTAATTCTCCGGTGACAGGCTGAAAGCCAGTCACCGCCACTCCGTAGCTTGGTTAATTCTCCGGTGACAGGTCTTCAGCCTGTCATCCGCCACCTCACCGTCTTCCAGAAACCCCAGCTAAAGCACCGAAATCCCCGGTTTCTGATCAACTATTAATCAAAACGAAAAAAAATCTTTAAAAAAGTAAAACAGGGTATTGACCACCTGCAGGTCAGGTCGTAGGATACGCACCTCCTCGCAGATGACGACTTCCATCCAGTCACTTGTGAGGTCGGGCAGCACGTTAGGCGCCCATAGCTCAATTGGATAGAGCAACGGCCTTCTAAGCCGTAGGTTGCAGGTTCGAGCCCTGCTGGGCGCGCCAAGCAACCTGTCCAGATGTACCACAATGGTGGGTGTAGCTCAGTTGGTAGAGCCCCGGATTGTGATTCCGGTGGTCGTGGGTTCGAGCCCCATCATCCACCCCAATTTTTGGGTACATCATAAAAGTATGCGGTCGTGGTGGAATTGGTAGACACGCCAGATTTAGGTTCTGGTGCCGCAAGGTGTGAGAGTTCGAGTCTCTCCGACCGCACCATACTTTTATAACGAGCAACACTATTCGGCTCAGCCGAATCGCAACAATCCAGATGCGGTCGTGGTGGAATTGGTAGACACGCCAGATTTAGGTTCTGGTGCCGCAAGGTGTGAGAGTTCGAGTCTCTCCGACCGCACCATCTGGAAACACCCCTTAGAAGTTCCCTCTTTTTTATCGCTCACATTATCAAGCTCATCTTCGTTTTCTAAACCTTGTAACTTTTTCAGTTCTGTTGGCATGTTTACTTGACTAATGGGCTCAGTTACCGGAAAATTTCGCGCTTGATTTTAATGACTCGGACTGCGTCATTTTTGATGACAGAAGAGTTTGACACTCTCAAAAGAATTAATGAGGAATTCCATGCAAGTTTCTGTAGAGACTACTTCAGGCCTTCAGCGCCAACTAACCGTGACTGTTCCGGCCGAACGTATCGATACTGACGTTGAGAAGCAGGTTGTACAGCAGGCTCGCACTCGCCGTATGGACGGTTTCCGTCCAGGTAAAGTACCTGCAAAAGTAATTAAGCGTATGTACGGTGACGCGATTCGTTACGAAGTACTAAACCGCGTCGTACAAGAGACTTTCTACGAAGCTGTTCAGCAGGAATCACTAATGCCAGCAGGCGCTCCTTCTATCGAGTTCAAAACCGATAAAGAAGGTGAAGACTTTGCATACATTGCGACATTCGACGTTTACCCAGAGATCGAACTAAAAGATCTAGCGGGCGTTGAAGTTGAGAAAGCAACAGCATCGATCAAAGCGGCTGACGTTAAGAACATGATCGACACACTTCGCAAGCAGCAGAGCACGTTTAAAGCGACTCGCGGCATGGTTAAAGAAGGCTTCCAAGTTAACATCGACTTTGAAGGTTTCGTAGATGGCGAAGCGTTCGAAGGCGGTAAAGCAGAAGGTCAAGACCTAGTAATCGGTTCTGGTAGCATGATCCCTGGTTTCGAAGATGGCATCATCGGTAAGAAGAAAGGCGAAGAGTTCGACGTAGAAGTCACTTTCCCTGAAGAGTACCAGTCTGAAGCGCTAGCGGGTAAAGCTGCAACCTTCAAGATGAAGCTTAACGAAGTGTCTAAACCAGAACTTCCTGAGCTAAACGAAGAGTTCTTCGCTAAGTTCGGTGTCTCTTCTGCAGACGAAGCTGAATTCAAAGCGGAAGTTGAAAAGAACATGGCTCGTGAAATGAACCACGCGCTTAAAACTAAGACTAAAACCGCTGTATTCGATGCACTGATCGCTCAGAACGAAATCGAAGCACCAGCTGCAATGATCGATGATGAAGTGAACGTACTTCGTCAGCAAGCGGTTCAGCAGTTTGGTGGCCAGGCTCAAATCGATCCAAACACTCTACCTAAAGAGCTGTTCGAAGAGCAGGCAATCCGTCGCGTTAAGATCGGTCTTCTAGTACAAGAGGTGATCAAAGCGGGTAACCTTGAAGCGACTGACGAGCGTGTTGATGCGATTCTTGCGGATATCGCAGAGAGCTACGACGATGCTGATGAAGTGATCAGCTACTACAAAGGCAACGAACAGATGCTAAATCAGATCCGTAGCCTTGCTCTAGAAGACGAAGTTGTTGACCACCTTCTTGCATCTGCTAAGGTGAAGGAAGTTAAAGTCAGCTACGAAGAAGCTCTTAAGCCGGCTCAGCAGTAATTATTGTTGAGTAATGGATCTAAACCTCGTTTAGATCCTTATAAAAAACGGCAGTTAGCGAAAGCTGGCTGTCGTTTTTTGGTTATTAGTGCCGTGAATAAGGAAAACTATTGATGTCAGATATCTACTCAGGCCGCCCATTTGATGTAACAGACAGTGGCTTGGTGCCAATGGTTGTCGAGCAGAGTTCCCGTGGTGAGCGCGCTTACGATATTTACTCTCGCCTATTAAAAGAGCGAGTAATCTTTATGGTCGGTCCTGTCGAAGATCACATGGCGAACCTGATCGTTGCACAGATGCTCTTTTTGGAAGCGGAAAATCCAGAAAAAGACATCCACCTGTACATCAACTCACCTGGTGGATCGGTCACTGCCGGTATGGCGATCTACGATACCATGCAGTTCATCAAACCGGATGTCAGCACCATGGTATTGGGTCAAGCGGCTAGCATGGGCTCATTCCTTGCGATGGCCGGCGCCAAAGGTAAGCGCTTCTTACTACCTGAATCACGTACAATGATTCACCGTGTCAGCTCAGGTACGCCTGGTACACGTGGCTCTGTACATGTACAAGAGCTTGAATTTGAAGATGCTCGTCGCCACATGGAAGAGGCTAAGCGCCTTAACGATCGTCTGACCGAGATCTACGCTGAACGTAACACAGCGGGTAAGTCGTACGAAGAGTTGTACGAAATCATGAAACACGACACCTTCCTATCAGCCGAACAGGCGGTGGAATTTGGTCTAGCTGACAAAGTGCTTAGCAGCCGAGAAGGCTAATCTTTTTAGAGGAATTAACATGTCTGAAGAGAACAACGATCAGAACGACAGCAAGCTATTTTGTTCATTCTGTGGCAAAAGCCAGGATGAAGTACGCAAGCTGATTGCTGGTCCTTCAGTCTTCATCTGTGATGAGTGTGTCGATCTGTGTAACGACATCATCACCGAGGAGATGGCGGAGATCGAAGAGTCACAGGATGACGAAACGCTCCCTACGCCGAGTCAGATTAAAGACAATCTTGATGAGTATGTGATCGGTCAAGAGCGTGCCAAGAAAGTGTTGGCGGTAGCGGTTTATAACCACTACAAACGCCTACGTGCTACGGGTAAAAACAGTGACGTTGAGCTGAGTAAGTCCAATATACTTCTGATCGGCCCAACGGGTAGCGGTAAGACCCTGTTGGCGCAGACGCTAGCGCGCATGTTGAATGTGCCTTTCACTATGGCTGACGCGACGACGCTGACTGAAGCGGGTTACGTCGGTGAAGACGTTGAGAACATTGTTCAGAAGTTGCTGCAGAAATGTGACTACGATGTAGAGAAAGCACAACAGGGCATTATCTACATTGATGAGATCGATAAGATCTCACGTAAGTCCGACAACCCATCGATCACGCGTGACGTATCGGGTGAGGGTGTACAGCAGGCACTTCTAAAACTGATTGAGGGTACCGTTGCCTCTGTACCGCCACAGGGTGGTCGCAAACACCCTCAGCAGGAGTTTTTACAGGTTGATACCTCTAACATCCTGTTTATCGTCGGTGGTGCCTTTGCTGGGCTAGAGAAGATCATTGCCGATCGCAGTGAGCGAAGCTCAATCGGCTTCAGTGCTACTGTTCGTAGTAAAGATGACGAGAAGGGTGTCGATCGTATTCATGACGTCGAAGCAGAAGATCTAGTTAAGTTTGGTCTGATTCCAGAGTTCATTGGTCGTCTACCGATGATCGCGACGCTCTCTGAATTGGATCAAGAGGCATTGATTCAGATTTTGACTGAGCCTAAAAACAGCCTGACTAAGCAGTATCAAGCGCTGTTTGAGATGGAAGGTGCTGATCTAGAGTTCCGTGAAGATGCACTGTTCGCAGTGGCTGAGTTGGCGCTTGAGCGTAAAACCGGTGCACGTGGTCTGCGTTCAATCCTAGAGTCTAAACTGCTCGAGATCATGTACGAACTACCGTCTCTAGAGGGTGTATCGAAAGTGGTGATCGATCAGGGTGTGATTAAAGATAAGAATGATCCGATCCTGATGTACGAGACACAACAGCTCGATAAAGCGTCACCGGACGCTTGATCTAAGCAATAAAAAAGACCGCCTATTGGCGGTCTTTTTTTACTCCGTGTTAGGTGACTGGCTTCAGCCTGTCACCCGCTTTCGAACTAAATTGTAGAGGCGGATCAGGCGGATGACAGGCTAAAGCCAGTCACCAAGTTGTTCCGTTACTCCGCATGATCCCGCGTAAACACCCAATTATCTCCTTCACTCATCGACGCATTAAATGCATAACCCTCTAGATCAAACTGTTTCAGATCCTCTGGATTCTCAATGCGGTTCTTGATGGCGTAGCGGGTCATCAGACCTCGAGCCTTTTTCGCGTAAAAACTGATGATCTTGTATTGACCGTTTTTTAGGTCTTTAAACTCAGGGCTGATAAGGCGAGCATTAAGTGCTTTAGCTTGCACCGACTTGAAGTACTCGTTCGACGCAAGATTCACAACGACCGGTGTTTTATCACTGGCTAACTCGTCATTGAGGCGATCGGTAATTGTTGAGCCCCAGTAGCTGTAGAGGTTTTTGCCGGCATCGTTTTGAAGTTTTGTGCCCATCTCTAAGCGGTAGGGCTGCATCAGATCCATCGGTTTTAGGAGACCATAGAGGCCGGACAGAATTCTTAGGTGGTTCTGTGCAAATTGGTAGTCCGCTTCGTCGAACGAATCAGCATCCAAGCCGGTATAGACATCGCCTTTAAAGGCTAACATCGCCTGTTTAGCATTCGTCTCATTATGCTCTTTCACCCAGCTTTGGTAACGCGCTATGTTCAAAGAGGCCAGTTTGTCGCTGAGCTTCATCAGTTCAGCGATATCTTGCGGCGCATATTCACGCAAGTTGTTGATCAGCGTTTCAGCTCGGTCGGTAAACTCCGGCTCACTTTTCAGTTGGGTGCTGGCCGGTGTTTCATAATCGAGAGTCTTAGCAGGTGATATCAGTAGTAGCATGGATACAGTCTTCAGATAATGTACTTGAAATAGAGGGTTTGATAGCTGTTACGCGAAGCGTTTTATCCAGATCAATCTCGCAAGGGTGGCAATTGTAGATCCAAGAACCACCATCCCTGAGGTGAGTAGGGGGTTGCTAAGGCTCAATAACTTGATGGCGGCCCCAGAGAACAGGAAGCCAACAAATAGACAGAGCAGAGCCATCAACAGTGCGTGTACGATAGTCGCTGCTTGGTATCGGTCTAAACGAATGATAAAGACTAGAGCAGGCACTACAAAGCCTAGCAGAGTGATGTAGGACGGAAGTTGGCTATCCATCAAAAGATTCCTTAAATTAACAGTTCCTAAATTAAACCTTCATTAACCGGTAAGTGCAAATGGATTGGGGTGGGCGTTACAGCCACAACTGTGTAGAATCTGCACCTTAATTTTCACACAGACTCTTGAGTGTTCCATGAGCAATACACGCGTTTTAACAGGTATCACAACCACCGGTACTCCGCACATTGGTAACTACCTTGGTGCGATTAAACCTGCGATTGAAGCGACCCTTAATCCAAACACCAATTCGTTCTTCTTTTTGGCGGATTACCATGCACTGATCAAATGTCACGATCCGGAACGCGTGGCGCAATCAACACGCGAAATTGCGGCGACTTGGTTGGCACTTGGGTTGGATACCGACAAAGCGACCTTCTATCGTCAGACCGATATACCAGAAATTCCAGAACTCACTTGGATTCTTACCTGTATGTGCTCTAAGGGTTTGATGAACCGTGCTCACGCTTACAAAGCCTCAGTCGATGCTAACCGTGATGCTGGGTCAGAGGATCTGGACGATGGCATCACCATGGGCCTGTTTAGCTACCCCATTCTAATGGCGGCAGACATTCTGATGTTCAACGCGCATAAGATTCCGGTGGGTAAAGATCAGATTCAACACATCGAAATGGCGCGTGATATCGCTGGTAAGTTCAACCATACCTATGAAGAGTTGTTCGCACTTCCAGAAGCTCAGGTGGATGAGGAGACTCAACTGATCCCCGGTTTGGATGGTCGTAAGATGTCGAAGAGTTACGACAATACGATTCCTCTGTTTGCGCCAACTGATCAGCTACGCAAGCTCATCAATCAGATTAAAACCGACCTGCGTGAGCCCGGTGAGCCAAAGGATGCCGATAACAGCACCATCTTCCAACTCTACAATCTGTTCGCCAATAAGGACGAAAGTGCAACAATGCGATCAGCGTTTGAAAATGGCATCGCTTGGGGTGAAGCAAAGCGAGAGCTGTTTGAGTTTCTGGATGCCAAATTGTCAGCGCCACGTGCACGTTACAATGAACTGATGAACAATCTTGATGCCGTTGAAGCTGAGCTTCATAAAGGCGCTGAAAAAGCACGTGCAGAAGCGGCTCCACTGCTTGAAAAGGTTCGTATCGCGGCCGGTATTCGTCCGTTGACCTATGTAGCACCTAAGGCTGAAAAGCAGAAAGCCAAGCAGAAAGAGCTTACAGCAGAAGAGTTAGCGCGCATTGAAGAGGGGCGCCGTCGTGCCATTCTCCGTGGTGCACAGCCTCTATTGGATCAGGTAGCCAATGCAGAATATCCTGCCGCAGAAGCTAAAGCGATTGTTGCAGCGAAAACAGAAGAGGTTGCAGGCCTTAAGAAAAAAGCGAAGCAGAAAGCTGAAAACGAGCTCGAAGCGCTTAAAGCTGAGTGGGCGTCGCTACTCAATTAATCAAAAATTGATTTAGTCGCTTGATCTATCTGAGTCGGCGCTTTTAAATGAAAGGATCTAATTGAATAGGTCCTTTTTTTATGTCCACTCCACAGCCCGGTATTATTGCTGAGTCTAGTCAACATGCCATTTATTTAAGTTATAACGTTAAGCGTAATAGCGAAGCTCTTAGCTCAGTTAAGGCCTTTTTAAAAAATGTTCCGGTGATTCAATCTCGTTTGGATTCATTGGGTAATGGTGCTTTTTTGACCGTCGCAGTAGGTTCTGTTTATTGGCATCAAATATCGACCACTCAACCAGCAGAGCTGACCGCTTTTCCTGCATTGGAAAACGGCATTCGGGTGGCACCTTCAACACCCACTGATCTATATGTTTCTATTCGTTCAGATTCTGTTGATATCAATATGGATTTAATGGCTGAGGTTCAAAATACGTTGGGCTCTAACGTAACGTTGATCGAGGAGATTCGTGGTTTTAGATATCATGATATGCGAGATCTTACCGGATTTGTCGATGGCACTGAAAATCCAGAAGGGGATCATCGAGCCGAAGTGGCACTGGTGGCTGAAGGTGAATTTGCCGGAGGTTCCTACCTGCATGTTCAGAGATATGAACATGATCTCGAATCGTGGGGAAGTTTACCTGTTTCTGAGCAAGAGAAGACCTACGGTCGCACAAAGCAAGATAATGTTGAGTTTGCCAGTGCTGATAAATCACCACACGCTCACACTAAACGCACCTCACTAAAAGATGAGAATGGACAGTCTATCGAGATACTGCGTCACTCTATGCCGTATGGGGATGCACATCGTAAAGGGCTTGTCTTTATCTCTTTTGGAGCCTCCCCAGTTCCCTTCACAAAAATGCTCACCTCGATGGTAATGGGGGATGAACATGGAGATGCCGACAACCTTTTGCTTTTCACGCGCGCGGTCACTGGAAGTGCCTATTTCGCACCGTCTATTAACTGGCTGGAGCAACTTTAATGACAATGCTAGGAGATCTTGCGGCTTGGAGTGCCTACGCCATATTTAGAAGCCCATTCGCACGTCGCTCTAAATGGATTCACGATAAGACGATGAAGCTCTTCAGGGTAGGGGCCCAACGCGGTAGCGTCAAAGCGCTCTCTACTTATGGGTTTCTTCTGCACTTTCGCGGTGCCGATGCTGCCAGCAAAGAGCAGGGGGCTTTGTATATTCAGGCTGCTGCTGAGCGCGGTGATGCAAAGTCACAATACCAAATGGCTAAGCTCTATGAGTCTGGGTATCCGCCAGTGATTTTCAAATTGGCTGATAAAGCCTATGAACACTACAAAGCTGCGGCGGAACAGGGCCACCCAGTTGCCATTCAGCGAATGGTGGATATCTACACCAAGGGCGAGCTGGGTAGGGAGATTGATTTAGAGAGAGCTCAGCAGTGGGAAGCGAAGCTTGGGCAAAATGCCGGGGTTTGACAGCAGTGACTGGCTTTCAGCCTGTCAGCTGCTTTCGAATTACATTGTAGATTCTGGAAGATGCTGATAAAGCGGATGACAGGCTGAAAGCCAGTCACCGGCACTCTGTAGGAGCGAATTTGAACGAAGTGAAAAACCGCGAATGGACGAACCCGCCAAATTAATTGTTCACGGTTTGCCTTCGGCAATTCGTTCCTACAGGATCGCGTTACTCCGCCGACGTATCCAACGCGGGGAAGGACTTAACCAACTCATCCACCGCTTTCATCTGTGCTAGGTAAGGCTCTAGCTTGGATAGCGGCAGGGCGCATGGGCCGTCGCACTTCGCAACATTTGGATTAGGGTGTGCTTCCAAGAATAGGCCGGCAATACCCTGTGAAAGACCCGCGCGTGACAGCTGTGCTACCAGTGCACGACGTCCATCGGCTGAATCCGAACGACCACCTGGCATCTGCAGTGCATGGGTAGCATCGAAGATAACTGGGTAACCAAACTCTTTCATGATGCTAAAGCCAAGCATATCGACCACTAGGTTGTTGTAACCAAAGGCGCTGCCGCGCTCACACAGAATCAGTTGGTCGTTACCGGCCTCTTCACACTTGGTTAAGATGTGCTTCATCTCATGAGGAGCTAAAAACTGTGCTTTCTTGATGTTAATCACCGCACCGGTTTTCGCCATAGCGACCACAAGATCAGTCTGGCGAGAGAGGAATGCAGGTAGCTGAATCACATCACAAACTTCAGCGGCAGGCTGACACTGGAAGGGTTCGTGCACGTCGGTAATAACAGGTACCTTAAAGGTCGATTTAACCTCTTGAAGGATCTTCAAACCCTCATCCAAGCCAGGGCCACGGAAAGAGTTGATAGAGGAACGGTTTGCCTTATCAAAGCTCGCTTTGAAAACATAAGGAATGTTCAGCTTGTTCGTCACTTCAACGTACTGCTCAGCAATGGTCATTGCTAAATCACGCGATTCCAATACGTTCATACCACCAAAAAGCACCATCGGCTTATCGTTATTCACATCGATTTGACCGACTTTGATACTGCGCTGTTCCATTGTTGTTCCTTCTGAAAATGATTCCGCGATTATAAAGTAACTAGCCGGTATATTGTAGAAGGTAACTACTTTAGCAACGGTGACTGGCTTTCAGCCTGTCATCCGCTTTCGAATTACATTCAATCTTCTGGAAAACGCTGATAAAGCAGATGACAGGCTAAAGCCAGTCACTGGTGAATCCGGCAATTGCTTTAAATCGAGCCGCCGATAAACTCAACGATGATCGATTTTGCTAAAAAGGCAGCAAGGCCTAGGCCGAGTGCAAAGAAAAGAATAAAAGTACCGAATTTGCCGGCGTTCGATTTTTTAGCAAGATCGTAGATGATAAAGAAGATGAAGAGAGCGAAGACGGTGACACCGACGTTAAACATGATCGCTTCCATTTCGGCTAAACGCATAGTTCTCTCCTCTCAATTTGAGCGCGCATCATAGCAAATAGAGAAGAATTAACACCCTGTAAAAGGTAGGGTTTTTTACAGCTGGTTCGCTTTACGATAGCGCCCCTGGTAGTCAAAGATGCGCTCGGTCACTTGCCAATACTTACCCGATTTTCTGGAGACGACAAAGTCCGGTACGGGTAAAGCGCTGCTCAGCTCAAGTACTGATTCCACGCTATTGAAAAGAGTGGGTGATTGACCACTATTCACCCGTGATCCAAAGAGTTGATTAAACAGCACCCTTTGTTTGGGGTTGGTGAGGTTGAACTTCTCCGATAGGGTGTTTGCATCTTCATCATAGTAGGTCACTCGTATCGCCATATCCTCTTGATTGACTCTAAGTCCCGCACAGCGAATCACTTTGCAGCTGTTCAGTGATAGAGCTTTTTTGATCAGATCATCAGGGTCGATCAGAGCCTCATGACACCCTTGGCAGTTTCGTGCCGCGATATCATTTTCAGCGCCGCAATGAGGGCAGCTTTTGAACTTAAAGCGAAACTGACACTGCTCCCCGTCATCAGAGAGACCTTGGCAGCGGCGTCCATAGTGCTCAATGACGGCTCCATCTTGATCGGTTCTTCCCCAAAAGAGGTTAGCAAAGTCGCAGATAGGGCAGAACACCTGTACCGGCTCGGTATCAGGTGCTGGCTTGGGTACGCCGACTTCAGGGTCGAATAGATCGATTCCGTTGTTGGCGTAGTCGATGACTAAACACTCTTTTTTACCTTCACTCAGTCGTAAGCCGCGACCGACCATCTGTTGGAACAGACTGACTGATTGAGTGGGGCGAAGAATCGCAATTAGATCGACATGTGGTGCATCAAAACCGGTGGTCAGTACCGCAACGTTAACGAGGTATTTAAACTGCCGCTGTTTAAAGCGGTTGATGATCTCTGTACGTTGCTTAGCATCGGTATCGGCTATCACCAGCTCCGCTTCCCCTTTAGGGAGGTAGTCCAATATCTCTTTTGCGTGCTTAACACTGGCCGCAAACAACATGACGCCTTGCCGATCGTTAGCAAGTTCCACGACCTGCTCACAAATGGCTTCAGTGACTCTGGGGTATTTAGCCAGCAGTTCATTGACCTCCCGCTCTGCAAACAGTCCGTTAGGTGAGGGTGTCAGTGCTGAGAAGTCGTAGTGTGCGGTCGCTGCATTGATCAGCTTAGGCTCCGTTAAGAACCCCTGTTTGATCAGGTTGCGCATCGGCAGATCATAGATGCAGTGTTGGAAAATGGTGCTCTCTGATTGGCGGAAAAAACCACGGTAATCCCGATGGTATATCCAGCCATGGCCTAAACGATAGGGGGTGGCAGTGAGTCCTAATACCTTTAGCGATGGATTACTCTTCTTAATCTGGCTGATCAGTTGTTGATAGAGCGATTCGTCGTTATCAGAGACACGGTGGCACTCATCAATAATGATCAATGAGTACTGATGATCAAACTGATCGAGATTTCTGGCGATTGATTGGATCGAGGCAAACACCACTTGATGTTCAGTGTCACGCTGCTTTAGTCCCGCCGAGTAGATACCTGGTGTCAGCCCTAATGCCGCATATTTGGAAGCATTCTGTTCGACCAGTTCTTGAACGTGAGTGACCACCAATATTTTACGCTTTGCTAGGCGGGCTAGCTCGGCAATGATTAGGCTTTTACCGGCTCCGGTAGGGAGCACCAGTACGGCGCTCTCGGAGGTTTGGCGGAAGTGCGTCAGCGTCGCATCAACCGCCTGTTGTTGATAGGGGCGAAGAGTAAAGCGCTGTGTCACTCCCACTCCATCGCTTCAAAGATGCGCCCCGCGTTTTTGCCCGCTAGCTCATCGGCTGTCTCTAGATGAAGGTAGGGTGTTTGGTCAATTTTGTAGGCGTCATCGAGTGTGCCGCCCTCATCAATCAACTCTCCGATCTTACCCCGAACGTACTCAAGGTAACCGCGAGTATATCGATCGACCTCGGCAAAGTTAGTGGGTTCCCCGTGACCCGGAACAATGATCATATCCTGTGCTATCGGTGTAAACTCATTCACCCAAGTCTCTATCCATTCAGCCGTATTGGTCTCTGGAAAGACGGGCAGCATGCGTTGGTGAAACGCGATATCGCCGGCAATCATGACGTTGCGCTCAGGAATCACAACACTGATGTCCCCTTTTGAGTGGGCTGGGCCAAGGTGCATAAGTTCGGCCGTGATGCCCCCAAGATCTAGCGTCATGCTCTCTTCAAAGGTTTGATCGATCTCGGTCAATTCGGTGCCATTGATGCGCTCTTTAAGTGTCTCTTTGAGCATCTCTAGACCGCGAAATCCCTGTTCTTGAATCTCCTCTTCCGCATCGACATGGGCAATAATGGTTGCCCCTTGCTCTTTCCAGTAGTTATTTCCTAGAGCGGCATGGGATTGGCCATTTTCATCAACGACGTATTTAACCGGTTTGTCGGTCAGTTGTTTGATCTCATCATGTAGGGCTTTGGCTAATAGGTAAGTACTTGAACCATTCACCACCAGGACTGACTCATCGCCAATCACGAAGCTAAGGTTATTGTTGTGGCCGGCATTCTCATAGGTGTAAAACTTCAACTGCCCGATGGCCGAGTAGACATCATCGGCGACTTTGACGGGTTTATCGTAGAGTAGGGACTCTTTGTACTTATCATCGGGCGTCACAGCAAAGGCTGAGGTCGACACTAGGCTTGTGAGAATTGACACACTTAAAGAGAGGGCTTTTAACGGCATAGCACACACCTTGTTCTGTTTTTATAGACCAGAAATATAACACGCTTTTATCGAACGGGTAGTGCCGATTCACTCTTAACATTGCGCATGACAAAACTCGAATGCACGCCGGTCACGCCCTCTATGCGGGTGATCTTTTCGAGCAATAAGCGTTGAAAATCTTCCATGTCATGCACCACCACTTTGAGTTGGTAGTCAGCATCCTGACCGGTAATCAGCAAGCACTCTAATACCTCTGGTAGATCATTAATGACCTTATCAAAGTTGGCGAAACGCTCTGGGGTGTGGCGATCCATCGAAATCATAATGATTGCGGTAAGCGTTAACCCCAATTTTTTGGCATCCAAGTTGGCGCGATAGCCGCTAATGATGCCGCTCTCTTCAAGGGCTCTGACACGGCGTAAGCAGGGGGAGGGTGAGAGACCGACCTTATCCGCTAACTCTTGGTTTGAGATGCGTCCATCTAGCTGAAGCTGCTGAAGAATAGCCTTATCGTAACGATCCATTTCTACAATCCGCAAAAAATTAGAATAAAATTGCTTAATTAATTAATTTATAGCAATTAATGATAATAAATTCATCTATTTCTTAGTTAATTCGCAATCATTCACCTCCGTAACCCCAGTAAACTGTGCAGCAATGAATTAACTCGAAGCCACTGTTGAGGATTGTATGTCTAACTTCGATTACCGCCGCTATCAGCCAGCTCCACAGATTCAAATTGAGAATCGTACTTGGCCTAACAACACAATCACCCACGCGCCGATTTGGGCGTCGGTGGATCTGCGTGACGGTAATCAGGCGCTACTTGAACCGATGACCGTAGAACAGAAGCAGCGTCTATGGCGTCTGTTGGTGAAGATTGGTCTAAAAGAGATTGAGGTGGGCTTCCCGTCAGCGAGTCAGCCGGACTACGATTTTGTTCGCTGGTTGATCGACAACGGTGAGATTCCTGATGACGTGACGATTCAGGTACTGGTTCAGGCCCGTAAAGAGCTGATCGACCGTACCTATGAAGCGCTTCGTGGTGTTAAAAGTGCGGTGGTTCACGTCTACAATTCAACCAGTACGATTCAGCGTGAGCGCGTATTCAATCAGGATCGCGAGGGTATCAAAGCGATTGCGACACAGGGTGCGCGGTGGGTCATGGAGGGTGCCAAAGATTACCCAGAAGTTGATTGGACCTTCCAGTATTCACCAGAGAGTTTTACCGGAACTGAGATCGACTATGCGATCGAGGTCTGTGATGCGGTAATGGATGTTTGGCAGCCAACGGCTGAGAACCGCTGCATTATCAATCTACCGTCAACGGTAGAGGAGTCGACGCCCAACATTTTTGCCGATCAGATTGAGTACTTCTGTACCCATATGAAGAATCGTGCTGGCGCGATTATCTCAGTTCACACTCATAATGACCGAGGATGTGCTGTGGCGGCTGCTGAGCTGGCAGTTTTGGCCGGTGCTGATCGTGTGGAAGGGACGTTGCTAGGCAATGGCGAGCGTACCGGTAACATGGATTTGGTCACAATGGCGATGAACTTATACAGCCAAGGCGTTGATCCTAAAATGGATCTGTCTAATCCGGATGAGATTATTACCACCTTTACTGAGTGTACGCGCTTGCCGGTTAGTCCCCGTCATCCTTGGATTGGAGAGTTGGTCTACACGGCCTTTTCGGGTAGCCATCAGGACGCTATACAGAAATGTTTGCACCGACAGGGTGAGGATGAGCACTGGCAGGTGGCTTACTTGCCAATCGACCCAAAGGATATTGGCCGTGATTACCAAGCGGTTATTCGCGTTAACAGTCAATCAGGCAAGGGCGGTATGTCCTTTGTACTTGAACGTGATTATGGCATTACTCTGCCGCGCTGGATGCAGACTGAATTGGCTCCGCTGGTTCAAAAAGCTTCAGAAGAGAGTGCTTCGGAAATGGGCAGTGATGCGATTTTTGAGATCCTTAAAGCGAACTTTATTAAATCGGCTGAGCCAGTAGCGTTGCAAGGCTTCTCCATTGATCGTCAGCAAAACGAGCAGTTCAAAGCGACAGTATCGATCAACGGCCAAGATCGTGAACTGATCGGTCAGGGGGAAGGGGTAATCTCCTCTTTCCTTGATGGTTGGGCCTCGTTGACTGGGCAGGCAGTCAACGTCATCGACTACTCTGAACATGCGGTCGGTAGTGGCACCGATGCATTGGCAGCAGCTTACTTCTTAATCAATGTTGATGGTCAGCGTGTCGTCGGTATGGCCTTTGATACAGACAGTTTAGGGGCTTCTCTAAAGGCACTGATCTCGGCCATCAACCGATCAGAGGTCGCTGTACAACTAGCGGCTTAGTGACGCTAACAACTGATTTAATCCGTTAATTGATAAGGCCGGTTCGCATTGTGAAATGTGTACTGGCCTTTTTATTTTCAATCAATCTATCAAAAAGTGTCATGAAATAGGCTGAAGGAGTAGAATATTGGCCTTAATTGAAACTTTCTAATTGTTAGTTGGAACCCTTCATGCCTCACTCTCACAGTACGCTTCAAGAACTTCGCGATTCTGATCAATTCATTCAGCGCCACCTCGGCTCAAATGATGCTGAGCAATTACAGATGTGCAGCACCCTGGATGTCTCTGATCGAGCTGATTTGATTAAGAAAACCGTTCCTGAATCGATCTTGCTGAGTGATGCGCTCTCGATTGGTAATCCGGTGACAGAGGTTGAAGCCCTGTCAGAACTTAAGCAGATCGCGGCTAAGAACCAACTGAACAAAAACTTTATCGGTATGGGCTACTACGGCACTTTGGTACCGGGTGTTATTCAGCGTAACGTGCTGGAGAATCCCGCTTGGTACACCGCCTACACCCCTTACCAGCCTGAGATCTCACAAGGCCGTCTTGAGTCACTGCTCAACTTCCAGCAGATGGTCATGGATCTGACCGGCATGGACTTGGCAAACGCGTCGTTGCTTGATGAAGCGACCGCTGCAGCCGAGGCAATGACTCTGCTTAAGCGATCTAATCGTAAGAAATCAGACACCTTCTTTGTCGATTCTCAGGTACACCCACAGACCTTGGATGTGATTCAAACACGTGCCGAGTACTTTGGTATTGAGGTTGTTGTTGATGATGCCACAAACCTCTCTTCACACGACTGTTTCGGCTGTCTGGTTCAATACCCAGGCAGTGAAGGAGAGATCATCGATCTTGCCAGCGTCGTTGAAGATGCTAAGGCACAGGGTGCACTGGTTGCGGTGGCAACCGATCTTTTAGCATTAATGTTGCTTAAATCACCGGGCTCTCTCGGTGCAGATGTTGCACTCGGTTCAGCACAACGTTTTGGTGTACCGATGGGCTTTGGTGGTCCACATGCTGCATTTTTCGCGACCAGCGAAAAGCTTAAGCGCTCGGTTCCTGGTCGTATTATTGGGGTATCGATCGATTCTCGCGGTAACCAAGCCTACCGCATGGCGATGCAGACACGTGAACAGCACATTCGTCGCGAGAAGGCGACCTCTAACATCTGTACAGCGCAGGCACTGCTTGCCAATATGGCTGCGTTTTATGCGATCTACCATGGCCCAGTCGGTCTGAAAAAGATTGCCACTCGCGTTCACCGCCTTGCTCAGCTTGCAGCGAAACAGCTTAACTCTGCTGGCTTAACGACCAATACCCACTTCTTTGATACCTTGAGTTTTGATGCTGACGCGTCGGTCTATCAGCGCGCGCTGGATGCCAATATCAATCCTCGTAAACTGTCTGATACTCGCTTTGGTATCAGTTTCGATGAGACGCACAGCGTTGAAGATGTTGCCGAACTGATCAGTGTCATTACTGGTAGGGTCATCTCTGTTGAAGAGTTAGACGATGTTGAGGAGTCCTTCTCATTACCGACTGATTTGGTTCGTGAAGACGAGGTTCTTACACATCCTGTATTCAATCGATACCACGCTGAGCACGATATCCTTCGTTACATGAAGCGTCTAGAGAATAAAGATTACTCTCTGGTTCACGGCATGATTCCGCTAGGTTCATGTACGATGAAGTTGAATGCGACTTCGGAGATGGCGCCGGTCACTTGGCCAGAAATTGGTAATGTTCATCCGTTCGTTCCTGCAGAGCAGGCACAGGGCTACGCTGAAATGCTAGAACAGTTGGATCGTTGGTTGATTGATATCACCGGCTACGATGCGATCTCTATGCAGCCAAACTCAGGGGCTTCGGGTGAGTACGCTGGTCTGTTAGCGATTCGTAAGTACCAAGAGTCTATCGGTGAAGGTCACCGTAATGTCTGTTTGATTCCATCGTCGGCGCACGGTACCAACCCTGCTTCAGCCGCAATGATGGATATGAAAGTGGTTGTGGTTGCCTGCGATGAAGTGGGTAACGTGGATGTGGCTGACTTGAAAGCCAAAGCGGAACAGCACAGCGACAACCTGTCGACACTGATGATTACCTACCCATCGACGCACGGTGTCTTTGAAGAGGCTGTGGGTGAAATCTGTGAACTGATTCACCAGCATGGTGGTCAGGTCTACATGGACGGTGCTAACTTGAATGCGCAGGTAGGCCTGTGTAAGCCAGGTACGATTGGTGCTGACGTATCACACCTTAACCTGCACAAAACCTTTGCTATCCCTCACGGTGGTGGTGGTCCAGGTATGGGGCCTATTGGTGTGAAAGCACACTTAGCGCCATTCCTTGCTAGCCACACAGTTTCGCCTGTGCCCGGTAATGGCAGTAACGGAGCCGTAGCAGCAGCACCTTACGGTTCGGCCTCTATTCTTCCGATTACCTGGATGTACATCCGTATGTTGGGTGATCGTGGTCTGCGCGAATCGACCGAACTGGCGATTCTAAATGCGAACTACATTGCTAAGCGTCTTGAGAATCACTATTCGATTCTTTACCGCGGCACGAATGGCTTTGTCGCACACGAATGTATTATCGACATTCGTCCTCTGAAAGAGATCTCTGACATAACAGAGGAGGACATTGCTAAACGTTTGATGGACTATGGTTTCCACGCGCCGACCATGTCCTTCCCTGTGCCGGGCACGCTAATGGTGGAACCAACTGAATCAGAATCTATTCAGGAACTTGATCGTTTCATTGAAGCGATGATTAAGATTCGTGAAGAGATTGCGGCGGTTGAGCGAGGTGAAGTCGCTGCGGAAGATTCTGTTCTTAGACATGCACCGCACACCCTGGAAGATCTGGTGGATGCAGAGTGGACCCGCAGCTACTCAAAAGAGCAGGCTGTGTTCCCAGTCAGTGCGGTTCGCCAAGCGAAGTTCTGGCCAACGGTTAACCGTATCGACAACGTCTACGGCGATCGAAACTTCGTCTGCACCTGTCCACCGGTGAGTGACTACGCAGAGTAGGTTATTTTGTATTAACAAAAAGGGGTCAGACCAAAGGTCAGACCCCTTTTTTTTTGGAGCGTTGGAGCGGTTTGAATGTTGGAGCGGTCTTGAAAAGGCCGCGATTATAAATCGCCTCATCTACGATAAGGCTCCAACAAGATCACTCCACAAACAAAAAATTTCGAATCAGCTCTTTACCGCCTTCGGTCGCAAAGGACTCTGGGTGGAATTGAATGCCGTGTATTGGATACTCTTTGTGCTTAACACCCATAATCTCAAAGGCACCGCCTTGGCGGATTCGATCGATGTTGGTCAGGTCGTTCTGCTGTAGCTCACCGACAGCTGCAGTGACCTCTAAACAGTCTGGAATCGATTCCGACTCTGCAATGAGAGAGTGGTAGCGCATCACCTCAAGTTGATCGGGGATATTTTTGAATACACCCTCGGCGTTGTGGGTGATCGGACTGATCTTGCCGTGCATCGGCAGTGGGGCTTTCACCACCTTTCCACCAAAACAGTGGACTATGCCTTGCATACCTAAACAGACGCCCATTAATGGCGTCTCTTTGCCTAGGCTGGTTATCACATCAGCACAGACGCCAAAATATTTAGGGTCATCCGGTGAGCCAGGGCCGGGCGAGATAATGATTCTATCTGAGTTGGCCTGGCGAACAGCCTCAACATCGACCTCATCGTTGCGTTTTACAATGATCTCAAAATTATCCAAGTGGCCGGCGAGGTGCTCAGCTTCAAGAATCTCGCCAATGAACTGGTAGAGGTTGTAGGTGAAGGAGTCATAGTTATCGATGATGTAAACCTTCATGGTTGTTGAGTCGGTCACGCCTGTTCCTCCACCATAAATTGATCCAGTACTTTTTTAGTACCGGCAAACTTGCGACGAATCTCTTCGTACTCATCTTCCGGATTAGAGTCGTAGACATTACCACCACAGGTCTGCACATACGCCTGTTCACCGTTGGCAAATACCGTGCGAATCGGAATGGCAAAGGTACAATCACCATTGAAGGAGAAGTGACCGACTGCACCTCCATAAGGGCCCCGGCCATCTGCTTCCAACTCATCAATGATCGTCATCGCCTCAATTTTAGGCGCGCCTGTCAGTGTGCCGGCAGGGAAGTTGCTGGCCAAAGCAGAGAACATGTCATGCTCATCAGAGATAATGCCGACAATCTCACTTGAGATGTGTTGGACATGACTGAATCGTTTGATGTCCATAAGGTTACGCACTTTAACCGTACCAAAGCGTGCCACTCGACCGATGTCGTTTCGATGTAGATCGACGATCATATTGTGCTCGGCAATCTCTTTAGGATCGTTGAGTAGGGCGCGAGCTAACTGCTGATCTTCAACGGCATCGGCGCCACGTTTTGTTGTGCCGGCCAGTGGGAAGGTCTCCATCTCACCCTGACGTAAGCGGAAGAGTAGTTCGGGGCTTGCGCCAATTAGCTTCTGCTCACCAAACTTTACGTAGTACATCTGCGGCGATGGGTTCACTTCGCGCAATTGTTCGTAAATGTTGATGGTGTCACCCTCGAGGCGGAAACGCTTTTTAAAGCCCACTTCCGTCTGGAAAATCTTACCCTCAATGATGTCCTGTTTAACCTTCATAACAGCATCAGCATGATCTTGTTGGGTCATGGTATCGCCGAGGTTGTAGATCTTCAGCGGGCCATTGGCAGGGCAGTCGGAAGCGAGAATCTCATCGACCAACTCAATGCGGCTATCAGTGTAGTAGAAGTAGAAAACTTCACCGGTCATTTTGTCGAGAATTAGACCGTCTTTAAAAACACCAAAACGGAAGATATCGAACATCTCACTGTGTTGTAGGTTCAGTGAGGGTTCAAAGTAGTTCATACAGTCGTAACCGATATAGCCGGTCAAACCACCCGCATATTTTCGCGAGATGATGTTTTGAGGAACGATCTCACGTAGAAGGTAATATGGGTTTTCACTGGCGTAAGACTCGCGGTTGCCCTGGCGATCCTCGATATGAAGATAACCTTCGTCGGCCCACAAAATCTGCTCAGGATCAAAACCGATGATGGAGTGGCGTGAGATGTAACTCTCTTCACCCAAAGATTCGAGCATCACGCAGTTATCAAAGCGCTTTTCGATCTTCTTAAACAGTTGGAAAAAATCGATGTCGGCCGCCATTTTGACGTATTGAGGTTTTCGGGGAAGCTCAATTTTGGCCGGTTTACGGTTAATCATTCGTTACCTTCTTTGGCTTTCAATGCGCGCGAACCGCGCGTCACAGTCGCTATACCTACACCTAGCTGTTTCGCAATTTCGCGTTGGGGAACACCATCCTCTAAAAGTCGGAAGATCTGTAATCGTTTACTGATCTCTGTGACTTCACTGGGTGTTAACAGTTCCTGCAGCGCAACGGAAAGTGTCTCTTCGCTTTGACAAGAGAAGAGGTGAGTAATGAGTTGATCAAAATGGCTAGATGTATTCATGTACTAGTACGATAGCACAATGCTTTTCCAGTGAACAGCGCTTTTTAGGATTGTCTGAAGGGCGCTAGGGGATTAAACTGTCGCCTCTTTTTTGAACTACTGGAGTGACTTCCCGATGGGTCGTGCGTATCAAAACCGAAAAGCCTCGATTGCTAAAACTTCTGACCAGAATGCTAAGGTCTACAGTCGTTACAGCCGTGAAATTTACATGAGTGCCAAATCCGGTGGTTCGGATCCCAATGCTAACCTGTCTCTGCGTAGCTTGCTTGATCGTGCTAAAAAAGATCAGGTACCTGCGCACGTTATCGATAAAGCGATCGATAAAGCGCAAGGTGGTGGCGGTGAAGACTTCGCACCTGCTCGATATGAAGGTTACGGCCCAGGCGGCTCAATGGCGATCATTGAGTGTCTAACTGACAACCCGAACCGTACCTTTGGTGATGTTCGTCAAGCCTTTACTAAGACTAAGTGTAAAATCGGTAACCAAGGTGCCGTAGCGCACATGTTTGAACACGCTGCGGTATTTGTATTCAAACACGATGATGAAGACGCTGTGCTTGAAGCGCTGATGGAAGCCGACGTTGATGTAACCGATCTTGAGAACGAAGAGGGGTTGCTAACCGCCTTTGTTGCTCCTACCGACTACTTTAAAGCTAAAACAGCTCTAACTGAGATGGGCATTACGGATCTTGAAGTAGAAGAGATCCAGTGGGTACCTAACAGCTACACAGAGATCAGCGAAGAAGATCAGGTGTTGTTTGATAAGTTCTTAGGCATGCTAGAAGATCTTGATGATGTTCAGCACGTTTACCACAACGTTCAACTGTAAAGAATGACGTTGAATGAAGGCTCCCTAGGGAGCCTTTTTTGTTGGAATAAACCTTTTTGTTGGAGCGATCTTGAAAGGTCGCGATGATCCCAATCGCCTCATCTTCGATAAGGCTCCAACAAGTCGCATGAGGTAGGAGCTAGCCCGAAGGGCGAAGCGATCAAAATTGGCACGATACTTGCTTCATAAACTCTATATTTAAGAAACCGAGTATCAATATGTTTCGTGCAATCACTCTATTTTTACAGCTAATTTCTCTAATGCTCATTGGAAGTTCAAATGCCACTGCTAATGATGAAATATGGCTGTTTGAAGATACCACAGGGACTAAAACCTACGATGAGGTGATGGCCAATCCACATTGGTTTGAGCAGACCATCGACACCTCGCGTGGGTTCAGCGACTCGGTATTCTGGATTAAGCTGAGCGTCAACAACTACTCATCCGCTCCAACAACGCAGGTGGTACAGTTCGACTCCCTGCGCCTGCCCCTGGTTGAGGAGTATCTGGTGACTGAGGCTGGCACACGACTGCGTAGCAACGGTTTTTCGGTGTCTATGGCGTCGCGAGCTTCGACACTTACCAAAACCAGCTTCCCGATAGAGTTAGATGGTCAGTCTTCGGCCGAGCTGCTGTACAGAATTGAGAGTAACTTCAAGGTCGATCTGGGTTACCAGGTGACTGATCTTAATCAGGGTTACTTTTCAGATCACAAAGAGTCAACCGTTGGGTTGCTTCTCTTCGGTGGCTTGGTTGTACTGGTGCTTTATAACCTCATTCTCGCGGTATCGCATGGAGGATTGCTCTATTTCGCCTATAGCGGTTTTCTGCTCTGTTCTGCGTCCGTGACACTATCGTACTTTCGCCTTTATGAAATCCTGGGTATTAGTGTAAATTCCGTTGCACTAGAGGCCTACTCCGGTGTGGCGCTCTACGCCTTTGCTTATCTGTTTTTATCGCTGTTGTTCAAGGATAACCAGACCAAGACAACGAAGCGATTGCTGATGCTCGGCTACGCAATCCTTGCAGGACATCTGATTTTAGAGCCGGCCGCACTGATAAAGTCTTACGCCGACTGGGCGGGGCCTATTGTCTTCTTAGTAATCATCTACCTTGTCATCAATGCGCTGTTGCAAAGAAATCCGCTGGCAAAATATGTGCTGTTGGGTTGGGGTGTCTACGCAACCTGTTCGCTTTTTTACGTTGCTAATTTAAACGGTTGGGTTGGGAGCGAATTTGAACATATCGTCTCCTACGCAAACCTGTTTGAAGGTGTCGTCCTTAGCGGTGTTCTGGCCTACCGTTTGCGCGGCATGGATCGCACCGAGGCGCTGCTAAAAGAAGCCAAGGTTGAACTGCAGCGCGAACGCCTAGCAAGCGAGATCGGCTACGGCTACAAGTGGGAGTTTGATCTTGAACGACAGCTGATCCGCCCCGATGAGACCTTTGCCGCTTGGCACGGTAAGGGTTGGCAGGCTGGGGAGTGGTATCCAGCAGAGGAGCTTTTTGCAGCGGTGCCTGAGGAGTGGCACGCCTGGGTTGCCGAGGATATGCAAACGTCTATTGAGTCTGCGATGGTTGACCCAGAGTTTGTATTGCAAACACGCCATCCGTTCATTCGTGAGGATATCGGCGCCACCATCTGGATTCAGTTATACGGGAAGTTGCTTGAGGTTGATGGTCGTAAGCTGTTCATCGGTACCTCACTAGACGTAACGCAATTGGTTGAGAGTAATCAAGCCGTTGAGGCTGAAATCGAGAAGTTTGAGAGCCTGTCTGATCAGGCCGGTACCTTCTTCTGGCGCCTAGACCTCAACACCAATCTGCTGAGCTACAACCGCTCCTTTGCCGAGCGTTGGGGATTGCCTGAGGGCGGATCTATCCCCTTTGATAAGTTTGGCGAGCACACCTCAACCAAGTTTGCCAAGCTGCATCAGGAGGGTGTGCGGCAGGTTATCGAAACTCAAGCTCCGTACCAAACGGTTACCCAGGCGGTTACTGGCGCTCTGCGCGGGCAATGGCAGCGGCTGCAGTACTGGCCCAACTTTGACGAGCAGCAGAACTTGGTTGGAGTGGACTTCCTCAACTCGAATATTCACGAGTTGATGCAGACTCAGGCGGAGCTGCAGTCAACCCTCGCCAAACAGAAAGAGCTGTTTGCGATTGTTGGGCACGAGCTGCGTACCCCGGTCTCCACCATTAAGATGCTGACTGAAGATGAGCAGATAAACGATCGCGAGCGTACCCAGCAGATCGCTGAGATCTCAGAGAGTCTGCTCAATGTGCTAGAAGATATGCGTGTGGTGATCTCACCGGAACGTGCGCTAGAGTCGAAAGCAGTTGCGGAGAACCCTACCAAACTGGTGTGTCGGGCACTTAACAGCCTTAAGGGCATCATTACCGAGAGAGGTCTGTCGCTCTCTACTGATGGGGTACAATGTTCAGCTGCAACCTACCTGCTGCATGCGCAGTCGCTGCGCCAGATTGTGACAAACCTAGTTAAGAACGCTGCGATTCACTCGGGTGGCAGCCGAATAGATGTGGGCTTTGAGATCTCCTATGCCAATGGGGGCCCTCAAGGCTGTTTGAGGGTGGAGGATGACGGTAAGGGTATTCCTGCGGAGAAAGTCGAGCAGCTTTTTGAGGCGTTCTCGCGTGGTGATACCACCCAAGACGGCTCGGGGCTGGGACTCTACATCATCAAGCAGTTAGCCGAACGCCTTGGTGGCCAGATTCGTTATAGCCAAAGCCCATTGGGCGGCGCCTGCTTCACACTCAACTTCGCGCTGGGTGAAGAGATTGAGGCGGTGAATGAGATCTCACCAGAACCTACACCGATTAACTTAGAGGGCATGCGTGTGCTCTTGGCTGAAGATGACAATACGCTGCGTATGCTGACCGAACGTATGCTTACGAAGCAGGGGGCGATTGTCACGGCCTGTGTTAATGGCAGAGAGGCTCTGAATGCCTTTGATCCCGAGCAGTTTGATCTGGTGGTTACTGACCTAATGATGCCCGAGATGGATGGCCAGGAATTGACTCGCGCTATCCGGGCAACCGGTGCAACGACGCGGATTGTTGCAGTGACTGCAGCGGTGATTGGCGAAGAGACAGAGCAGTTGATGCAGGAGGGTGCCGATGCGGTGCTCTCCAAACCACTTAAAGCCGAAGCATTGGTTGAAACACTAATGCAGATGGAGATAGCCACAGAAAGTATGTGCTAGTCCTTAGCATTGATCGGTCTTGTAAAGGTCGCGATAGTACTTGCGCTTTTGTTGGAGCGGTCTGGTAAAGGCCGCGATGATGCGAATCGCCTCATCTGCGATAAGGCTCCAACAAAAAGCCCCGCTTGTGCGAGGCTTTTTGATTTGGATGGCGGTTGAGGAGGGATTAACTCGCGACATCCCTGTCGCTCGGGCTCTGCCCAGCTTCGCTGTTCAAAAACGCTATCCTGCGTTTTTGTCGAACCCTCTGGTCGGGTTCTTATCCAAACAACCCAAAGCAAAAAGACCCGCTTGTGCGAGGCTTTTTGTTTTGGATGGCGGTTGAGGAGGGATTCGAACCCTCGATACGTTGCCGTATACACACTTTCCAGGCGTGCTCCTTCGACCACTCGGACACTCAACCTAAACTTTATTTTGGCACAACACTTTCCAGGCGTGCTCGTTATTCGCGTCTCCTGACGCTCACCCCTTTGGGGTCGGACTTCGTTCGTTCAAAAACGCTATCCTTGCATTTTTAGTCGACCACTCGGACAACTGACCTAAACTTTTTATTGGCACATCACTCTTCAGGCGTGCTCTTCAACGCGAGCGCGGATTCTAGCAAAGATGGTTTAAATCACAAGGGTTTATCGCGGCTTGTGCTGTTACTGTGGGTGGTTTCGTTTAGAATACACACAGATTTAATATTTTCATTAGGAACTGATTGATGTTGATGCCTATCTTGGCTGTGGTTGCGGGTCTTGTGTTATTGGTTTGGAGTGCCGATCGCTTTGTCGATGGGGCGGCTGCTACCGCTAAACATTTGGGTATGCCAACCTTATTGATCGGTATGGTCATTATTGGGTTTGGTACCTCTGCACCTGAGATGGTGGTTTCTGCTTTAGCCGCTTCCCAAGGTAACCCCGGCTTAGCCATTGGTAATGGCTTTGGCTCAAACATCACTAATATTGCGTTAATTTTGGGGATTACCGCGCTGTTAAGTCCTATCAGCGTTAAATCCAAGATTCTTAAGACGGAGCTTCCTCTACTAGCCCTTGCAACCCTACTTGTGGGTGCGTTGATCTACGATTTAGAGATTACTCGTTTTGATGCTTTTCTGATGTTGTTTGTCTTTGCGCTGATTATGGGCTGGTCGATTTACTCCAGCATGAGAGCCAAAAACGATGCACTCTCTGCGGACTTTGAATCTGAGTTTGAAGATGACGACTACCTGCCGTTAAGTCGAGCGCTTTTCTGGTTGGTGTTAGGCCTAGTGATTCTGATTGGTAGCTCACGCCTGTTGGTCTGGGGCGCTGTCGATATTGCGATGGCTTTGGGTGTCAGTGATCTGATCATTGGATTGACCATTGTAGCGATAGGCACTTCGCTGCCTGAGCTAGCTTCGTCAATCATTGCGGTGAAGAAGAACGAGCATGATTTAGCCTTGGGTAACGTCATTGGATCTAACTTATTCAATACTCTTGCCGTTGTTGGTATAGCCGGTGCTATTCAGCCTTTGGGTATTGAAGCTGCAGCTCTCTACCGTGATTGGACCATTATGGGCGTGTTAACTCTGTCCCTGTTTGTTCTGGGTTACGGTGTGTTGGGGCGTCGTCGCATTAATCGTATTGAGGGTGGGTTGTTAGTGGCCGTCTATATAGGTTATGCGGGTTACCTTTTCTATACGCTGTCAGCTTCGTTTTAACGCTTATTTCGCTTCGCCCTTTGGGCTATTACTACATTTATCATCGCGGCCTTTGCTAGACCGCTCCAACAATTTCTATCGCGGTCTTAAAAAGTCCGCGATAGCTTTTCAGACAAACTCCAACGTCTAAATAGTTGGCACGATACTTGCTCTAAATTTACTAACGAAAATTTGTAGAGAGCAGTATGTTTAAGTTTGTGTCTAAGTTAAGTATTGGTGCTAAAACCATCATTGGTGTGGCATTAATCGAGATCTGCGCCTTCTCTTTCTTGATTCTGACAGAGTCAGCCATTGTTCATGATACGAATAAAGCGCTTTATGAAGAGTCTGCACGAGACATATCAGAGCTCTTTGCCTCGTCCATCACCAACGCGGTCATCAGCTTTGATATTGCCGAGATAGAATCGGCCATTTCTCAATTCATGCAGCGTGAAACGGTATTGGGCGTTTCAGTTATAGCAGCTAATGATCGAGTCATGGCGAGCCAGACACAGAGTGAGCTTAGTGGGCTTGAATCCATATACGATGTTCAGATGCCTATTATTATTGATCAACAATCCTTTGGCTGGGTGGAGTTTACCTATGACATCTCAATCGTTGACGATAACTCCAATTTTGCCAAACTGTTAGGTTTTCAAATCGCGATTGGCGGGCTTCTGTTAGTAGCTTTCTTTTCATACCTGCTTGGTCGATACCTGACTTGTCGTATCCGAGAGCTCTCTAAAAGTGTCCAATCGATTGCTAAGGGTGACCTAAACACAGAGGTTAAGGTTATTGGCCATGATGAGATCTCGCAGTTTGCTAGTCTGCTTGAAGCGATGCGCAAGAAGTTAGTTGAAGCACAATCAGTCATGGCGAAAAGTCAGGAAAACTTAGCTCAGCAAGTCGAAAGTAAAACCAAAGAACTTCAGCAGGCACTTAGATTATCGGAAGAATCTAAACAGCGTGAAGCCGATGTGTTCGCCATTTTAGGTCATGAGATCCGCACGCCCATATCGATCATCATGATGGAGTTAGAAAATAGAGAATCCATTAATCTCAATCTCATCCGCTCGAATGTTGATCATACTCTATCGCTTATTGATGATATGAGCTTGGTCGCACGAGCGGGTTCTGGTCGTGATATGAACGTCGATTCAGTCGATTTGGCTGAGCTATTCAGTGGTCTTATTACCAGCTATCGACAGCAAGCCTATGCACATGGAATTCGTTTAGTCGATGAGATAGCGATTACCGGGACGCAGGTTAAAACATCAGAGAAGGCGCTGCGTCAAATCGTCTCAAATCTAATGCGAAACGCCATCATTCACAGCCAGTGTAAAACCTTATCTATCTCGGCCGATCTGCAACGCATTAACCCAAACTCTGCACATCTTGAAGTCTCTATTACCGATGATGGTAAGTGCATTAAGCCAGAGCTTCAGGCTCGGGTGTTTGAGAGCTTTACTAGAGGTGATAGCCAGACTGAGGGGACCGGTATTGGACTCAGTGTCTGTAAGGAGTTGGTGACTAATATGGGCGGGGAGTTGGTGTTAGAGAGTGACGGGAAAACGGGTAGCCGTTTTACCTTTACACTCTCATTGGCGATTGAAGAGGCTAAGAGTTCTTTGCCAACATCTGAGTTACCTCAGATGGAACTCTCAGTGTTAGAAGGATTATCCGTTTTGGTCGTTGAGGATAACCTAACAATACAACTGTTAACCAAAAAGATGCTGGAATCAAAAGGCGCATCGGTTGTGACCGCCTCTAACGGGGATGAGGGTCTTCAAAAAGCTAAATTACAAACCTTTGATCTTATGCTGTCTGACCTGATGATGCCGGTCATGGATGGGGCAGAGATGATTAAAACCCTAAGGTCTATGGATGTTGATACACCCATTATCGGTGTAACAGCGGCAACCATCGGGGGGGAGCGAGATCAGCTATTAAAAGCGGGTGCAGATCTTGTGTTGGCAAAACCGTTAAAAATCGACAGCATTGAGGCGTTTTTGCACTCTCAATCTGTCAAAATCGTTAATAGTTAAGAGGAGTGAGTGATGAATAAGTTATTAAAGCGTTTTGTGTCAGTTGGCGTTTTGGCGACGGCGATTAGTGGTCAAGCTTGGGCAGAGACGTTCACCTTTGGTGTTGTCCCTCAGCAGTCAGCAACCAAGTTAGCTAAAGTCTGGGGGCCTGTTCTTAAGCATTTAGAAGATAAAACGGGCGTGCAGTTTCAGTTTGCCACCGCTACCGACATTCCTACCTTTGAGCAGCGTTTAATGGATGGTGTGTATGACTTTGCTTACATGAACCCCTACCACTTCACCTTCTTTAATGAACACATGGGTTACACTGCGCTTGCGCATCGAGCGGATAAGAAAATTCAGGGTCTTCTTGTAACGCGTAACGACAGCTCCATTACTGAGTTAAGCCAGTTAGAGGGTAAGGAGGTCGCGTTCCCTTCGCCAGCAGCCTTTGCGGCTTCGTTGGTTCCACGTGGGGAGTTGGCAAAAATGGGTATTACTATCACTCCCCGTTATGTCAGTTCGCATGACTCGGTTTATTTGGGTGTGTCCCGTGAGTTTTTCTTGGCTGGAGGCGGAATAGGACGCACGTTTAATAACTCCAAAGATGATATTAAGAGCCAATTAAAAGTGCTTTGGAAAACCGAAGAGTACACCCCCCATGCCTTTGCTAACCACCCAAGAGTCGATGCCGATATAGCTAAGAAAGTTTCAGCGGTATTGGCTGATATGAGTAATTCTGAAGAGGGTAAAGCTGCGTTATCAGGCTTGGGTATTCAATCTCTTAGAGCCGCAAATGACAGTGACTGGGATGATGTACGAGCGCTGAAGCTAACGCTGTTGGATAGTCTGTTGGATTGATCGATCGCGGCCTTTTCAAGACCGCTCCAACATAAAAAGATCTCGAACCGTTGGAGCGGTCTTAAGAAGGCCGCGAACTTAAGAAAAGATTTCGAACTATTGGAGCGGTCTTAAAAAGGCCGCGAACTTAAGAAAAGATTTCGAACTGTTGGAGCGGTCTTAAAAAGGCCGCGAACTTAAGAAAAGATTTCGAACTGTTGGAGCGGTCTTAAAAAGGCCGCGAACTTAATCCAAGCGAAACCTGAGCTGGAAAAGCGCGCTCGGTTTCGCTCTAACCAGCTCAATATCACCATCCATACTTTTCATCAGGGTTTGCACTTTAAATAGCCCTAAACCCGTTCCAGCCCCAATCTCGCGTGTGGTAAAGAAGGGGTCAAAGATGTTGTTGATGTCTTTGGTCTCTATACCCAAACCATTATCTTCGATCGTCAGTTTAAGTTCTGATCCTTCTCTTTCACATTGAATGTTGACCAGAGCCTCTTTTTCATGAGGAACAGCCTGTATCGCATTGGTAACTACGCCAGATATTGCATCGATTGCTAAGCGTGCCTTCGCTCGAACAAATAGAGAGTCGGGCAGTTGAATCAGTATCTGACAATTACCTGCAGCGCGATCAGGTAACTGCTGTACAGCTTGTTCAGCGCTTTGTTCAACTAGGCTTCGTAGGTTGACCAACTCTAACTCTGACTCCTCTCTGTTTAACTCCAGATTACGAAGTTGCGAGATGATCAGTGTTACCCGCAAAATAGCCGCTTCGGACTCATCTATCAGTGACGGATAATCTGATGAGAGGTAATCAAAATCAGCTCTTTCTAAGATTGGATTGAGCTGTTCAGGATTGATCGACTCTTTTTTTATCTGCTCTATCGCGCTCACACACTGCTCTATGTAATCGCGCAGGGTGTCGATGTTAGAACGGACAATCGAAAGCGGGTTATTCACCTCATGCGCAATGCCTGACGCTAGAATTCCCAGTGAGGCCTGTTTTTCAGCAGCAATAAGTTTGGCTTGTGCGGCCTTGATTTCATGATTGGCTAATTCAAGCAGATGGTTTTTCTCTGATAGCGCTAGAGTACGCTGTTCAACTTTGTTTTCTAGCTCTTCATTTAAATTACGCAGCTGCTGCTCTAGGGTCTTTTCCTGTTCGCGTGTCGCTTTGAGGGTGGAGCTCATTCGGTTAAAAGCGGTTGCCACGACATCGATTTCGTCGTTTCCTTTAACCTCGATTTGAGTCTTTAGTTCGCCTTGGCTAATGGTCTCTGCAGCATCACGAAGAAGGGAGAGCTTATTAATAAGATAGCGTCCCAATACAAAAGAGAAGATTGCCACTAACACCATCTCTAATGCGGCGATGGCGTAACTCCAACGTTTAGCCTCTTCAATCCTGTTGAGTATAGGGTGGATACTAAACCCGACCTCAACCATGCCGTACTGATCGCCGTCGACCTCGATGACCGCTTTTGCATCAAAGATACCGTCATCAACCTCTGACGCTTTAAGGTCTACGTCACCCGGAGAGATGGTGTCGGACTGAGTTAAGGTGCGACCCTGTTGATCGAGAACACGCGCGTAGAGAATGTCGTCACTTTTCATGACCTCATCGACAAACGCATTCAGAGAGGCTAGATCGTAAGCTAAAACAGCGTCTTTAACGGTAATAGCAAAGAGTTTTGCGGTTGCGTTTGCGCGCTTATCCATCTCGTTGAAGTTCGTATCACGAATAAAACCGAGCATCATAACGATCAGCGTGATCAGAAGGACCGCTTCGATAGCAGCTACCCCTAGGATCGTCTTAGTTTTAATGGAGTTTCGAATCAACGCGCTGTCTCAATAAACATCAGTTTCTCATTCGTTAACTATAGTCTATAGATCCTGAGTTGTTTTACTTCTTTTGTAGTAGAGAAAATATACGCCCATCGATAACAAGCAGTCCGAAACCAATGAACAAACCTCCCGTCACTTGAATCAGTGTAATGGTCTCATTAAGAACACTGATACCTAGCAGAGTGCCGCTAATAGGAACCAGAAGGGTGACCAGCATGGCGTTAGCGGCACCTGCTTTACTGATTAACTCAAAAAAGAGTATGTAAGCAAAGGATGTTGAGGCCACCGCCAGCGCTAATATTGAAGCGGTCGAGCTGAAAGAGGGCAGGGTGTCGGGTAATTCGGTTGAGGTCAGTATCAGTACTGGAATCATAATAAGGCTTGAGGCGCTAAGCTGGCATGTCGCAGACTGGATCGAGTTGCGTCCGGCGAGGTGTCGTTTCGCCCATAATCCTGAAAAACCATAACTTACGGTCGCTAAAAAGCTTAGCAGAACTCCCAAAGGATCGGTGTGTAGAGCCAATTGGGTTAGGCCGCTTAGCAGCGCGACTCCCAATACGCCCAACAGACTGCCAATGACTTTATTGGGTTTGAGTAACTCCTCTTTAAATAGGGCTAACACAATAAAGGTGCAGATCGGTGTCATGGCGTTGATGATGGAGGCCAATGAGACACTGATCAGAGTTTGTGCATAAAAGATGAAGGTAAAGGGGATGACGTTATTGAGCAGCCCCATAACAAAAAATTTCTTCCAGGTATCAACATCTTTAGGAAGCGGAACTTTGAAAAGAGGCAGCAGGCTTAACATCACCAGTGCTGCAATCATCACCCTTAAAAAAACCAGTAGAAGGGGATCTATCTCTTGAACGGCAATACCGATAAATAGAAACGAGCCACCCCAAAGCAGCGACAGTGTGAAAAGATTGAGCAGTTGTGAAGTAGGCATCTAATCGGTTGATCTCTATTTATTTGCAAGCTTAGCCATCATAAGGGAACCGATGGTTGTTCACCTAGGATTACATCCTGTGACTTTGCCTGATTATGCCTTGATTCAAAAGCGGTTCTTTCGCATTATGTGCTGAATAATTATTGATAAGGACAGACTATGTCAGGACTACTGCCAAACGTTGATCCAGATGGATTGCTAGAATTCTCGGTTGTTTACACAGACCGTTCCCTAAACCACATGTCGAATGCCTTTCAGCATGTCATGCGTGATCTTTCGGGTCAGTTAAAATCCGTCTACAACGCCGATGCCGTTGCGATCATTCCTGGTAGCGGTACCTTTGGTATGGAAGCGGTGGCTCGACAGTTTGCTAACGGCAAAAAAGCGATGGTGATTCGCAACGGTTGGTTTAGTTACCGTTGGACTCAAATCTTTGAGATGGCAGGCTTGCCTCGTGAAGAGTTGGTTCTTAAAGCTCGTTTTGATTCAGACGATGCACAAGCGCAACTCTCTCCGTACCCCTTTGAAGAGGCGGTGGATGCCATTCGTAACGAGCGACCAGATGTGGTCTTTGCACCACACGTCGAAACCTCGGCCGGTATGATTCTGCCAGATGAGTACATTAAAGCGGTTGCGGATGCGGCTCATGAAGTGGGTGCGCTGTTTGTTCTGGACTGTATAGCTTCGGGTGCTATCTGGGTTGATATGAAGGCTCTGGGTGTTGATGTGCTCTGTAGTGCGCCACAGAAAGGGTGGAGTGGTTCACCTTGTGCGGGCCTTGTGATGATGAGTCAACGAGCTCGTGATGCGATCGAGAACACCACTAGTAACTCCTTTGCTTGCGACCTTAAAAAATGGCTTCAAATCATGGAAGCCTACGATAACGGTGGCCACGCCTACCATGCCACCATGCCTACCGATGGTTTGCGTCAGCTACGTGATGTAATGGCTGAGGCTGAGAAGTTCGGCTTTGCTGAACTGAAAGCGGCTCAAGCTCGCTTAGGTAAAGAGGCTCGCGAACTACTGGCATCACGCGGCATTAAGAGCTTAGCGGCTGACGGCTTTGGAGCGCCTGGTGTCATCGTTAACCATACGACCGATAGTGATATTCAGAATGGTTCTCGCTTTGCACAAGCAGGATTCCAAATCGCAGCGGGCGTACCGCTGATGTGTGATGAGCCAGAAGGCTTCTGTACCTTCCGTATCGGTCTGTTCGGTATCGATAAGCTAATGAACGTTGATCGTACGTTGGATTACTTGAAAGAGGCGCTGGATAAAGCGGGTCTTTAACAGTTGGAGCGGTCTTACCAAGGCCGCGATGCTTTTCTTTGAGGTGTCTGACCTCTGGTCTGACACCACATAACAATTACGCTCCAGTTTCAGGAAAACGTTTTGATAGTGGGGTCAGACCGCAGGTCAGACCCCGTGGCGATCGTAATTGTAGGAGCTAGCCCGTAGGGTGAGGCGATCAGCTTTAATAAAACACCCGCTCTACAAACCAAACCGCTCCAAGAAGCGAAATCCCCATACTTAACGGTATGCGCACCCATCGATTCCAAAAGGCTTTGGATGAGAACCAGTATCCAACCAGCAGATGCGCAATCACAAGTGTTGCGAGTTGCCCGAGCTCCACGCCAATATTGAAGGCGATTAAGCTCTCTACGAAACTATCCGACTCTAAGCCGATTTCGCGTAGCACACCCGCAAACCCTAGTCCGTGTAACAATCCAAAGCCAAAAACTAGTCCAATTCGGGATTTAGAGACCCGATCTTTAAAGAGGTTTTCAATGGCAACATAGACAATCGACAGGGCGATCAGAGGCTCCACAATGTATGGGGGTATGTTCACAAGCCCTAAAATGGCCAGTGCTAAAGTCAATGTATGCGCGGCTGTGAAGGCGGTGACCTGCCACAGAAGATCTTTAAGACGTTGACTTAATAGATAGAGGCCGAGCACAAACAGAATGTGATCAAGGCCTAAGGGTAATATGTGTTCAAAGCCCCGCTTTACGTAATCCAAAAGCCCTTGGCGCTTCAACTCAAGACGACTTAAATTGATCGATTCTGATTGAGTGCCAGCGGCTACCCAAGATGCCCCTTTGATCTCACCCTGTTCACTTAACCGGACGACGGCATCGCTATAGGCCTCTGGCCAGCTAAAGGTGATCTCTGACGAGGTTGATTCGACAGTAAAGCGGTAGGTGACCAAAGATTGGCGGGCCAGATCAATATCGGGTTGATCGATAACGGCTAGATCAGAGCTAAGGAGTGATTTAGGTACTGGCCCATCTGTTGAGGCGAGTGTGATCTGATTAAACAGCTTAGCAACGAAGGGATCTGCTTTAGTTGACAGTTCAGCAGTGGGCAGTGCTCTTAATTGATTATACTGCTCAGCGGTGGGGGCGTTATCAGTATCCGCATGTTCAGTCCCGATTTCGCTCATCAGAGCCTCTAAGTTGGTATCAACACGCATTTCCAAACTATTGTCGGGTAATACTTCCATCTCAATGATGGTTGGAGTAATTTCATGGGCTCGGCTTAACGTGCTGACTAATAATAGTAGAGTGCCAAGAAGGCCAAAATAGAGACGAGCACGTAGAGTCATTGAATTTCCTTAACGGAGCTGGATGTGAAAATAGTTAAACCATTAGCACTGATAGTAGCGATTAGTTCATCGTTCGCAAGTGCTCATGAGCAATGGTTAGAGCCTAGCCAGTATCAGATACGTCCGAAAGCTACGATAAAAGCGGATATCCGGATTGGGCAAAACTTCAAAGGGTACGCCTATCCCTACCTTGAACATGAGACAGCGCAGTTCATTGAGCGGGATGGAGCTGGTCTGCGTAACGTTGATGCCATCACCGGAGATAAGCCGGCTTACACCTCTAAAATGCCAGAAATGGGTTTTCGCTGGGTGGCGCTTGAGTCTAAGGCCTATGACCTAACCTTTGATAGTGAGAAGAAGTTTGTCGACTATATCAACGGCGAAGGCCTTGAGTGGGTGCTCGATTGGTATCAGGAGCAGGGTAAGTCCAGAGAGGGTGTAACAGAGACCTACTATCGCCATGCTAAAACACTCTTTTCCGTGGAAGGCAGTGAAGAGGCTGATTGGCTAACCGAACCATTGGGTCACCGTTTGGAGCTGATCCCGGTTGCATCCTTCACCCAGTGTTCCACCGCCCCCACATTCCAACTCTTATGGCAGGGTAAGCCGCTAGAGGGCGCCCTTGTAAGACGGTTTATTAAAGGTAAACGCGGGACAGAACAGTACCGCACTAACCAGAATGGTAAAGTAAGATTTACTGCACAAGAGGGTCCATTTTTAATCAATGCCGTTCGTATTGATTACGGATCTGAACCAAGAGCTAAGGGTAAGGATTGGGTCAGTGATTGGGCCTCTTTGACTTACCAGTGTCAAAAATAAAGGATTAATAATGAGCGAGACAGTTAAAGCGATTCGAATTGAGCAGAATGGCGGTCCAGAAGAGATGAAGTTGGTTGATGTCGAACTTCCTGAACTGGGCGAGTTTGATGTGTTGGTTCGTCATGAAGCGGTAGGCCTTAACTACATTGATGTCTACTTCCGTACCGGTCTCTACCCGCAAGATATGCCAGGCAAGATTGGCATGGAAGGTAGCGGTGTGGTTGAAGCAATTGGCTCAGGTGTGACCTATGTCAGCGTCGGTGATCGAGTGGCTTACGCGGGGCAACCTCTTGGCGCCTACAGTCAAAAGCGCGTGATGCCGCAGGATACGTTGATTCAACTACCAGAGAGCATTAGCTTCGAGCAGGGTGCTGCTATGATGCTGCAAGGTCTTACCGTTCAGTACCTTCTGAATGACAGTTACAAGGTGCAGGCGGGCGATACCATCCTGCTTCATGCTGCAGCAGGCGGTGTTGGTTTGATTGCTGTACAGTGGCTTAAGGCATTAGGTGCGCGTGTTATAGGTACGGTCGGCAATCAGGCTAAAGCGGATTTGGCTAAGAGCTTTGGGTGTGATGAGACGATCATCTACACCGAAGAGGACTTTGTTGCTCGTACTCGTGAGCTGACGGACGGTAAAGGGGTGCAAGCGGTCTATGACTCTATTGGTAAAGATACCTTTATGCAGTCACTCGATTGTTTAGCACCGCGTGGCACGATGGTTTCGTTTGGTAACGCAACCGGTGCGGTTCCAGCGTTCGAGATTGGCATGTTGGCGGCAAAAGGGTCCCTTAAAGTGACTCGCCCGACACTGATGACCTATGTTCATGATCGTCCTATGTTGGAGAGTATGGCCAAGGATCTGATCGCGCGCGTTGAATCAGGGCAGGTGAAGATTGAAGTCAATCAGCGTTACCCCTTGGCTGATGCAGCGCAAGCTCACATCGATTTGGAGTCGCGTCAAACGACCGGTTCAACGGTGTTGTTGCCTTAAAGAGCATCGCGGCCTTTTCAAGACCGCTCCAACAGCTCGAAGTGATCTGTTGGAGTCTTATCGAAGATGAGGCGAAATAGGTGTCAGGCTAAAGCCAGACACCTCTAGGAAGGTAATCGCGGCCTTGTTAAGACCGCTCCAACATTATTTGGTGCTAGTCACACACTCTTGATTTCACACCCCAATCGCTCAGCTTCGCTGCGCTGGTGGGTCACCATAATCAACATCTTCTGTTGTTCGGTTAATTGTCTATCGATCCAGTCCAAAACCTTCTCCTTAGTTTCGCTGTCTAAGCCTGTTAGAGGCTCATCCAGGACAATAATCGGTTCAGGACGCAGTAGGGTTCTGATGATGCCAATACGCTGACGTTGCCCGCCAGAGAGCTGATTAGGCATCTTGTTGAGATAGCCGATCAGATCCAGTTCTTGCATCGCCTCTTGGATGCGTTTGTCCGGATTTTGACGTTTGTCCAATCCCAATCTCAAGTTCTGCTGGATGGTTAAGTGTTCAAAGAGATTATCCTCCTGAAACAGCATCGCGACTGGACGCTCTTCAGGAGGCTGATCAGTAATGACCTGATCATTGAAGCGCACTTCACCTGATTTAATCGGTGCAAAGCCGGCAATAGCCAACAGTAGAGTTGTTTTACCAATTCCGCTTTGGCCAAGGAGAGCGACTCTGGATTGGTCAGGGACCATCAAGTCGTAACAGTACTCCCAATCGGGGTAGCTGACTATGAGGTTGTTGATCTGCAGGCCAAGGTTATTGCTCATGGTGAACACTGCGCTCCAGTAGAATTAATAGCAGGTAGCAAAGTCCCAACAGAATGACCGATGTGATAGCGGCCTCTGACATACGATAGGTACCAGCAAAGGTGTAGATCAGCCAGGGGAGGGTCGGTGATTCATAACTGCCAAATATAGCAAAAATGGAGACATCACCTAAGGCCAACAGAAGTCCCAAAGAGAAAGCGGCTAGTAGTGAGCGTCGAATAAACGGGTAGATGATGCGCACTCTCTCCAGCGGTGTGAGTTTTAAATTGCCTACTAGTTTTGCATATTGCGAATCAAATTGAATGAATCTTGGGCGTAGCTGGCTGAGCAAAAAGGGTAGCAGAACAAAGGCGTTAAGCAGTATTAGCATCAGTGTGGCGTAAGTCTCGAGTAGCCCACGGCTGATCAGCCAAATGTAACTACCGGTCGATAACACCAAGGCTGGAGCGACCAGTGACTGATTGGCTAACCAACTGAATAGCGTCTCTTGTATCGGCTTAACTTGTTGGGCTGCTTTTCTGATGGGTGTCAGCAGTGCGATGGCGGTGAGAAGTGCCAACAGTGATGCGCTTAATGCGATGAGCAGTGAGACGCCCATTGCTTTCAACATGGCAGCGTAGGGGTAGTTAATTAGTGCCTCTTGATTGAGTGTGATGAACAGTGCAATTAACGGCCCTAATAGATAGACCCACCCCAGCAGGTAGAAAGCCAATTGAATAGGCACTTTTACCCCTTGCTCTAATCGATAAGCAGGCTGCTCTCGAGTGGAACCGAGCCAGTTCACTCTGCTGGCATAGATCAGGGCAAGATAGATAAGACCGGCTATCGCAAACTGCAGCCAGGCAAGGGTTAGCGCCTCGTTGAGGTTGAAGTCGTATTTAAGGGCTTGGTAGATGGCCAGTTCTAAGGTGGTGGCTTTAGGTCCACCGCCGAGCGTTAATACGATCGCAAAACTGTTAAAGCAGAGAATAAAGATTAAGCCCGCCAGTGTTGCGACCTGGCTCTTAATAGCAGGCCACTCAATGTGTCGAAGGCGTTGCCAAAAACTGAACTTAAGCTGGTCGGCTAATTGCTCTCGGTTTAAAGGGATAGAGCTGTAGCCCTGATAGAGAATACGAACGGCTAGCGGAAAGTTCAGATAGATATGGGCAATTAAGATTCCATTGAGGCCAAAGAGTTTCCACTCTTTTAACAGATCTATAAATGGCGATTGCGGTCCTAGCAGGTTGACGATGCCGGTAATCAATATGAGTGATGGCATCACGAACGCCAGCAGTGAGAGTCTTAGAAACTGATCTCTACCAGCGGGTCGCAAACGATGCAGGGCTCTTGCGATGGGTATTGCCAGTAGAAGAGAGCCCAAGGCACTTAACAGGGCTTGGTAGAGGGTAAAACTTAAAATGTTTTGTAGGTATGTGTCTTGTAACAGCTCGGGGGTGAATCGGGTCTCTTCGAATCCGATCAACCCCCAAAAGGCGAGCACCGTCAGAGAGAGGGTGCCCAGATAAGCAACCGCACTCATCAGTGGGGTGAAAGTGCGGCCTAGTAACATCAGGATTGGTTCACGCGATCGCTTTATTGTGAAACAGCGGTACGCCACTCACGAATCCAGCGAGCACGGTTTTCGGCCAATTCGTCACTGCCAAGTTTGATCTGCTGTGGGGTTACCAACTGCTCAAACGCTTCTGGTAGCTCTACATTATCAATAACCGGTAGCATCCAGTTGGTCACTGGTAGGATCTGCTGCGCTTCGTTTGAGATTAGAAACTCAAGGAACTGGTTCGCTAACTCAGTTTGATCGCTGTATGCGCTGATCGCGGCTACTTCAACTTGTGCTACGTGTCCGTCTGTAAACTCTGCGGCTTTGTACTGATTCTTACCTTCAGCAACAACGTGGTATGCAGGCGATGTGGTGTAACTCAAAACGTAGTCAGAACCGCCCTCTAGGAACAAACTGTAAGCTTCCCACCAACCTTTGGTGACGGTAACGGTCTGCTTAGCTAGATCTGCCCATGCAGTCGCCGCTTCCTCACCGTACGCTTTATTAACCCAGGTCATTAACCCCTGGCCTGGCGTTGACGTACGTGGGTCTTGGTAGATAACTGAGGCGTCGGAAGCTAAGAGTTCAGCAAAGCTTGTTGCTGGCGCTTGGATCTTTTGCGCGTCATAAATGAATGCAAAATAGCCGTAGTCAAAGGGTACAAACTGATTATTGTTCCAGTTTAAGTCGCTGGTGATCTTTGAGGTGTCGACGCTGTGAGATTGAACCAGACCCAGTTGCGTAGCTTCTGTCATCAAACCGTTATCAAGGCCAAGCAGTACATCGGCTTGGGTGTTGGATTTCTCGACACGTGCGCGATTCAGAATGCTGACACCATCCTCTGCTGCGACGAAATTAAGAGTACAACCACATTGTGCTTCAAAGGCTGTTTTGAGCTGAGGGCCTGGACCCCACTCAGAGACGAAGCTGTCGTAGGTGTACACGTTAAGTTCGGGCTTATCGGAAGCGACTGCCGCAAAAGAAGCCGTTAACATTGCACCGGCAACAGATAATTTGAGTGTGGTTGCTGAATCCATCAAGAAACTCCTGTAATTTAAAAAACTTAAACATCCATTATTAAGTTAGGCGTTGAATGATACTAAGTGAGCTAGAGGCTGTCATTGCATCTAGGGCGGTTTCGGGAAGTTTGTCGCAATTAATTTCAGACAAAATTCCTTTGAACAGTCAGATAGCACCTCTTGATACGTCTGCTACGCGTCATAGGATGTATCTACTTGAGGAAAAAGGGGAGCGGTTTGTTGTTAGGGCAGAACCTGACAAAGAGACCCTCCCAGGGGTGGACCCGTTTCGTGAGCGAAACATTCTTGATGCCATCGCTCATTTTCAATGGTCCCCTAAGTTAATGATCAACGAGCCTCAGCAGGGTGTGTTGATTATGCGTCACGCAGGAGAGTGCTCAGGCGTGCTCTCATCGGCTCAAAAAACGGTTCTATTGAAGGCTATCACTGAGATGCAGAGCCTTACTGAACTGCCCATGTTAGATTATGCTGCGCTATTTCAGCAGTATCGAGACGAGTTGCGTGATTCAGGACATCAACAGTTAACTGATGAGACTGAGCAGCAACTACTCTCCCTTCCTAACATGCCTAGGGTGTTAGTTCACCATGATCTTCACCCGGGTAATATTTGCTGGCAGAATGGCGACGCCACCATTATTGATTGGGAGTACGCAGGCGTTGGAATCGCATGGTTGGATTACGCGGTGTTAATTCGAGATCTAGGCTTTACCGCAAGTGAGTTGATGCAGTTGCCTCTGTTGAACGCTTTTGACGAGCAGGCGTTAACCCACTGGCTGGCCCAATCAATTCAGGTGGTCGATCAGCTTGAGATGCTCTGGTCACATTATAAATCACAGGTTACAGGTTAAGGGTAATTAGAATGAACATGAATGAATTATTGGAACAGATTAAACAGGCACCTGAGAGCGTAGAGTTCGCTGAGGTGATGGCGGTTATTGATGCATCGTTTGACCATAAACCTTCTGCTTTTGTAAACGGTGATCTAGAAAACTCAGCAGAGCAAAACCAGGGCTCGGCTAAGATTTTGAGCTTTGCTAAGCTGAATAATCTTTCTGAATCAGAGACGCTGGCCTGTTTTGGTACTTACTACCGCGATGATGTGTTGGGTAATCCTGAAGGAACCGATCACGGCAATATTCGTAATTTCATGAATTCGGGTTGGGCTGGCGTTCAGTTACCTGAAGGTGTGTTGACGGCTAAGTAGGCTAATTCGCCTCATCTTCGATAAGGCTCCAACAGGTTGCGTCGAAACATGGCTGTTCCTGTTGGAGCGGTCTTGAAAAGGCCGCGATGCTCTCCTTCAAGGTTTCTTGCTAAGCTTGACACCTGTTCGCCTCATCTTCGATAAGGCTCCAACAGGTCGCTTCGCCCTTTGGGCTAGCTCCTACAATAAGGTTGGCATGTTGGAGCGGTCTTGAAAAGGCCGCGATGCTCCAACAAGTTTATTCACTCTCTTTCAGCGCATCGGTCGCTTTTTTCCGCAACACCAAAGAGTAGAGGTCGGTTCGACGGTCCTTTCCGTTGGTCACTGACCCTTTCTCCCTGACGTCGTACAACGAATCCAAGTTTAAATCGGCTATCAGTGCCATCTCAGTATTAGGTGTACTCTCCGCGATGATCGCATCGTGCGGGAAGGCGAAATCAGACGGCGAATAGACAGCCGACTGAGCATATTGGATATCGACATTGTGTACCTGCGGTAGGTTGCCGACACTGCCTCCGATGACAACATAGATCTCATTCTCAATAGCGCGCGCCTGTGCACATCGCTGTACTCTAAGAAATCCGTTCTTTGTATCTGTCCAGAAAGGGACAAAAAGAATGTCGATGCCCTCATCACGCAACAGTCGACCCAACTCAGGAAATTCAACGTCGTAACAGATCAGAATACCGATACGACCCGCATCAGTATCAAAGGCCTGCAGTGTGTCACCACCCTCAATGACCCAGTCACGACGCTCGTGCGGTGTGATGTGGAGCTTCGGTTGCACCTCTATGCTGCCATCACGACGGCATAAGTAGGTATTGTTGTAGAGAGTGTCACCTTCCAGTACCGGGATGCTGCCCGAGATGATGTTGATGTTATAAGCGACGGCAAAGCCAGAGATCGCTTCAATGGTTCTCTCGGCATAGCCTGCTAGGAATCTGATCGCCTCATATTGATTCTCTTGATTGCCGAGCCCCATGAGCGGGGCGTTAAAGAACTCTGGGAACATAATGAAGTCGGCCGTGTAGTCGGCCATAGAGTCGACAAAGTACTCAACCTGGGTTAACCAGTGTTCAAAGGATTCTGTGGTGCGCATCTGCCACTGTATGGCGCTGACGCGAACGGATCGTTTTCTGAAGTTTTCGGCTTGCAGAGACTCATCTTCTGGTTCGTAATCGATGTTGATCCACTCCAGCAGAGTCGCGAACCCTTTAGATCGCTCATCCTCTGGCAGGTAGTTTCGAAGAATACGTTTCACTTCAAAGTGGTTAGCAAACTGGAAACTTAGAATGGGGTCATAAGCCTCACGTTTGCGCACCGCTTCGATGTACTCTTTAGGCGTCATCTCTTCAGCGTGCTTGTAGTAGTTTATGATGCGCCCACCCGCTAAAATTGATCGTAAATTCAATTGGATACAGATCTCTTTTCGAGCATCATATAATCTTCTGCCCAATCGATATTCACGATAGTCTGGGTGCACAAATAGGTCCAAACCGTAGAGTGCATCGCCTTTCTTATCGTGTTGGAAGGTCTCACGTCGACCGATCAAATCGTCGTAGGTGTGGGCTCGAGTGAAGCGGTTATAAGCACATTGAACAGAGAGCGCGCCAGCCACAATGGTGCCGCGATCTTCAATGACAATTTGCCCTTCAGGAAACTGTTTTAGAAGAAGAGCAAGGGACTCTTTTGGCCAACTGCCACCCAGATCATCGTAGACGCGATCCATCAACTCGACCAGTTGATCCAGATCGTCCAGGGTTAGGTTGCGCAGTTTCAGTTGAAGATCTTTCGGGTTTTCGTAGCTCATAAAGGTCTCTCGAACAAATTAAGCACTGTTTAGATAACTTAAGCATAGACCTGTTATGGGTTTTCTCGAAGTTTTATTTACAATGGCGTTTGTGATTATTGGAGGGATACTGTGTCATTGCCAACCCCACCGGACGCTATGTTTCCGGAACTCTTTCTTGCCGTTCAACGTTCAGGCCTTTTTCCTGACTCTAAAACCTTTGTTGATTTAGTGCCTAGGGCCTCAGCTGATGAAATAAACCAAGCATTCATAGAGTGTAAGAGTGAAGTGGGGTTTGAGCTGGCTGACTTTATTCCACGTTTCTTTAAGCGAGAAACCCTTGAGTCATCGGCATCAGAGCGGGGGAGTATCAATCCTCATGAGCACATCGAACAGCTCTGGACTCTGCTCAAGCGCCCGTCTGATCAGCATGTCGAGGGCAGTAGTTGTATCCCGCTGCCTAATCCCTACATCGTGCCGGGTGGGCGGTTTAATGAGATCTACTACTGGGATAGCTACTTCACCCAGCTGGGTTTAGTAGAGTCAGGTGACGTGGAAACTGTTCGCCATATGGTGGAGAACTTTGCACATCTTATCGAGACACTCGGTTTTATACCCAACGGCAACCGAAGCTACTTTGCCACACGAAGTCAGCCACCGTTTTTTGCTTTGATGGTCGATCTGCTAGCGAATCAAACCGATGAATCGGTATTGGCTGAATTTCTACCCCATATGATGCGTGAGCATCTTCTCTTCTGGATGGATGGCGCTGCAAAACTCTCTGTTGGTGAATCCAATCGTCGTGTTGTTATGACCGAAAAAGGGCCATTGAACCGCTACTGGGATGACGCCGCCACACCGCGTCAGGAGAGCTTCAGAGAGGATGAGTCGCTTGCTAAGGCTTCTGATAGGGATGAAGAGACCCTGTATCGAGATCTAAGAGCGGGGGCTGAATCGGGTTGGGACTTCTCATCTCGATGGTTCAATGGTGAGGATCTCGGTTCCATCTCAACGTCAAACATTATTCCTGTGGATCTTAACTCGCTATTGGTCATGGTAGAACGAGTGATTGCCAAAGCGGCCACGATAAAAGGTTTACCAGAACTGTCGAGCCATTATGAACAGTTGGCTAAGCAGCGTGCCGATGCGATTGAATACTACTTCTTTAATGACGACCTTGGCTGTTATGTCGATTTGGACCTAGATGGGTTTAAACAGAGAGACCATCAGTCACTGGCGATGAGTTTCCCGTTATTTGCTGGTATTGCTTCACCACAGAGAGCCGCTTGCGTCGTTGCTAAGTTAAATGAAGAGTTTTTAAAACCGGGCGGTTGGGTAACGACCAATGTTGAGTCGGGTGAACAGTGGGATTCGCCGAATGGCTGGGCCCCTTTGCAGTGGATCTGTTTTCAAGGGTTGAAACAGTACCAGTTTGATGAGTTGGCAGAAGAGGGCGCTAAACGCTGGCTGGCTACTCTAGATCTTGTCTTTAGCCACACGGGCAAAATGTTGGAGAAGTACAACGTTGTCACTCCCGGTGAGATCGCCGGTGGCGGTGAATATGCCGTTCAAGATGGTTTCGGTTGGACGAATGGGACTTATTTGGCACTAAAGCGCGCAATGGAGACTTAATTTTGGCACAATCATTGCTTAGTGTTTTGGATAGATCATAAAAGGAATGGATTAAATGAAAACTGTAATTATGGCCGGTGGCTCCGGTTCACGTTTATGGCCACTGTCTCGCTCCCTCTATCCGAAACAGTTTCTAGCCTTAGCAGGACAACAAACCATGCTGCAGACAACGGCTTCACGTGTGGACGGTATCAGCGATGGAAAGCCGTTGGTGATCTGTAATGAGGAGCACCGCTTCATCGTTGCAGAGCAGATGCGTGCGATGGATACCCAGGCCGATATTCTTTTAGAGCCAGTCGGTCGCAATACGGCACCGGCCATTGCATTGGCTGCACTGCAAGCACTGACGTCTGAAGATGACCCTTTGCTACTGGTGTTAGCGGCGGATCATGTCATTGAGAATGTCGAGGTTTTCCAGCAGCAAGTGAACAGAGCTAAACCCCTTGCTGAAGCGGGTGCCCTAGTGACCTTTGGTATTGTCGCCACGGGTCCTGAAACCGGCTATGGCTATATTCGTCGAGGCGCTGCTGAAGCAGAAGGTTATCAAGTGGCGGAATTCGTTGAGAAGCCGGATCTTGAGCGTGCGCAAGCCTACGTAGATTCGGGTGACTACTACTGGAACAGCGGTATGTTCCTATTCAAAGCCTCACGTTACATCGAGGAGTTGGGTAAACACCGCCCAGATATCTTAGATGCTTGTACCGCTTCATTAGAAACTCTTACTCCGGATCTAGATTTCGTTCGCATTAATGAAGAGGCGTTTAAAGCCTGTCCAGATGAGTCGATCGACTATGCGGTGATGGAGAAAGCCGACAATGTTGTTGTCGTGCCAATGGATGCTGGTTGGAATGATGTGGGGGCCTGGTCATCGCTATGGGAAGTTACCCCTAAGGATGGCGACGGTAATGCCGTCAGTGGTGATGTTATGACCCACAACACTCAAGACTCCTTGATCAAATCGACCAGTAAACTGGTTGCGACTGTCGGTGTTAAAGACATTGTCGTGGTCGAAACCAAAGATGCTGTACTGGTGGCAGGCAAAGATCAGGTACAAGACGTTAAAAAAATTGTAGAGCGTCTAAAAGCTGAAGATCGCAGTGAGTATGAGCTGCACCGTGAAGTCTACCGTCCCTGGGGTAAATACGACTCCATCGACAACGGCGAACGTTACCAAGTTAAGCGTATTACAGTGAAGCCGGGTAATAAACTCTCGGTTCAGATGCACCACCACCGTGCTGAGCACTGGATTGTTGTGTCGGGAACAGCGCGTGTCGGGCGCGATGATGAAGAGATCATGCTAACCGAGAATGAGTCGGTCTATCTTCCGGTAGGCTGTGTTCACTGGTTAGAGAACCCAGGCAAGATCCCACTAGAGTTGATTGAAGTTCAGTCAGGTTCTTACCTAGGTGAAGATGATATTGTCCGTTTTGAAGATCTCTACGGCCGTTCTTAACGCATTTGTAATTTGAGTGTGTGACTCTAGCTAGCTGTTAGCAGAGTGACAGACTTAACGATTAGGATTTTTATATGACAAAGATAGCGGTTGCAGGCCTAGGTTATGTGGGCATGTCCAACGCCGTTCTTTTGGCTCAACATAATGAAGTGACAGCCATAGATCTTGATGAGAATAGGGTAGCACTGGTCAATGACCGCAAAGCGCCTATTGAAGATACTGAACTTGAACACTATTTAGCCGAAAAAGCGTTAAACCTGGTTGCGACAAAGGATCCGGAAACGGCGTATGCAGGAGCTGAATACGTCATTGTTGCGACACCGACCGATTACGATCCGGTGACTAACTTCTTCAATACTCGCTCGGTTGAAGCGGTGATTTCAGATGTCATTCGCATTAACCCTGAAGCGACGATCGTCATTAAATCAACCATTCCTGTCGGATACACTCGAAATCTGCGTGAAGAGTTCAACTCACCGAATATTATCTTTTCGCCAGAGTTTTTACGTGAAGGTAAGGCGCTGTACGACAACCTATACCCATCACGTATTGTCGTGGGTGAGCGTTCTGATCGCGCTGAGAAGTTTGCTTCTATGCTTGTCGAGGGAGCACTTAAAGAAAATATTGATACCCTCTTTACTGGTAGTACCGAAGCTGAGGCGATCAAACTCTTTGCCAATACCTATCTTGCGATGCGTGTGGCCTATTTCAATGAGTTGGATACCTACGCGCTTTCACACGGTTTGGATACGCGACAGATCATAGAAGGGGTAGGGTTAGACCCGCGTATCGGCACGCACTACAACAACCCAAGTTTTGGTTACGGTGGTTACTGTCTGCCAAAAGATACCAAACAGCTACTGGCTAACTACAACGACGTACCCAGTAACTTGATTGGTGCGATCGTTCAGTCCAACACCACCCGTAAAGATTTTATTGCGGACTCTATTCTTAAGCGTAATCCAAAGATTGTTGGCTTGTATCGTTTGGTGATGAAGTCTGGATCCGATAACTTCCGCGCATCTGCCATTCAGGGGGTGATGAAGCGCCTAAAGGCAAAAGGCATTGTGGTCGTTGTTTACGAGCCAGTGCTTGAAGAGGATCTGTTCTTCAACTCCATCGTTTACAAAGACTTGGATGCATTCAAAGCCGATGCGGATGTGATCGTCTGTAACCGGATGGATGAAGAGTTAGAAGACGTTCTTGATAAAGTCTTTACCCGCGATATATTCAATAGCGACAGTTAGTTTTTAACTAATAAAAAAGGTGGCCAGCTAAATAGCTCGCCACCTTTTTTGTTGTTACTGGACCGGTAAAAGAGTGGCCCTATTTAAATATTCTTTAAGCTTACTTTGATGGCTCTTGCAAAGAGTCGAAAAGGACCAAGCTTCTCGTTCGCCAGCTCTAACCCCCAAAGTTGTCGTTCAAACTCATCGAGTGATTGATTTTTAAACACCGATTGAGGCGTAAACAGACCCTGGGAAATTGGAAGCTCTGTTAGGGGGCGCTCATCTTCGATGGACTCATACTCGCTTCCAAATAGCTTTAGATCCCCATCGATCACCCCTAAAAGCTCAGGCCAGCGTTTTACCCAACCAATATTTGATGTGAAGTTAAGTTTGGTAAACCAGAGCGGGTGTAGACGAGATCCTCGGTTTGAGAGCTGATCTTCTCTATTTAATACCCCCGATTTTTGAGTAATCAATGCCAGTGGCAATGCGACGGGTGCTGATAAGATCATAAGCATAGATGCCACTAATCGTTCGCTGGTATTCGTTTTAACCAATGAGCTGCTGGGTATGATCGGACTAATTAATGCAGGATCTGCAATCTGTATAACACTCTGGTGTTTCAAGTCGACCAGTAAACTGCCCATCGCAATTGAGTCCGTTAAACTGACGTCCTGTCCAACATAAGTACCTGGAAATACAATAGCTCGATTCAGTTGAGCGCCTTTATCGACCATAGAGCCTGCCTCAACCGCCGTTTGAGACAAGGTTGCGTTCTGATCAATCATTACATCTCTGCCGATGTAGAGAGGTCCTTCAATTGAGTCTGAGCGACTTGAACTGAAGGTCGGTGTCGCTAGCCATTTGTCATCGTCTGCACGCAACCCCCTAGGAACTAGGCCATAGTGATCGCCGTTTAGCAGAGCAAAATAGGCTTTTACGTATGCATCCAGTGACGCGAGTGAGTTGGAATCACGCTGTTTATCTTCACTTCGATTCCACTCTAGGGTGTTTAGCTGTTCAACCGATTCAGAGTCCAGCGTTAATAGATTACTAATCGCTCCCTGTTCTGTTTTGACGGGCAAAACATCGGCTCGTGCAGCAATCATCTTACCTGTCATTGAAAAGTGCATCCTACTCCAAAAAGCGAGAGGCGGCTCTTCACCGGTTGATAAATGGTAGTTAAGTTTTAGCCCCCAATGATCACCATTGGGTACCGCTTTTTTAATCAGATCAGCGAACTGATTGATCACAATATCTACCTCTTTAACACCCATATCACAGAGCTGCTCAAGCCAGAACTCTAGGGGTGTTTTACCAGCAATGGGTAGCAAACAGATAGGGTAGCGATCATTGAGAGGAGTTAGCTCTTTCCCTTTTCGATCAGCGAAAAGAATGGCACGTTCAATGGTCATTAGTAGGCTCCTTTACCGCTAACTACAGCAGGTATGGTTTTAGCGATCAGCTTTACATCATTCATTGCTGATTGCTGGTTTACATAGGCAGTGTCCAACAGAACCTGCTTATCAAAGGGGAGGTCTGATCGACCTGAGATTTGCCACAGACCTGTTAAACCAGGCATAGCTTCTAAACGAGCGCGGGCTAGCACCGGGTACTGAGCGACTTCAGCTTCTAGAGCGGGTCTCGGGCCAACCAGCGACATATCACCGATCAACACGTTATAGAGTTGTGGTAGCTCATCAATACTGAGTCGACGGATGATGCGACCTATCGGTGTAATGCGAGGGTCTTTTTTCATTTTGAAAATGACGCCGTCAGATGATTCATTCTGTTCCATTAGTGCCGCTTTACGTGCGTCGGCATCGATATACATTGAACGGAACTTCCACATTCTGAACAGCTTGCCTCGGTGTCCTACCCGGACTTGAGAGTAAAAGAGAGGCCCAGGCGAAGTGACTTTTATCCCTACAGCAACGGGAATTAACAGCGGTAATAGCAATAGCAGCCCCAAACCGGCGCCTAATAAGTCAATAGATCGTTTTAAAATGCTTTGCATTTTGCATCGCAATAGCCACAGAGATGACTTGGTTCGTATTGATAGGCGCTTAATGCGGGTTGACCATCCCCACTGTCTTAAAATCGTATTGATACGTGAGTTTCGTTTCTCGTCACTGTTAGGGATTTGATAAAGCGTTCCTACGAAGGTTTTAAAAAATCGCATTGGAGAGAAGAGGACGCTGTGTCTTAGGCGAGATAAGTTAAAGCCCTCACTCACCTCAAAAATAGCATCAAACAGTGGATGCCCCAAAGTGACCAACAGAGGTACTTCACACTTTGATTTTACTCGAGACATTAAACGCTCTTGAAGGGGAGTCTCGAGAGCGAATAGTACCGAGCTTGGGTTTTTCTCTTTGATCTTATCTAAAAACCATTGTGTGCTTTTATCGTATTGTGTATCGCAAATAGTGATCTGGAGATTTAGGTTAGGGTAAAGTTTAGTAATCTCGAGCTCTGTTTTATGCGCGGCTTTTTTATTGTCTGTGAACAAAATGACCGGTTTTTCAAACGCTTCAAGTGATAGCAGTAGCTCTCGATAGAGTGATGAGCTGTTTGCTGACGGCATTTGTCCACGATTAATCAGGTTCATCGATACATTGATACCACGCCCGCGAGGGATGAGCAGATCGACAGATGAAAATGCCTGCTTGAGATCTGCCTGCTCATTCGCCATTGAAAGCCCTGCAGCGTCAATGAAAGAGACTGTTTGACTGCCACTGCTTTGGCGAAGTGAGAGTTCAATGTACTGACGAAAATCTGATTCATTGATTGGAGTGATTGATTCTAATATCTGCATATCATGCACCAACCTTTGCGTTTGAAATTTTCGATGCCTTATCAATCAATTCGGCCTCTTCATCCGTTGTGAAGCTTAAATTTGATTGAATTAGAACGGCGATAGCCGATGGATCAACTTTGGCGGTTCCATTGGAAACTGCCTTAGCGGCCTCAGAATCCCAGCAACAGTGACAAAGATCTTTGCTTGTTTCGTAGTGGTTTGATCGGTTAATACCTAGCACTCGTGTCACATACATGCCGTACAGAATGTACTCAGACACAGTCAAAGAGCGCGCAATCGCTCTTGTCCAGTGAGTACCGGTTTCTCTGCTAATGTCCCTTAACATAGCCATCAACGTCTCTCGATCCCATGTGATCAACTGTCCAACGTAATCAGAACCCGCATAAGCTGTGTCGCAGCCGAGCAATTCTCCAGCTTTCGCATGCCATTTAAGGTGAACACCGTAGTCCATATCCCCTGGAATAGAGTGCAGACGTGTGCGTCCTGACTGTTCAATTAAAGAGAGGTCAAGCGGGCGTATGAACTGTAGATCTGAGTCCACAAACATTAAGGTTTTAGCCTTAGTGGAGAAGCCTGCGCTTAGTTTTGTAATCTGTTGCATGACCCAACCGCGTGTTGGAAAACCCCAAGCCCCCAACCACCACTTGTTCGAAAATGGGAGTTGAATAAATGAGTCTGGTACGACAGATTCAACACTGACTACTCTGCGTCGCTCGTTTACGAGCGTTAAAAACTTTTTGAGATCACGTTTAGGAACAATCAAGACATGTTCGTAGATTGAATCAACGAATCTATCCACCGATTCGCACAATCGTTTACAACGATCTAAGTCCGGACCATACGAACAGGTGATTAGCGCCAGTTGATCAGATTGAGAGTTTGAACTCATTACTCACTCCAGTATGCATTTACTGGTGATTAGCATTAATCGTGCCAACTTATATTCATTTATATGAATACATTGGCACGAAATATGCTGTAGAGGTTCAATCGATCAATGTTTGGGTTTACGACTGATGATTTCTCGACTTAAGCACTTTCTAAATAAGGATGCTTTTTTAAAAAATATAATGGTGCTGGCCAGTGGCACGGCGCTGTCTAATGCTTTAACGCTTCTATTTTCATTGGTCATTACACGACTGTATGGTCCTGAACAGTATGGTTATTTAGGTGTTTTCACCTCGTCAATTTATATGTTTGCCCCTGCCATTGCTCTGACCTTACCTATGTCTATCGTACTGGCGAAAAGCGATGCCGAGGCTTGGAAATTGGCTAAGCTATCGCTGTTTATAAGCTTATCTCTATCGACCACTTTACTCATAAGTTTGCTGATCTTTGAAAAAGAGGTCCTGACATTAATAAATGCCGAGTCCCTTATTGGTTTGGGTTGGCTACTACCTGTGGCTATTTTTATTGCTGCGATATTCCAGGTTAATGAACAGTGGCAGATTAGAACTAAGAAGTTCTCCAACCTGGCAAAATCACTCAACATTAGGGCGCTGTTTATTGGAGTGAGTCAAACCTTGATGGGTTTGATTAAAGCCACCGGTGGATGGTTAGTCCTGTTTTATACCCTGGGTATGATGATTCAAAACCTCTATCTAGCGAAGCGATCTGGTCTATCCACTGAGTATGTCACTAAAGATTCCTATCGTGATTTGCTCAAACGCTATTACGATTTTCCAATCTATCGCGCACCACAGGTGCTATTAAACTCAGTCTCGTTGGCTGCGCCTACGTTGATGTTTGCCTGGGCGTTCGGATCAGCTGCTGCAGGTTATTACACCATCGCCTTCGCGCTGTTGACTGTACCTGCAACCTTGTTGGGGAAAAGTGTAGGGGACGTCTTCTACAAAGAGGTTGTTGATAGGGTAGAGCAAAAACAGACTATCACCGCACTTCTTAATAGAACGACGAGAAATTTATTCTTATTGGGCATATTTCCTTTTGGTTTCATCGCTCTACTTGGGCCTAGCATTTTCGCTCTGCTTTACGGCGAAGAGTGGAAAACGTCGGGAGAATTTGCACAATGGATTGCCCTGTGGTTATTGATGATGCTGGCCTCAAGGCCTGCCATTGCATCAGTCCCCGTTCTAGGTCTGCAGGCTCATCTGCTTGCTCATGAAATCGTTTCACTCTCTGTTCGGGTGTTAGCCATCTACCTTGGCGTGCTAGCACAAAGCCCACTTCAATCGATCATCTATTTAAGCATTGCTAACGGTTTTCTCTACGGGACTTTAATCCTGTTTGTCTACCAAAAATCCAAACGCTGTAGTGATTTAACAGGAACCCAATGATGAAAATTCTGCTATTTAATTCTGTCTTCTTTCCTACCAAGCTAGGAGGTGCTGAACAGTCAGTTTATAACCTAGCGGATGGTCTGGTCTCCATGGGTTATGAGGTGGCAGTAGCCAGTATCGTGAAAGATCCCAGCTTGGTTGGTTCTCGGCGTTTAGAAAATGGCGTAAAAGCCTTCTACTTCCCAGATAGAAACATCTACTGGCCTTTCGTAACGCTAGAAACACCCAACAAAGTTAAACGTGTTGCTCAGAAGCTTGCACAACGTCTTCTGGATCTTAGTAATTTTCGTTATCGAAAAGATATTTTATCCGTCATTGATCAGTTTCAGCCAGACATTGTGCATACCAACAATCTTAAAGGAATCAGTGTATTGGTTTGGAAGATTGCTAAGCAACGAGGCTGCAAGGTCGTTCATACCTTGCGGGATTACTATATACAGTGTCATCGAGAGTCGAGAAGAAAAAATGAGATAAATTGCGAAGCAATTTGCAAGGAGTGTAGATGCTATTCGACGCCAAAAAGGTGGGGTTCTGAGCGAGTCGATGGCATCGTAGGGATTAGCAATTTCATCTTAAATAGCCACACCGAAGACGGTTACTTTAAGAAGAGTCATCAGCGAGTTATCTATAACAGCATCTCCCCTAATGACAATTTTGAAGAACAGTCACAGACTCCTCGGTCGAGTGAGGCGAAAGTCTTTGGTTACATTGGTCGTTTGGAGTACGACAAGGGTGTAATGCAGTTGGTTGATCGCGTGAAACAACTGCCTGAAGGGAGTGATTACCGCTTCGTTTTTGCCGGAACTGGTGAGAAAAGGATTGAGTCACAACTGGAGAGTGATCCAGCCATTGATTATAGAGGATTTACAAAACCTGCTGATTTCTTTGCAGAGATCGATGTGCTGATTGTTCCCTCCTTATGGTATGAGCCTATGGGGCGCGTTGTCATTGAAGCCTATGCCCATGGCATACCGGTAATGGTTCATGGTGCTGGTGGATTGCTCGAGCTCGTCAGGCAGGGAGAGACAGGTCTTGTCATAGATATTAACAGCCAATCAGAGTTTGAATCAGCACTGCAAACCTTTGGTCAGTTGGATTACGAAACACTCTCTAGGCACTGTTTAGAACAAGCAAAAAATTACTCTAACCGAGAAATGCTCTCTAAATACAGTGAACTCTATCAGGCTATTTGATTTGCACTTTGCAAAACTGGCAAGGTTTTTGCTTATTGCTATCTGAGAATTAATGATTAGGTAGCAGTGTGCAGGATAAAACCCGAGAGAGTAGTGAAGTATTTGCTGATTTTACGATCAGTCGAATTCCTCATAAAACTCTCTCTAGTCTCAGTGTTGAACAACTCAACGACGTCAGGTCGGCACTGGTCGCTCAGTCCACCGAAACACGACACAGTCTAGATATCCGCATTCGACTCCCGCTTTTTTTTAGAGCCTACTATCTCGTTCTGTTTGCAGGTCGTGATCGAAGACGTAAAACACACAATTTAGAGTTGAACCGGATCGAGCGTTTGCCCATTGGTTTACGACGAACTGTCTACCTGCTGGTGTCTGGCAGTTTAATGATGACCGCTCTTATTGTATTGGCTGCAGCTCTCTATCTAATCAAAAGCTTTGCTGGTATCGATTTGATGCCCAATTCTCATCTTAGTGATTATCTGCCTTTTGATCTGTTTCAGGAGGCTAAGGACCTGTTAGGTCTCAAAGGAACGTCAAATGAAAAGTGATCTACTGAAGCTTTTGTTACCGATAACAACGCTGTTTTTAGCGGGTTGTTCTGGTTTTGAACGAACCATCGATGTACCAGAGAGAACACTGTTAACGTCGATTGACGAATACAACACTTCATTGAATAAACGCTCACTGCATATTTTTGATCCACTCAATATTGAGCCGCGGGTTAATCAACTTCAGCTTGAGAGAAGAGCTGACCAATTTACCCTGATTGCTGACTGGACAACCCTAAAGGGTAAAGAGTATCGAGGTGTGCCCAGTACAGATTATGCCGAAGAGGTCGTGCGTCGTTTTCTGGTAACGGCACCCAAGACAAACCTTGAAAGCCGTTTGCTAGCTGCCAATGACCTGGCGCAATTCTCCTCGGACTTCAGCTTTAAGCCACTATCTAAGCTCGATCCTTATCAATTAGATAGTGAGCAATTTCAGTTCGTCGCTGAGGATTTGATCTCTCTGCTAAACGCTTTACATCAACAGTCTGCACAGGTGAGGGGTTTTCAAACGATAGTGATTCTGACGGATTGGAGTGTCGTTGATGAAAATTTAGTCAATGCCATTAATCGATTGCGTCAGGCATATCGCTACCCAGAAGGCCACCTTATTCAATCAAAAACGCCTAAATGGATGTCGCCAAAAGAGTTAAAAGGTAGCTGTATCTATTTGATTGGAATCAGTAACTCTTTATCAAGATCGCTTATAGATCAGATCGGAGACTGTGGTTTTTCAAGTGCTGCAGACAAAATAATGCCGCCTGAACAAATGGCGCATTTTGTTGAGAGAGTACTTTATAAAGGACCTAAAGATAGTGATGGCGATGGTGTTTTTGATTACAAAGATCAGTGTCCAAGCACCGCTTTAAATGCGCTGGTCAACTTTAACGGTTGCGAGAAGTTTGCTGATGAGTAAGAGGGTAATGAATATGTTTAACACGAATAGCTCTGTTCTGAGCGCTCTCTGTCTGTTAATGGCATTCACGGTCAATAACGCGTCGGCCAATTCACTGCCCGAGCGTCAGCAGCGTCAAGCAGCGATTAATGCGGCTCCAACCGGTCAGGACTTACCCTTAGAGGAGGTCCCTTTGGGGGTTGTGAAAAGCTTAATCATCGATGAGTTACAAGAGCCTTCTGAGATAGAGAAAAAGATTGCAGAGACGCTGAAGCCGGTTGAGTTAACGGAGAAAAGCCGCGATTTGAAAACTCAGCCTTCGCTTGAGCAATTTGGCTATGACATGTTCACTACGCTTGCCACAACCTTTGCACCCGTTGCAGGTATTCCTGTTCCTGAAGATTACATCATTGGGCCAGGTGATACCTTTGTGCTGCAGATTTTCAGTGTGACCGATTTGGAGTATCGACTTGTCGTCACTCGTGAGGGTCAAATCCTGGTTCCAGAAATTGGCGCCATTCAAGTTGCGGGTCTCAATTTTTCAGACGCTAAACTGTTAATCAAAGAGTCCATTGATCGCGTCCGAGTCGGTGTGAAAAGTATCGTAACGCTAGCTGAGCTTCACTCCATTCAGGTTCTAATGGTCGGTGAAGTCAATCAACCAGGCACCTACACGGTGAGTGGTATGAGTTCGCTACTGAATACGTTGATTCAGGCAGGGGGGATTAAACGAACTGGTTCACTACGCTCCATTCAGGTAAAGCGTCAGGGCCGGGTTGTTGCAGATTTTGATCTCTATGATCTGCTTCTACGGGGTGATGACAGCGGAAATGCGTATCTGCGCCAAGGCGACATCATCTTTATCAAACCTATCGGAATGACGGCAGGTATTGCGGGAGAAGTGCATCGACCAGCAATCTATGAAATCGAGGAAGAGCAGAGCGTTACTGACTTGCTCAAACTGGCTGGTGGACTGTTGCCGACGGCTGCCAAAAGCACCGTTATGATAGAACGTATAGGTTCAAGCGAGTCCTATGAGTTGATCTCTGCCGATATGACGAAGCAGGGTGGGGATATTCGTCTGATCAATGGCGATCTGGTTAAGGTGCTACCAGTGATAGATCGTGTTGAAAATGTTGTGTTGCTTGATGGTCATCTGCTTAAACCCGGTGCAATGCAGTGGCGAAGCGGTATTAAAGTCACTGATCTGATTAAGGATGTTGCCACTCTTAAACAGGGCGCTGACTTATCAACCGCACTGGTAGAGAGAGAAAATCCTGTTAGCAAGAGAACAGAGGTACTCTATTTTAATTTAGGTAATGCACTCTCTAACCCATTTTCAGAAGATAATTTGACTTTGCAGGCGCGAGATCGAATTGTCGTTTTCAATACGCACGATCAGCGTGCAGATCAACTCAATAATCTGGTTAAGAGAATGGAGCGCGAGGCGTCTGCATCAGAGCTTTCACCTCTGGTTCGGATCAAAGGGTTCGTTCGTCATGGCGGCACCTATCCAATCGCCAATGAGATGCGCTTAACCGATTTGATTGAGTATGCTGGTGGCTTCCAGGTAGGTAGTGATCGCTCCTATGTAATTTTGTCGCGCACCGATGCTGACAGCTTAAAGGTGGATGTGACAGCGTTGGATTTAACAGAGAATCGCTATAACCCTAAATTGAAAGCAGGGGATGAACTCTTCTTGTTTGGCCGAGACAGTAAACGATCTGAGATTTTAAAAGGTCTACTTGAGAAGCTTCGCCAGCAAGCTTCGATCAATACTCCTACACAAGTGGTTAAAGTGAGCGGATCAGTACGTTCTCCTGGCCTCTATCCCCTAGTGGCTGGAATGCGTATTGAGGATCTTGTGGTTGCTGCAGGTGGCCTAAAAGAGCAAGCATTCAACTCAGAGGCAACGCTAGCCCGTCGCTCAATTATCAAAGGCGATTATTCGCGCATAGATCAATACGATGTCTCTTTAATTCAAAGAGAAGGTATAAGCGAAGATTTAACCACTGTGTTGATACCCTCGGATCATCTGGTCATCAGACAAAAACCTGAATGGATCAGTAACCGTAAAGAGGTGACCATCGAAGGTGAAGTTCTATTCCCGGGCACATACACCGTTGATAAGCGTGAAACACTCTGTGGATTATTGCAGAGAGCCGGTGGCTTTACAGAGGACGCTTATCTCTTCGGTACGGTATTTACGCGTGAATCTGTCCGTCTTCGTGAACTACAGGCACTTGATCGCATGATGGGCGAGCTTGATGATCTGTTAGCGGATGTACATCTTTCACCAGGTTACCAAAAACAGGATAAACAGCCCGAAAACAACGGCGCAGAGGAAACTTTGAAAATCATCAAGCAACTGGCTCCTAAGCGTGCAGTAGGACGTATGGTGGTTGATATGGAGGCCGCTGTTAAAAACTGCTCAGAGCTGTCTGATGTGGTTCTAGAGTCTGGAGATCGCATTAGGGTTCCAAAATACCAAGATGAGGTCTCTGTCGTCGGTCAGGTCTATTTTCCAACGTCACACAAATATCGAAAAGATAGAGCCTCATTGGACTACATCAATCTAAGCGGTGGTATGAAAGAGTTAGCGCAGCATGAGCATGCTTTTGTGGTACAAGCTAATGGAGAGGTGATGAGTGTTCGTTCTAAAGCATCGAGTTGGGGCTGGTTAGGTAGCGCTTCAAACGTCAAAGTGACTCCAGGGTCTACTATCTATGTGCCGTTGAGTGTCGATCGAATCAATGGTCGAGAGTTCACACAATCTTGGGTCGATCTGTTCTATAAATTGACCTTATCAGCCTCAAGCGTCAGTTATCTTTTTAAGGGTAATTAATTATGAAGAACACAAATGAACCACCTATTCATATCGATCAACAGGTGGATCTTTTAGAGTATTTAGACGCTGTACTCCGCTCGAAATATCGTCTGTTGATCGCGGCCATTTTTTCAGCAGCTGCTGTCTTTGGTTTATCAAAGTTTGTGGATGATAAGTTTACCGCATCAGGAATCGCGGCTGTGAATATCAATGAAAATCCAGGTGGCGTAGCCCCAGAAAGTTATCGAGGTAGCGATGCCTTAGGATTATTAGAGCACGACTTCATTATTGATGTTGCACCTAGTAATGAACTTGATCGCTTGTTAGCTAAGTTAAATAGCTTTGAGTTTACAAAGTATTTTATTGATAAGCGCGGACTGCTGCCGATGTTGTTTCCCAACGAATGGAATGCAGAATCTGCCTCATTTCGTGAGGGGTTTGTTCCAGATTATCGAGTTGCCACTAAGATTTTTAGGGAAGAGCACGTTGGCCACTCTCATGATGAAAAAAGTGGTCTCTTGACCGTTTATGCGACCACTCACTCATCCGATTATTCTGCAGAGATTGTTAATCACTACCTTGCTGATTTTAATGCGTTTATTAAACAGCGCTCTGTAGAGACAATGAATTCTCGTCGTGACTATTTAGAACGCCGTCTGAGTGAGGTAAATAATATCGAAGTGCAACGTTCTATTTATCGTTTATTAGAAGCACAGTTGGGTGTCGAATCGATGATCCATGCTCGAGAGAATTATCCTTTTGAGATGATACAGCCTGCTAATCCACCGCTTTACAAGTCATACCCGAGCCGAAAAAAGTGGACCGTATTAGCTTTTGTAGGGGTGCTATTTTTAGGCCTCTTCTTTGTAATTGGGCTCGTCATTCTAAGAAAAATGAACGCTGCACTTTCTGAATACAAAGCCCGAGTTGGAAAGGTTCAAGCAAAGCCCATTTCTGGTGATGAGGTTACATCTCAGACTTTTGAAGAGTGGATTGATAAATAGAGACTCTCTATGCATTCGCCAGTTTCTATAGTGTCTATCTGTGATTCTGATACTCGAGTCTATAGATGACACTCAGGGCAATGATTATTGATGCATGGGCTAGACCATGGATATAAATATAGTGCACGGACAGTAAAGAGTTGAAAATATCGGTAATTAGTTTCGCAATGGATGCAACAAAAAATATGTTAGCTTTCCCCGTATGCTGAATAATTAACCAGTTGGTAGTCACTGCTTTCTTGAGTGTATAGATCATCAGTGCCACATAGAGCAAAGCACCCGTTATGCCAAATTTAAATGCCACACCTATTAAACCGAGATCTGAGCTGTAGAACTTATACCAAAAGATCTCTTGCTCTGTGATTGTCGCTGCACTTTGTTGACCAAATCCAAAAAATGGATGGTCCATCACAGTGTTAAGAGCAATCATGTAGGAGCGATAGCGAACACCATCATCGGCCCCTTCCATAACGGCAAAATATTGTTGAATGGCCAGTGTATAAAGCGGAATGATTAGAGCCATACCCAGGAAAAGCAATCCCATGCGTGGCTTTCTTGCAAACCATAGGTGATAGAGAAGAACACCCAGAATCATCATTGCCGTTGGTGCTCTTGCTTGAATAATGGACCATATCCAAACGGAAACACAAAATGTGATGCCCCAACCCAATTTTGCTCTTAAGCTTTCGGAAGTCACCATTAGATAGGCTGAAATTATGGTCGTTAGAAATAGAGCTACCTGTGGCGCTTTTAATCGATATCCTCGATGCTCGTCATGCGTTGTCATCCCTTTTATAGTTGGGTCAGAGGAGTTGTAGGCAGCTTCAAGATCGATACGGAAATAGTGAAATACATAACTAAAAACAATGGCAGCAAACACCAACAGAACGACTCTATTAATGTCCTCAACTTTGTAACCAATTCGGTACAAGAAGTAGAGAGTAGGGGCAATAAACACAATCAGAAATTCACGTGATGCCATCATGCTGGGTAGCATTGACACACCAGCATTCACAGAGAATTGATAGGCCGGTAGCACAAAGGTGTAAGCCACAAATAGCAGGGTGGTGAACACCCAAAAACTCCATCGAAGGTTTTGCTCTTTAACGTTCAGTGCTGCAACCAGTGCAGAGTAGCCAAATAGAATAAAGGTTAGGAGAAAACCGACCTCCTGTAATCTATTGGCCATAAAGTAATAGGCACCCTTAAACGCTGTATAGAAGATGACAGCCAGTGCAAAGGTGATAAGGGCTCGAGTCGAGATGAACACAGGGTCGATTAAGCCGATAGCAGATTGATTTCGTTGACCATGAAACCTAGAACCCTATCCCAGGTGTACTTTTCACGTACCCGCTCACGACTCTTTTGTTCCAGTGTCTCCCATAGCCTTTGATCATGCAGCAAGCGATCAATTGAGTTCGCCATATCTGCAGCGGTATCGTCTATGCATAGGTGGGTTAAGTGGTCCGCATCTATGCCTTCGGCACCCACCGATGTGGTTGATATGGGAAGTCCTCTGCACATTGAGTTGAGCACTTTGACTTTAATGCCTGAACCAAATGTGAGTGGTGCAACAAACACACGAGAGCGTTTGAACAGTGGCTCTAGGTCATCAACAAAGCCTAGCAAGTGAATGTCTTGGATCTGTGCAACTCTGTCGACAAGACGTTGTGCAGGATTACCACCTGCGATGTCTAGAATCAGGTTAGGATTGTTGGCCTTTATCTCCGGCCACACTTGTTCAATAAACCAGAGTAAGCCATCAACATTGGCTTCCCAACTGAGTGTGCCTACATAGAGAAGTCGCTTCTCTGTCTCTTCAAATCTGATGCTAGGGAGAGCAAGTTGAGTATCATCCCCAAGGTGGTATGTCTCTCTTGCTAGAGAGGTGTCTGCTCCGATTTTGGAGAGATTGTCTATATCGTTGGGAGAAGCAAAAAATAGATCAGAGCGACGACAGACATCAGATTCAAACTTTGCAACGCGTTTGGCTTCGCAATTTGCGATGGTACGCATAACCCAATTATTACCCTCTTTGCCATAACGATCCCACATTAGGTAGGTGGCGTTATGAGCATGAAATATTACTTTGCCTGTAAAATGGTTGGGTATGTATTGAGCTGCTTCGTAGTGATCTACCAATATGATTTCGTAATCGTTCGCGATCTCTGCAATACGCTCTTTCAGTTTTTTTGAGCCTGACCTTAAGACATTAAGAGGGATCGATTTCAGATAGCTCTTAACCAAGTTTTTAGGTGAACGTGGTTCTTCAACCCTTTCAAAGAGTAACTCCTCTAGATCTATCAACTGCGAAAATTCAGTTACATGTTCACTCCCATATTTAAGTGGGCAGGCCAGGGCAACAGAGTAGTGGTTGGTTAGGTACTTCAGCATATTCCAACTCTTGACTCGCCCACCGCTATTAGCGGGGTAGGGAAGCTCTATGCTGATCATTAACAGTGTCTGTTTACTCATAATATTTCTCAAGTTGGCCTGTAAATTGCTTATCACTTGGCAAGTAATGGGTTTGCACCCAGCTAGTTAAAGCAATTTGTGTGCCACATAGAGAGGAATTAGATGAGAGCTCTGTCGAAAATTTTATTCATCTTAGGATATCTATCTGTTATCGGACCACCTCGAGCGTCTAATCTACAGACTATGGAAAAAGCGGAGGCTGGTGAGTTGAAGAATCAGCCATTGGTCGTTGTGCTGATTGTTGAATACTTAATGAGATCGGTGATGCTGTTGCTTATCTTTTTTGGCATCGAATTCGTTGTAGGGAAGGCAATTTATGAAACCTACTATCTGGATTACCTTGGCTTACTGATGCTCAGTGTTGGCGCGTTCCACACATTCAGTTATTACCTCTGCTTTGCCCTAATAAACCCTTCTAAGAAGATAGTTCGATTCAGACTCTATCGACTGCTAAGAAATCTAGCCTACTCTTGGTTGCCCGGAGTTGGGATTGCCGCAGTGATCTTTTTGGTAGAGTTTTTACAAGAGAAAGACCCTTTTACCCATTTTGAAATGGTGGTGAACGTTTATCTTATCTCAACTGCACTGGTGTTATTGATCGCTATGATTGAGTGGGCGCTAGTGAAACGTCATCCACTGGGCTTGGATGTTGAATAATAGTGAATTGATCAGATACGCAAGCGTATTCAAACTGTTGCAGATGAACTGAATCAAGGTTTTTAAGCGTCAAGCTGTGACCGCTTATATTGATCTGCTTTTGCACCAGTTGTAGCAGGGCGATGAATGAACCATCCAGCCGAGATAGGCCTTTGAGATCGATTACCCGAACTCTCTCCTCTTCAATTAACTCAATTAATGCACTTCTAAGATTTGATAAGTTTCTGTGAAGTGCATCACCCGATATTTGTAGGGTGTTTGAGTCGTTTAGATAACTAAACTCCAAAGGTATCTGCGGTAGCTGAGACTGCTTCTGCATTAGTTTTTTATAGGGACGTATTTTTGTGAGGTATTGCCAAATAAATGCGCGACCATCATGCCAATACCGCTTAAATAGACTCGTCTCCTCCCATATACGCCATAACCACTCTAAACCGCTACGTTGTATCCAAAGAGGGGCCCTGTTAACCGTTCCTGCAACAAAATTGATGACCGCGCCCAGGTGTGAAATGACCGGAACATCAAGATTGTGGCGGTTTAGTTCGATCCATTGCTGGCCTCGTTTTGCTCCTAACGCAACAATTAAAAGATCCGCATCTGTCTGATTGATCTGTTTGATTATCTCAGGATCACTCATCTCATCCATCGAGCCAAAGCCGGGGCTGTAAAAACCAACGACTTCCATGCTGCTGTTGTCTACCGCGATCTTTTTAAACGCTTCAGCTGCTGTTCCATCAGGGCCTCCGAAAAAGACCAGTCGGATGGGGCGATGTGGGTTTCTATACTCTTGCCTAACCCTTTCAAACACTGAAGAGCCAGCGACGCGTTCCGGCAAAGGAATACCTAGAGTTTTTGCAATCCAGATAAGCGGCATACCATCCGCGACCACCCAATCTGAGTTAATGACTGAATCCCTAAATTGCGAATCATTTTGTGCAGTGATTGCAAAATTTAGGTTCGGTGTTGTGAAGAAGCAGCGCTCCTCTTTTAGCATCGCATCAATCAGATGATCTGTCGTCTCTTGCTCTGTTGTGCAATCAAACGGCAGCCCCATGACTGTCCATACATTGCGCTTTAGATCACGTGCAATCGCTTCTTCTCGTGTCATGATTTGGCTCTATTAGAATAGTGATAGAGTGACTCGTCGATTCAGTTGACGGCCCTGTTCGGTTTGATTGTCTGCAACGGGTTGGGATTCGCCCATGGAGGCTGTGGCCAGTTTTTCAGCTGGGTAGCCAATATCAACCAATGTTAGTAGGACGGACTCGGATCGATTCAGCCCCAACTGATCGTTGTATTGGTCACTGCGATTCCAATCGGTATGCCCATTCAAAATGATTGACGGACGTTGCTCACCCAGTGTCTCAACAAACTCTTTGAGTTTGACCCTCTCGGTTGGCGTCACTTCATAACTGTCGTTGGCGAAGTAGATGATCGGTAGCACAATGTTGACGACTGGTTGAGGCTTTAAGGGAGTGGCGATATTCGGCAACGAGTGCGAAAAATAGATCGTCTCGTTTTCGTTTTGTATCGGCTGTTGGCTGCAACCAGACAGGAGTAAGCTGACCAATGAACCCAGCTTGATGCCGTCATATTTTTTCATGATCACTCCTATCCGTTCACAACCGATTTCAACGGAGTCAGTAAACCTAGCCTCTTAAAGACTAAAAAGGGTGCCGCTAAACATTTAAGTTTCTGGTCCCGTTTTATTAATCCTGGCATTAACAGGCTGGCTCTGCCGTTAAAGGGCGCACTGAGAACAAACTGCTCAATATCGATCGCATTGCGGTGAATATCAGCCAAAGATTCGTGCGTTAAATGGGTATCACTGTAGTAGACCTTCTCTAGCTCAAGATGCAGATTAGAAATGGCATCTAGCCAGTGCTCATAACTCATCATGCAGTTGGGCGTAAGGAGCGAACGACGGACATTTTCTGGAAGTTTTTCCAAGATGTTTATCTGTCCATTATTGAACCGTTCAATCAACTCAATGGCCGCCTTATAGAAGATAATTGAGGTGATGCGCGACTCAATAAGTGCATTGGGTAGCTCTGATCCTTTTGACTCCGCCAATGTCAGCACGGCGGAGTCTAGGTGTTCTCGAAGGGCTTCGTACATTGGTTAAGCCGCTTTGCTGACTCGCTCAATGGCAGCATTCGGATCCTGATAGATCTCGAATAGCTCTTGCAGGCGTGTCAGTTCTAACAGAGATTGCACGGCTGGTTGAGGCGACAAGATCACCGCTGAACCACCCAATTTTTGAATGTTTTTGTAGACAGCGACTAGCACGGCTAAACCACTTGAATCGGTAAAGCTCATGCCGGCTAAATCGATGACTAGGTTGGTTTTTCCTTCATCGATCATCTCTGTAAGTTGCTGTTTCACGCTGTTCGCATTGGCCATAGTAAGTTTCTCTGGCATGTGAACGACGTTAGCTGAATCGTAAGAACTGACTGTAAAACTCATCGGTAACTCCTAAGTTAATTATTTACCTATATTGACTTAGCAATAGGTGTGCCAACTTGGAGTTTTATTGTGATTATTGTTGGAGTTTTAGTTCATTTTTAATAAAACTTTCTACATCTACGGGAAGGGCATCAATCCTAATATCGGCTTGATCACGGTATGGGGCAATGTGACTATCGAAACCAGGTCGCACTTGATCGTTATATTGACGACGAATATCGTCTGGTTCGCGACCTCGTTCAATTTGGTCTCGTTCAAAACGGCGTTGGAAACAGACCTCTTGAGGAACATCTAAGTAGATTTTGACATCAAAGGCTGAGACTAAATTCGGTTGTGACAGTAGAAAAAGCCCCTCCACAATAATTACATCCAGGGGTTCGATGATCAAAGTCTCTTGCTGGCGTCTGTGAACAACAAAGTCATAGGTTGGAATTTCTGTTGCCAATCCCTGTTTAAGTTCATTTAATTTCTCGGCCAGTAGATCAAGTTCTAGCGCTTGAGGCTCATCGTAATTACTTAGCGGGTGGCCAATAGGGTTGTAAAAATTGTCCTGGCTAAACAGCGTGGCCGTTAATCCCTGTGATTGAATGCCCTGCAAGAGGGCGTTAGCTACGGTGGTTTTCCCAGATCCAGACGCACCGGCAACGGCAATCAAAAGAGGTTTCACGTCAATTCCATCGGTTCAAAATGTGCTCAGATTATAGAGAGATCAGTTCTGGAAATGAATAAGCTGCAATAGATGCGGCTTATTTTGAGTGACTTTATTAGCTGTTTTTAAAACGCAGTCGCCATAGGTTTGCATCATTGTCACGCATACAGCTGATTTGATCGATCCAACTCATCATGATGTGTTGGCCACGCCCTGACTCTGATTCACCTGAATAGGGCTTAGGTGGGCATAGATGAGGAAGCTCTACGGAATACTCTTGAATATTGAACTCAATCCAGCTTTTAGAGGTCGTTGTGATGATCTCTATAGGAAGCTCCGCGTAATCTTCTGGCCAAACAGTATGTTCAACAAAATTGTTCAGTAGTTCAGCTAGCGCGGTTCTGATCTTAGAGAGGATTAGATCATCGGTATTAAGCAGTTTTAAGTGAAGATAGATACGATCCAGTGTCTTTTCTACGTCGCTCTCTGTAGGGCGTAAACTGATCAGAAATGGCTGGACGTTCAACTCTGTCTCTTGGTTGTTTTCCGAGGAGCGTTTAATCAACATGACCGATACATCATCTTCTGGGGTCTCTTGGTTACCCCAATCATAGGCAAATTGCTTAATGATATCTAACTGAGTTTCGGCATCTTTACTGCGTTCACTTTTCAGTATGTTTTCGATCGCATTGCGGCCTAGGGCTGAGTTTGTTTCATCAACAATATCAAACAGTCCATCACTACTTAACAGTAATGAAGAGCCTGGTAAAAAGGGAAGGGATCGTGTTTCAAAGTCGGCAAACTCAAACATTCCAACCGGAAAGCTGCCGCGGGTTATCTGCATCATATCACCCTGTTCGCTTAATACGCAGGGGTGAGGGTGCCCTGCTTGGCAGTACCTTAGGGTATTGGCTTGTTCATCTATCATGCCAAGGAACATAGTGAAGTAGAGGCCTGAAAAACGCTCACTCGGAAAGCGCTCATTCAGTCTGCGTACGATTTGGTGAAGCGGTGGCAAGACACTTTGATTGATGTAGTAACCCAGCATCTGTTGAATGGCATTTTGTAAGGTAAAGGAGAGCATAGCCGATGCGACCCCGTGTCCCATTACGTCGATCTGATAGATCAGTACTTGATTGTTATTGGTAGTGACAAATCCCATTGAATCACCACCAATGCCACGTGCTGTTTTAAAGTGAGTAGCGAGTTCTAGGGTGGGTGATAACCACTGATTGTTTGGCACATACTCCTCTTGAAGATGCGTCGCAAATTGCAACTCTTCCTCATTTTGCTTCTGTGCAGCTTCCAGTGCAGTCACGGTTTCGTTAAGTTGCTCGTTCTGGTCGGTGACACTCTTACGCATGCTTACCAACCGAGCTCCTGCAGCCAGTCGTACACGAAGTTCCTCTTTAACAGCGGGTTTACGCAAAAAATCATCCGCGCCTGCATCCATACAGGTGACCAGCTCATTTTGATCATTTTCAGCAGTTAACATAACCACGTAGGGTGATCCGTAACGATCGTTACTTCTCAGAGTGCGACAGAGTGTTTTGCCATCCATCTCTGGCATCACTTGATCTGAGAGGATCAATTGAAATTGGTCTCTCTCCAGCAGTGCGAGTGCCTCTTTACCATCACAGGCCTCAACGACTTCATAGCCTAGGTCTTTTAACATCGCGCCAAGGCGAGCTCGTTCGGTAGGGCTGTCATCAACCATTAGGATTCTATTGATATCAAAATGGTCTTGTTCGCTAATCTTCGCTGATACTGCAATATTCATCTTAAAACTCGGTTTATTTAGTTCGTATTGCAAGAGGGTAAGCACAAACCGTGCCAACAGCTCTGAATCAAATATCTAGACTTTTTGCATTTTGCGAATCACTATGAATAGATCTTTTTATAAGCAGTAAGAAGAGTTGGCATGGACCTTGCTTTCACCTGTTATGCCTTCACTGTTTAGAAGGGTTAATTAAGGAGATAGTTAAATGGGACAAATCATCGATTCAATGGATCAGGCGGTTGCTTCAAAGGTTTCTGAAGTACTGGATCTTGCAGTACTGGAGCGTCTTTTAGAGGACACGTCGATCGATTTTTTGCCAAGCCTTATTGAAGTGTTTGAATCAGAATCTTCACAGCGTTTAGAAAAAATCAGTAAAGCGATGTCTGAAAATGATTTAGCGACTTTAGGTATCGAAGCACATTCACTGAAAGGTACCTCAGCAACCTTTGGTGCCGAAACGCTTCGTTCTACCGCTGAACGCATAGAAAAAGCAGCCAAATCTGGCGATCAAGCTACGGTTGATCAGTTTGTGCCTTCTGTACCCTCGCAGCTGGAATCTGTCCTTGCAGAGTTGAACCGTTTTTCATCAGCGCTATCGGCATAATAAAGTTAATTGAGGAAATTTCTGATGTCTCAGAATCAAGTATTAATTGTTGAAGACAGTGCCAGTCTGCGACGTATCTATGCACAGTACGTTGAGAAGGAGGGGGTACTAGTTGATGCCGCCGCCACACTGGCTGAAGCTCACACCGCACTTGATTCCAAGGTCTATCAGGTCGTTCTTCTGGATCTGCGCCTGCCTGATGGTGATGGCTTTGAGCTTCTTAAACGAATAATTGAGCATCAGATTAAGTCGTTGGTGATTATTATGACTGCGCATGGGTCGATCGATGTTGCTGTCGATGCCATTCGTTTAGGTGCTTATGATTTTCTAGAAAAACCTTTTGATGCGCGTCGACTAAAGGTAGCGATCAGCTCAGCATTTGCACAGGTGGCAAAGCTCAATTTTGCCCCTGTCGATTTGGCAGAGAAGAGGGAGCGTGAGACCTTTCATAGCTTTATCGGTGCCAGTCCTGCGATGCAAGATATGTATCATCTTATCGAGCGTGCGGGCCCCAGTAAGGCATCTGTTTTTGTGACAGGGGAGAGTGGCTCAGGTAAAGAGCTCACTGCAGAAGCCCTGCATAAGCAGAGCGCGCGTTCTGAAGGCCCTTTCGTTGCTATTAACTGTGCCGCTATCCCTAAAGATCTTATGGAGAGTGAGATCTTTGGCCATGTTAAGGGTGCGTTTACTGGGGCCAGTGCCAATCGTGAGGGCGCAGCCAGCAAAGCCAATGGCGGTACACTTTTTCTAGATGAAATTGGTGAAATGAGTCTTGATTTGCAAACCAAATTGCTACGATTCATTCAGACCGGCATTATCCAGAAAGTGGGCAGTAATTCAGATGAGGTGGTTGATGTCCGATTCATCTGCGCAACGAACCGAGACCCTCTGGTTGAGGTGCAAGCGGGTCGTTTTAGAGAGGATCTCTACTATCGCCTGCATGTGATTCCTGTTCACCTGCCGCCGTTACGGGATCGAGGTGATGATATTTTAATGATTGCCGAATTCTTCCTAAACCGTTACGCGCGTGAAGAGACCAAGTATTTCGAGGGCTTTGAAGATGAAGCTAAGCGTAGACTACTGGAGTACCACTGGCCGGGCAATGTCCGCGAACTTCAGAATGTGATTCGTAATGTCGTTGTATTAAACGAGGGGGGTATGGTCGGTGTAGCCGATTTCCCGGCCCCGTTAAATTCGCTGCAGGAGATTGTGGCACCCCAACCCGTCAAAACAGAACAGCCAGAAGAGGTTCAAACGAGTAAATCCGCTAAGAAGTCTAAACCCTATTCGAAAGTGATGGCTCAGAGTTTAGACGAGATTGAACCTCTGGATGTATTAGAGCGAAAAATCATCGAAAATGCCGTCAAACTCTGTAAAGGCAATGTCCCTAAAGCGGCCGCGTTACTTGAGGTTAGCCCCTCTACACTCTACCGCAAAATAAAGGGTTGGAGTTAAGCGCTGCGATCGCGACTCTGTTCATTAGGGTTAGGTATGCTGACCATGCCTAACTCTACCCGATCCCTTCCTTTTGCTTTGGCTCGATAGAGCGCATCATCCGCCCGTTTAAATAGCTCATCTGCTTCGACACCGGCAATAAAACTACTGATACCGATACTAGCCGTTACCTTACTCACGGGTGTGAATGGGTGATCTCTTAGTGTGTTTCTAAGTTTTTCTGCAAGAATCAACGCTTCAGATTGGTTGGTGTTGGGTAAAATGATCATAAACTCTTCACCGCCCCAGCGACCCAATATATCCACATCACGAATATTATTCTGAAGTAGGTTAGCGACGGCATAGAGAACGTCATCGCCTACAAGATGCCCGTGGGTATCATTGATCTGTTTGAAGTGATCAATATCTAACAGCAACAGCGAAAATTGAGTGCCGTATCGGTTTGCACGTCGCAGCTCTGCTTCAAATAGCTCATCTAGCCTCGAACGATTGTAGAGGCCGGTTAACTGGTCCGTCATCCATAGCTCTTCCAGTTTTTTCTGAGTCGAAATGTCTTCGCGAATCTCGGTGAATCCAATCAGATTAGCGTTTCGGTCGTATTGAGGCTCGATCTGAAGCTTGACCCAATAGAGTCCACCGTAGGCATTTTTCTCTTGGGTTTCAACACTCACGACCCCTTTCTGACTTGCCTCTTGATATCGTTGTTGCAAAAGGCGTGCGCTGTTTTCGTCTGGAATTAAACGAGCTAATGTGCCTGATTTAAGTTGTTCTTTTGTATATCCCGTGTGATCGCAAAAGGCGCTAGATGCCTTAGTCACCTTGCCGTTTGGGTCGGTATTTACCATTAAGATGTGTTTGTCGATGATGGCAAGATGTCGCTGTGTCTTGTGACGCTCACGCTTAAGCTGTCTAAACTGCTTATGTCCACGTGAACGAAATAGCTGCAGGGTTCGAGTCATTGTGGCCAGCACAATGATGATAAGTGTAACAGAGACTAAAAAGATGACGGGGTGGAGTCTTATCTCAGCCATTAGAGAGCTCTCATTAGCCCAAAGAGGTTGGCTAATGAGTAACAAAGATAGGCAGGAAACTAGGTAACTAAAACCCATACAAAACCCTTCCAAACATAATGAAAGCTTAAGCCTAGCAGAGGATTTTGATTTTGCAGGATTTTTTAAGACGTTTTATTTGTGTAAAATAGAACGTCCAATCAAAATAATACTTTATTTAAAATCAGTTACTTATCGATAACTTCTGATAGTGGTTGTGCAAAGGTTTGCACCATATCCCAAGGGAAACGAATCCAAGTATCTTGGCTGACCTCAGTAATAAAGGTATCAACCAGTGGTTTGCCAGCCGGTTTTGCATAGAGTGTTGCAAAGTGTGCTTTAGGAAGCATTTCGCGAACGTATTTTGCGGTGCGGCCGGTATCAACCAGGTCATCGACCAAAATCATCCCCTCGCCATCACCTTCAATGCCTTTTAGTACCTCTATCTGCCCCTGAACAGAAGCTTCACCACTGTCTGAGTTTGAGTAGCTAAGGACACAGATCGTATCGATCATGCGAATATCCATCTCTCGAGCTAGGATGGCTGCTGGTACTAAGCCGCCGCGAGTGATGGCAATAATGCCATTCCAAGGCCCTTGTTCTAGAAGGCGCCAGCTCAGTGCACGTGCATTTCGGTGCAGTTCATCCCAGCTTACGGGAAAGTCTTTGCTGAAGGGTGTCATTATCTTCTCCTAAGAAATCGTACGAGCCGCAAGCGTATTAGCAGCCTCTTTATGTTCATGCATGATCTGTTCAATATCTTGACCGACTAACTCACCAGCCTTAACGCGCCACTCGCCATTCACCATTACGGCTTCTGCGCGATGTGCCCCACACAACAGCAGGGCGGCTAATGGATCGTGAGCACCGCTAAAGCGCGGCTCATCAAGCTTAAATAGAGCTAGGTCGGCTGCTTTGCCCACCGCGAGCTCACCTATATCGTTACGGCCTAATACCTGCGCTGAGCCTTTGGTACCCCAACGATAGGCGTCAAAATGGGTGACCGCAGAGGATCCGTAACGCAGGCGCTGGATGTACATGGCTTGGCGAACTTCTTGAATCATATTCGAGCAATCGTTCGACGCAGAACCATCGACGCCCAAACCTACCGGTGAACCGGCCGCTTCAAGCTCCTTCACTTTAGCAATGCCCGATGCCAGCATCATATTCGAGCTTGGGCAGTGACAGACTCCGACGCCAGCTTTACCCAATCGGGCAATCTCTTCGTCATTAAAATGTATGCCGTGCGCCAACCAAGTGTTACTGGATAGCCAACCAACAGACTCTAGGTAATCTACCGTTCGCATTCCTAAAGAGCGTTCACAGAAGTTCTCCTCGTCGATGGTCTCTGCTAGGTGCGTATGGAGTCGTACATTGAGTTGTTTGGCCAGACTGGCCGTGTCACGCATCAACTCGGTCGTCACAGAGAAGGGAGAACAGGGTGCTAAGGCGATTTGTGACATCGAATAGGGTTCGCTGTCGTGATAGCGAGAGACTAGGCGTTCAGAATCCTGCAAGATCTCATCTTCTGTTTGAACCACGGTATTAGGCGGTAATCCACCTTGATCTTGGCCCAAACTCATAGAGCCTCGGGTCATCGCCATACGCACACCCATCTCACGGCCGATTTCAACTTGATGATCAATGGCATCAGTAAGATTGGCTGGGAACAGATAGTGGTGATCAGAAGCGGTTGTGCAGCCGGACAACAGTAACTCGGCCAGTGCCAGTTTTGTGGCGGCACGATGAACCTCAGGATCTAAATTGGCCCAGACAGGGTAGAGCGTCTGAAGCCAAGGAAAAAGCTCTTTATTGAGCACTGCGGGCAGTGCGCGAGTCAGTGTCTGATAGAAATGGTGGTGGGTGTTAATCAGACCGGGAATCAGAACCTGATCACTGACATCAATCGTTTGATCAATATTAACGGGTGTTTCACCCTTGGCAACCAGCTCTACGATCGTCTTGCCACTGACAACAATACCGCCAGAAGCATCCTCATCGTTTCCCGTGTAGATGGCTAATGGATTGGATAACCAGATGCGAAGATTGTCTGTCATACTTTGGCGGATCTCAAAGCTTGTTAATAATTGAAAAATAGTCGTCTATTGAACCCAATATTTGACTCAAAAATCAAATAAAAATTAACTTCAAGGTCAGTTTATTTATTTGACCACTTGGTTAGGTTTTAGCACAATAAGTCTATTATATATGACCCTTCAGGCAGCATTCATATGATCAGTTACTGGAAAAATGGTTCCATTGAGCAGGATAGTCCGCTTTCCAATACCGAGACTCTATTGGAATTCCTGCGTGAATCTAAACGTCTCACAGGGACCAAAGAGGGGTGTGCCTCTGGTGACTGCGGTGCCTGTACGGTTGTGCTTGTCTCTTTAGATGATAATAAAAGGCTTAAGTATGAGGCGGTCAATAGCTGTTTGATGCCGGCTGCTGAGTTGGCTGGTAAAGCGCTGATTACGATTGAAGATCTAGCGCAAGGCGATGATCTACACCCACTGCAACAGGCATTTATAGAGCAGCACGCATCGCAGTGTGGATTTTGCACCCCAGGGTTCATTCTTTCTGCACTTGCATTGAAAAAGCACGAATCCAATCCTGATGTGGAGGCGATCGATGAAGCCCTAGGCGGCAATCTTTGTCGATGCACCGGCTATTCACCCATTGTTAAAGCGGTTCAATTGGCCGATTGCAGCCATGATCGATTTGCTCAATGTGAAGTTGAGTTAATCCATTCCCTAAAGCAGTTACAACACTCAACGGCATCCGTTGCCGGTTTCCATCAACCTCGAACATTAGAGGCGCTTTGTGAATTAAAATCGGAACATCCAGAGGCCATTTTGTTATCCGGTGGTACTGATTGTATGCTGCGGGCGACTCAGGGGCTTGAACAGGTCGAGACGCTTATTAGTACTGACAGAGTTGCCGCCTTACATCAATTAACTATTGTGGGTGGCCACTGGTCAGTCGGTGCAGCGGTCACTTTGAGTCGAATTAAAGATCATGCAAAAGCGTCTGATTTTAATGCTCTTGATCAGCTGCTCAGTCGATTTGCATCACAACAGATCCGTAATCGCGCGACCTTGGGTGGTTCTATCGGAAATGCCTCTCCAATTGGCGATTTAGCTCCGTTGATGCTCGCTTTAGATGCAGAGTTGGTTTTGAGCTCTGTTCAACAAGAGCGAAGGGTTGCGCTAAAACATTTCTTCTTAGGCTATAAGCAGACCGCGTTGAGTTCGGATGAGGTGATCAGTCAGATTAACTTCAACCTTGCTGATCAGGCCCAAGTGCATTTTGAGAAGGTGTCCAAGCGCCTGGATGATGATATCTCTGCCGTCGCTGTAGCGACTCATTACAGGATGCATGAGGGACGGTTAACCTCATTGCGCATAGGGTTAGGGGGTATGGCAGCCACTCCGGTTTTGGCACTGGGTGTTATGGCCGCTTTTGAAGGTACAGCCCCCTCATCCATTACCCTTGATCAGGTCACTGATGCGTTAGGCGAGTTAACGCCTCTATCAGACCTCAGGGCCAGCGCTGATTATCGCCTCAAAGCCTGTGCCCGTGTCATTCACTTCCATCTAATCAGTGCGAAGGAGTCAGTATGAAACCTGTAGGCGTTTCAGTCACTCACGACAGTGCGTTGTTGCATGTGACGGGTAGAGCACGATACGTAGATGATACTCCCTTACCTGAAGGCACCCTGTTTGCTGCCATCGGGCAAGCATCTATCTCCCGAGGCCGTCTGTTATCGATGGATCTGAGTGCAGTGCAAGAGGCTCCAGGTGTTATTACCGTGCTGACGTCCAGGGATATTCCTGGAATAAAAGATATTGGTCCTGTCTTTCCGGGTGACCCGCTTTTAGTAGATGGCGATGTGCTTTTTCATGGTCAACCGATCTTTCTCGTAGTAGCTACTGATGAGAAGCAAGCACGCTCTGCGGCATTATTGGCTGAGGTTCAATACGAAGAGTCTAAGCCAATCCTCTCTATTGAAGATGCAAAGTCCCACGCGTATCGAGTACGTCCTCCTCATGTGATGCAGAGAGGCGATCTGTCCACAATGGACACATCTGAACATCAGGTCTCTGGCGAATTGCGAATTGGTGGCCAAGAACATCTCTATCTTGAAGGGCAGGCCTCTTTAGCAGTGCCAACAGAGGAGGGGGGTATGCATCTTCTCTGCTCTACGCAGCACCCGACTGAGGTGCAAACCCTTGTCTCTGAAGTGTTGGGCCTTCCATTCCACGAGGTTGTCGTTGAAGTACGACGCATGGGAGGCGCCTTTGGAGGTAAAGAGACGCAAGCAGCTCCTTGGGCTTGTTTAGCGTCACTGGCGGCGCACAAGCTAGGTAAACCGGTAAAGCTTCGTCTACCTAGATCAACGGATATGACGGTAACGGGGAAACGTCACCCCTTTATCAACCAATATCAAGTGGGATTCCGTAGTGATGGTCAAATCGAAGCGGTACAGATCGACATTAATGGCGACTGTGGCTGCTCTCCAGATCTAAGTGATGCCATTGTGGATCGCGCGATGTTCCACAGTGACAACGCCTACTATTACCCAGCTGCTAAAATCAGTGGTGAGCGTTGGCGAACCGATAAGGTTTCTAACACGGCGTTTCGTGGCTTTGGTGGGCCTCAGGGGGTCATCACGGCTGAAGCGATGTTGGATGATATTGCACGCGCCTGTAAACAGGATCCTTTAGATACACGGCTTAAGAACCTCTATTCAGGTCAGCAGACACACTATGGTCAAACCGTCGACGGAACAACGCTGCGGGAGATCATGACCCGCCTTAGAGAGAGTGCTGACTATGACCGTCGTCGACAGAAAATTGCTAAACATAACTTAGCCTCATCTCGTTATCTTAAAGGGCTGGCGTTAACCCCGGTCAAGTTTGGTATCTCCTTTACCGTTAAGCATCTCAATCAAGCGGGCGTGCTTGTTCACATCTATACAGACGGTTCCGTTCTGGTCAGTCAGGCGGGTACTGAGATGGGGCAGGGACTTTACACTAAAGTGGCTCAAGTGGTTGCCTCAGTATTGGGCATTGAGATCGATCGAGTGAAGATGAGCAGCACTCGAACTGACAAGGTTCCCAACACGTCACCGACGGCTGCTTCAAGCGGTAGCGACATGAATGGTATGGCAGCCCATGACGCAGCGACCACACTGAAAAGTCGGATTGCAGAATTCATTGCCAATCGCGAATCGATTAATGCCGAAGAGATTGAATTCAAACAGGGGCTGTTGAGCTGGGGTGCCAGTTCAATCACGTTTGCCGAGGCTGTAAAAGCGGCCTATATGGATCGTGTTCAGCTCTCTGCCACAGGCTTCTACAAAACGCCCAATATCTGGTATGACAGAGCTTCTGCACAAGGCAACCCATTTCTCTACTACGCTAATGGGGCCGCCTGTTCGGAGGTCATTATTGACCGATTAACGGGCGCCACTCATATCGAGCGTGTCGATATATTGCACGATACGGGTAACTCATTGAATCCAGCCTTGGACAAGGGTCAGATAGAGGGAGGGTTTATTCAGGGAGCGGGTTGGTTAACCAGTGAGGAGCTTAAGTGGGATGACGAAGGGCGTCTACTGACAAACTCCCCAGCTACTTATAAGATCCCAGCGATTAGTGATCGACCCACTAAGCTAAGTATCGAACTGCTGGATAAACCGAACAGTGCGGCAACCATAGCAAGATCTAAAGCAGTCGGTGAGCCACCCTTTATGCTTGGCATCTCTGTCTGGTGTGCAATTCGCGATGCAATTTCGAGTATTTCCGGCTATGGTATATCGCCTACCTTAGATGCACCGGCAACCCCTGAGGCCATTTTAAACGCCATTACTACCCTTGAGGACTCTCTGTGATTCAACGTTGGAGCTACAAACTTGCTGAGCTGTTAAAGCGGGGGCAACCGGTTGTTTTAATCACACAGGTCGGTGAGAGAGGCTCCAGTCCACGTTCGTCAGGTGCCAAGATGTTGGTCACCAGTAACGCCACTGTGGATTCACTCGGTGGTGGTAATCTTGAGCATCAGGCGATTGAATTCGCACGACAGCTACTGACAGAGCAGAAAGATGGTCTGCACGAACTTGAGTACACTCTGGCCGGTAATCTTGGGCAGTGCTGCGGTGGAGAGGTTAGGGTGCTGTTTGAGGTTTTTAATACCTCTCTACAGCCTCTTTACCTATTTGGTGCCGGTCACATAGCTCAAGCGTTAGTGCCCTTGCTCGCGCAGCTGCATTTTGCCGTTAACTGGGTCGATGACCGAGATGAACTCTTTGTTCAGCCTATTCCTGATGGTGTGACCCGCATTGAACGAGATCCAATTGATGTGGCGCGAGATATTCCGAATGATGCGTGGATGTTGATTATGACCCATGATCATCAACTGGATCTGGATCTTCTACTGGCAGCTATCGATGGAGGTCTGCCGACCTATACTGGCATGATAGGCTCAGAAACTAAGGCATTGAAATTCAGACAGCGTCTTGCTCAGCGGGGTATTGCTCAGGAAGTCATTGACTCCATTCACTCGCCTATAGGCTTGCACAATTTGCATACTAAATTGCCGGTAGAGATTGCGATTTCAGTTGCGGCTGATGTCATGACTCGGCTGCAGCAACAGCGGGGTGAATTATGAGTCAATCCTGGGCCTTACGTTGTCAGATCCTGAGTTGTACTTCTCAACCTAAAGAGGATGAAGGGTGGTTCTATCACTCAGATGGGCTTATCTGGATAGTCGATGGGTTGATTAAACGGGTAGGCTGTTACACTGATCTAAGAGCGCATATCCCCTCTGATCTTCAAATCGAGCATCGTCCTGGGCATCTGCTGATTCCTGGCTTTATCGATACCCATGTTCACTACCCACAACTTGAAATGATCGGTGCTTACGGGACTCAACTCTTGGATTGGTTGAATCGATACACCTTCCCTGTTGAATTAAAGTATCGCGATATCGATTACGCGACTGAGCAGGCTGGACGGTTTCTCGATCAGTTATTGGCGAACGGCACGACAACCGCACTGGTGTTTGCGACCTCTTCGGTTAACTCAGTGGATGCCTTTTTTGCAGAATCCCTGCGTCGTAATCTACGTATGGTCAGCGGCAAGGTTTTAATGGATCGGCATGCACCAGATGATCTGTGTGATACCCCTCAATCGGCCTATGACGACTCCTGTTCGTTAATTGACAAATGGCGTGGTAGTGGACGGTTGGGTTACGCGGTAACACCTCGCTTTGCACCCACATCGACCGACGCGCAATTAGAGGTCGCTGGTGCTCTAATGAAAGAGAATAGTGATGTCTACCTACACACCCATCTCTCTGAGAATGTCGATGAGATCGCATGGGTAGGGGAGTTATTTCCTGATCGCCAGGGCTATTTAGATACCTATGATCACTTTGGACTCGTGACCGATCGTTCGGTGTTTGCTCACGGCATTCACCTCAATGACGCTGAGATGCAACGTCTTCATGACTGTGGCTCCGCTATTTGTCACTGCCCATCCTCCAATCTTTTCTTAGGATCGGGGTTATTTCCTTTGAAGCGTCTGCAACAGGCTGGCGTTAATGTGACTATGGGTACTGATGTTGGGGGTGGTACGTCGCTCTCTATGCTGAGCACCCAAGGTGACGCCTATAAAATTCAGCAGATGGCGGGACATCTTCTTAAACCTTTAGAAGCCTTCTATATGGCCACTCTGGCCGGTGCTAAGGCATTGGGGCTGGATGATCGAATTGGCGCTTTAGCAGAAGGGTTTGAGGCCGATATGGTGTTGCTCGACTTGGCCTCTACACCGGTGATCGAAGAGCGGATGAAACGGGCTGATCAGATTGAAGATGTCTTATTTGCACTCTCTATTCTGGGGGATGATCGATCAATCGCACAGACCTGTGTGATGGGCGAGCCTGCCCTTTAGGTTATATCTTTACTTTTACTATCAACCGCTTGCCGCGACCTTCTCCAGCGATTTTTAAATCCAGATCGCCATTTAACTGATCAACCATAGCACCGACTATGGCCAAGCCTAAGCCGCTGCCTGGTTGAGATCTCTGATTACCGCGAACAAACCTCTGCTTCAATCCGTTTAGATCTTCTGGCGCTAAATCGGGTGCCAAATTCTCAACACTAAAGGCACCGTTCGACTCTAATCGGATGATGACAGGGCTCTCATTGGGCGCATACTTCAAGCCGTTTTCGACTAGGTTACTGAGTATGACGGCTAAGGCGTCAGGATCGATATCTAACAGTGGCGGTGATTCGCTGATGATTTCGACTCGATCATTACGAGGGTCTAGCTCACGGGCAATCATCTTAACGATGAGCTCAAGATTGGTTGGCTCACCCTTGTATAGGGTTACCGATTCAGCGCGCGCTAATTGAAGCAGCTTATCAATCAGACGAGTTAGGCGTGCTAAGCTGGATTGAACAATCTTGAGTCGCTCAGCTTGATCCGTCGAACCAAGCTCATCAGAGAGTCTCTGCAGTTGAACGGACGCTACAGCCAGTGGGGTTCTTAACTCATGTGCACTGTTGGCCGCAAACTCACGCTCCGCTACCAGAGCGGTTCTAAGTCGATCAAGTAGGGCATTAGTGGCCCTTTGAACCTCTAAAAAGTCCTGTGGTAGCTCAGCTTGTGCGATTGGCTCTAAATTACTGCCGCTACGTGTCGCCATATTCTCAGCAAACTGTTGAACGGGCACTAAACGTCGTCTCACTGCGATGTAGACCAGCAAAACGCTCAATGGTAGCGCAATGGTAAAGACCAGTAAAAAGAGCAGGGCGGTATCAAATAGGACGCCGTAGCGGTGATCGACGGTCTCCGCGACCTGAAGATGGTAGCGACCATCTAGCGATGAAGCTGTATAAATGCTGAAATTTTTGCCATGGGTAAAGCCTGTCTGCAAACTATCAAGCATTGGCGTCATGGGCGCATTATTCGAACGCACCAGTATTCGCCCCTTAAAGTCACGCAGTTGATACATCAGGTATTCGGGTTGATCGCCCAAAATTCTTGGACCAACGCTTAGATTGAGCGTGCCCAGTAAGCTTAGCTCAGGTCTTAGATCAAGCAGGCCGAATTGGTTAAGTCGGTAGTCGGATATAGCGAGAGGCAAAACACGTTGTGCGGTCTCTTTTAGGCTTTGATCGTAGGTTGAATTGAGCTCCTTAACGAGTACCCATAGCGCGACCACCGTTGCCAATAACCAAACCAGCACCAAGCTCAGTGCAATTTGTACGCCGAGCTGAGCGGCTAAGGTTTTGGGTTTTAGAAACACGCTAGGCCTCTAAACGGTAGCCAAGGCCACGTGCCGTTTTAATCAGCTCTTTACCCAGTTTCTTGCGTAAACGACTGATGTAGACCTCGACGGTATTACTCTCTACCTCATGTCCAAAGGCGTAGAGACGATCTTCGATCTGCTCTTTGCTGACAATGTGTCCGGGTCGTTTAATCAGTGTTTCTAAGATACTCCACTCACGAGCCGTCAGCTCGACATCTTGCTCGTCGACCTGCAGTGAGTGTTTTTGAAGGTCGGCTGTGATTCGACCAAAGGTGACCGCATTGGTCGCTAATCCGGCTCCTCGGCGTGTTACCGCCTGAATTCTGGCATTGACCTCATCCAAATCGTAAGGCTTGATCACATAGTCATCGGCACCGGCATCAAGACCGGCAATTCGATCGCTGATTTGATCACGCGCTGTCAGGATGATGACAGGGGTTGTAAGGCCTGCTTGGCGACGCTTTTTAAGCCATGGGATGGCATCGCCGTCTACCAGCTGTAGATCGAGAAGAACAATATCGTACTCTGTTGTTAGTAGAGCGGTTTCGGCTTGGCGCAAATGATCGAAACCATCAACTGCCTTGCCTGACAGCTCCAGATGCTCTGTTAAAGCGTTAGCTAATGCCAATTCATCTTCGACGAGTAGTACGCGCATGGCCAGCTCCCTGGTAGTGAATGCTCAATTTGGTTATTGGGCCAAAAGAGAATGAAAACAACCTTAACTAAGGCGTTTAGCTGATCTGCATACCTGCAAGAACCAATGCCGTTAGCGTTTTCTCAGCCTGATCATAGACCTCTAAATTGAGTCGTCTTTGCCCCAGAGCGGCCTTCACTTGAAGTTCGTAATCGGCGTAGTGTTGGGTAGATGCCCAGATGATAAAGAGTAGATGCTCTGCAGAGAGGTCAGGATTAACCTTGCCTGTTGATTGCCACTGTTTGATGATGTCACAACGGCCGGTAAACCACTCATGGTACTGCTTACCGAAGCGTTTTTTCATATGCGGTGCGCCGTTGATCACTTCCGCTGCAAAGATACGCGAAGCTTCTGGGTTTTCGCGTGAAAAGGTGATCTTTTTAGAGATATATTCCGTGATGAAGGCTTTAGGATCATCTTCGGCGACCAGTAGATCGAGGGATCCATCCCAAAGTGAAAGAATGTGTGTTAACACCTCTTGGTAGAGAGCCTCTTTAGAGCCAAAGTAGTAGTGTACATTGGGCTTTGGAAGCTCGGCTCTATCCGCTATGGATTGAACGGTGGTGCCTGAAAATCCTTTTTGGGCAAATTCACGTACCGCAGCGTTAATAATGAGTTGGCGGTTACGTTGACGAATGGCGCCGGTGTTTGAATCTTGGTTCATAGTAGATCTCTACTGAAGGGTATAAATACCACCCGTTTGATGGGCTGTTCTGTTACTCTAACGACTTGATCTTGTGGGTCAAGTTTTTACCGATCTCAATCTGTTAGCTTAAGGTTTTTACTGTGTTTCGACTCTTTGAGCGTTTTACTCAGCCCTACCCAGAACAGGGTGAATTACAGCCCCCTTCAACGCTGTTTGCGTTCATGCGTTTTTATACCAAAGGGTTTGAGATTCCGCTGTTAATCCTGTCGTTAAGTACCGCTTCCATTGCGATTCTAGAGGCGGTTCTATTCAGTTTTATGGGTGATTTGGTTGACTGGATTTCGACCATGACACCAGCTGAGTTGCTCTCTGAAAAGAGCTCAGAACTCTGGATGATGGCAGCTGTGCTATTGATCCTGTTCCCGTTGCTAACGCTAATCCACTCTTTGGTGATGCACCAATCACTGTTGGGTAATTATCCAATGGCGATTCGCTGGCTGTCTCACCGATACCTGCTTAAACAGAGTGTCAGCTTCTATCAGAATGACTTTGCGGGTCGTATAGCGACCAAAGTGATGCAGACAGCGCTCTCCGTTAGGGAAGCAGTGATGAAACTCTTGGATGTGATGGTCTATGTGCTGGTCTACTTTATCAGTATGTTGGTGCTGGTGGCTCAATCAGACTGGCGCCTAATGATTCCCATGCTGGTTTGGTTGATCTGCTACATCGGCATTCAACTCTTTTTTATTCCTAAGTTAAAGCGGGTTGCGACTGAGCAGGCCGATGCTCGTTCAGTGATGACAGGCCGTATTGTCGACAGCTACACCAACATAAGCACGGTAAAGCTGTTTGCCCACACTCAGCGTGAGTCAGATTATGCCAAAGAGAGCATGGATGGCTTCCTAAAAACGGTCTACAGCCAAATGCGCTTAGGGACCGGGTTTAACGTGCTGGTTAACCTCATCAATTACCTTCTGACCTTTAGTGTTGCCGGCGTTTCCATTTATCTCTGGTCAGACTCAATTGTTACAGTGGGTGCGATAGCGATCGCGGTGAGTCTCTCTCTGCGATTAAGTGGCATCTCTCACTGGATTATGTGGGAGATCAGCATGCTGTTTGAGAATATCGGAAGCTCAGTTGACGGCATGAGAACGCTCTCTAAACCGATCGATATCATTGACAAGCCTGACGCGTCTGAATTGGCGCTCGTGAATGGCGAGATTGAGTTTGATGCGATTCAGTTCAACTATGATGTCGAAAAGCCTGTGCTGAATAAATTGAGCTTACACATCAATCCGGGAGAGAAAGTCGGTATTGTGGGGCGCTCAGGTGCCGGTAAATCAACGCTGGTTAATCTCCTGTTGAGGTTTTACGACCTGCATTCTGGTCAGATTAAAATTGACGGTGTCGACATTACCGATGTGACGCAAGACTCGCTTCGAGCGCAGATTGGCATGGTCACTCAAGATACATCTCTACTGCACCGAACGATTCGCGAGAACATTCTCTATGGACGCCCTGATGCCAGTGAGGAGGAGCTGTTGAAAGCCTTAAAGCAGGCTCAAGCGGATCTGTTCATTAATGACCTAACAGACCCTGAGGGTAATCGTGGTTTGGATGCGCAAGTGGGTGAACGTGGCGTCAAACTGTCCGGCGGGCAGCGTCAGCGCATCGCCATCGCGCGTGTGCTGCTTAAAGATGCGCCTATTTTGGTCCTAGACGAAGCAACGTCCGCCTTGGACTCTGAAGTGGAGGCCGCTATTCAAGAGAGTCTTTACCAATTGATGCAAGGTAAGACCGTCATCGCCATTGCGCACCGTCTATCAACCATTGCAGCAATGGATCGACTGATTGTGATCGATGAAGGGCAAATTGTGGAGCAGGGGACACACCAAGAGCTACTCAATTCCGGTGGGATCTATGCGCAACTCTGGGCCCATCAAACCGGCGGTTTCCTGGGTTTAGAGTAAATATCTGCTACTCAATACAGGATTGAGCTTGTCGCTCTTGCTCAGACAGGTGTGATTCTCGTTTGCGCATCCACAGGCGTGTTAACAGTGTGCCGATAACGTAAGCTGTTAACACGATCAAAATATCACTGTTAACAAAGCTGACCGCGGTGATCATTGGGCCTGGGCAGTAGCCAGCGATTCCCCAACCCACGCCAAACAGAGCCGCGCCAAGTATCAGGCGGCGATCAATCTGTTCCTTAAGTGGTGTTCTGAATAGTGTGTCGCAGACCGGTTTATTTCGCTTTAGAATCAAGGGTGTAGCCACTATGTTTACAGCTAAGGCTCCTGCCATGACAAAGGCTAATGAGGGGTCCCATTGCCCTGTAACGTCAAGAAAGTTGACCACCTTGGCGGGATCGATCATCTGGGCTACAGAGAGACCAAGACCAAATAGGGTGCCTGATATCAAAGCGACTAGTAAGGATTTAATGTTCATTAAGCGCCCCCTACAAGATGGCGAACAATGAACACTGTTATCATCGCTGTCAGCATAAAGATCAGCGTTGCTACAAGAGATCTAAAGCTTCTACGAGCCAAACCACATATGCCATGGCCGCTGGTACAGCCAGTGCCAAGTGCTGAGCCGATGCCGACCAAAAGACCGGCAAGGATCAAACCCACTTTTCCAGTAACGGGCTGAATGCTCTCTACACCAGGTGAGATGCCAAATAATTGGTAAAGCACACCGCCTACAACTAAGCCGACTAAAAATAGAATACGCCATGGGATATCACCTTTTTCGGGAAGAATAACACCACCGGCTATCCCTGAAATACCCGCTATCCTCCCTTTAAAAAGCAGAAGAACGGCAGCCGACAGGCCAATTAAGGCACCACCAAGGAGTGCACTGTAAGGTGTGAAATTAATAATTTCCATGGGTAATAAAAGAGTCTGAAATTTCGCGATCGATAATGCTAATGGAGATGAGTCGTTATAGCTAGAAGTTTGGTAGATTAAAGGGTTAGAGTCTTAGATGATATTGAACGCTTATTGCGTCTCTCGGAAACGCTTCTCGATTTTATCGAGGGTTGAATAACCTAAGGCTAAGGGTATTACCGCCTCGTCGTTGACCAGAAGTAGGGCAGGAAATCCTTGAATGCCAAGGGTTCTACAAAACTCCAGTTCACTGTTCAGTTTTGATTCTATCCTATCGCTGCTGAGTAATTCAGCGAACTGGCTAGCATCAAGCCCAATCGATTCTGCGCACTCAAGCAGGGTGCTTGTTTCAGAGGGGTTTTTAGCATCCAAATAGTAGGCCTTTTGAATGGCTTGGCTCATCAATTGCCGACCCTCTGGATGAAGCTCACCTGCCGCTATGACGGCTCGACAGCTAGGGTAGGTTGAACGTCTTGGTGTATTGCGAGTCCAAAAATCGTAGTTGAAGCGAGTACCTGTTTGAGACTCAATCCGTTGCCAGGTCGATGCGATCGCCTCACGCATCGATTGCGGCATAGGCTCATCAGAGTCTGGTGCCAGACCACCCATCACCCAAAGTACGTCGAGATCGGGATGCTGTTGCAGCCAGTTATCTAACGTCTTTGAAAAGGCCCAGCACCAGGAGCACATCGGGTCCATAACATAGATGAGTGATCTGTTTTCCATGTTTTAAATCTTCACTGCAACGCGGCCACGCACTTTACCTTCCAGTAGAGCAGCCCCTGTTTCGATGACCTGATCTAGAGTGATCTCGTTGGTCATGGTGTTAAGATCATCTTGATTGATAATCTCTGCAAGAGCCGCCCAAGCGAATTCACGTTGAGCGATAGGTTGCATCACACTGTCGACACCCAAAAGCGATACCCCGCGCAAGATGAACGGAGCAACGGTCATTTTCAGATCCATGCCCTGTGCCAGGCCACAGGCAGCCACAGCGCCACCCCACTGGGTTTGAGCACAGGCATTCGCCAAAGTATGACTACCCACGCTATCGATAACCGCTGCCCAGCGTTCAGCTTGCAGAGGTTTGCCCGGCTCAGAGAGCTCGGCACGATCAATAATTTCAGATGCGCCCAATGATTTAAGATACTCAGCCTCTTCAGGGCGTCCTGTTGATGCACAGGTGGTGTACCCAAGTTGTTTCAAAATGCGAAGCGCAAAGCTACCGACACCGCCATTGGCACCCGTCACCAGCACCGTACCCGACTCGGGTGTAATACCTGCTGATTGAATCGCTTGTACACAGAGCATTGCAGTGTAACCTGCCGTGCCAATGGCCATTGTTTGGGCTGCGCTGAGTGCTTCAGGTTTCTTGATTAGCCAATCGGCTTTCACTCGCGCTTTCTCTGCTAGACCACCCCAGTGGGTTTCGCCAACACCCCAGCCATTCAAAATGACTTGATCGCCGGCTTGGAAACGACTGTTTGTGCTTTCGATAACGGTGCCTGCAAAATCAATTCCGGCAACCATTGGAAAGCGGCGGACTACAGGCGCTTTACCCGTAATGGCTAAACCATCTTTATAGTTAAGGGTTGAGTACTCAACTTGCACCAGAACATCACCCTCTGGAAGCTGCGCTTCATTTACCTCAGAGAGTTTGCAGGTGTAACCAGCTGTTTCGTCTTTGTTAATGAGAATGGCTTTCATCGAATGGATACTCCTCTAGAAAGGTTCGACTGGATATAAATTGATTAAAAAACAGGTAGAGCGGGGTGGCTGACTGCTGAAGTTTTGCTCGCAACACAGCACCTTCCCAACCGATCCAAAACGCTTGAGCGAGTTGAGAAGAATCGGCACTTCGATCAACTTGGCCCGCGTGTTTACCTAGCTCAAATAGATCACTTGTTAAATCAGCCCATTGATTAAAAATCGATTCAATCGCATTACGAAAATCATTATCCAACGCGCTAATCTCTTGCCCTAAATTGCCAATCAAACAGCCGCGTTGAAAGTTGTACTTCTGCATTCCATTAGCGGCGGAGGTAACAAAGGCTTTTAATCGCTCAATAGGGGATAGATCGGCATTTAGAAACTGCTTATTCAGTTGATGCTTAAAGAATTCGTTGTAACTTTCGATTACCGCTAACCCAAAGCCAGTTTTAGAACCAAAGTGGTGATAGAAAGAGCCCTTTGGTACCCCGGACTGTTTAAGTAACTTGTCGAGCGGCGTTGAGGCAAAACCCTGTGAGGTCATTAACTCGGTGCCTATTCGTAACAGCTTCTCTTTAGCGCTTAAGTCATTCATAGCAAAGTGTATAGCCAATTTTTAGCCATACTAGACCGAACGGTCTAGAGCGTCAATCAGTTCTAGTCCTCTTTAAATAATTAAAGTTGGCACGCTGATTGCTAGTTGATGGGTTGTATAGATCAACAGAGATATTGGACGAATTTAAGGGTGCATTATGAATAGACAAATCTGTGAGTCGCTAACGGATCAAGCGGTTTTTAATGTTGATAGCTTAACTAACAGCCAATGTAACCTGAACGATGTATGGATCACGGAGCAGATCGATGAAGATGGTAAAGATATCCTGACGACTATATCTTCATGGGTGAATGGCGAGGGAGCGAAATTCGCACTTCAGATCAATTTTCGTTTTGATCCAAACTGCCCCGGTAAAATATGGGCCGACTACCGCTCACAGCCATCGATTATGAATGGGCACATTCTTGATGAATATGGCTTTAAACTACCGACTTACAAGTACCGCCGCTTAAGCTGGGATCTGTTGATGCAGATAGATACCCAAACCTTAGAGGAGAGGGTATCTGAACTGCATAGAACAACCCATTAATCCAAAATGCTTAATTTTTGCTCGGCTATGCTCTTGTTAGGATTTAATTGATGAGTGAGTGAGTCGATACAGGCTGATAGAGCCTCTTCGACCACAGGATGGTATGTCGGCATTTTGGATAGCTGCATTGCTGTCTGTTTTTGCTCAATCGCCCAGGCCATTAAATGGGCCAGATGCTCACCATCAACCGAGACAATCTCGGCCCCTCTAATAGTCCCTGTCTCTCTATCTGCGATTATCTTTATACCGCCAACAGTGGCGTGTTTAACCTTTGCTCGCCCGTTAGCTGTCAGTTTAACGAGAGAAGAGAGAGTCGTTTCATCCTCGACTAAATTGCCGACACGTGCAATGTTTGGCTGTGTAAAGACAATGCCAAGCGCTGTTTTGCGTTTAAACCTTTTAGCGGTTGTTTGATTAGCGTTATAGCCTGCAATCAGACCTTCATCAGCAGCTTCATGCATAACCGCGCGTTCTGAGGTTGCATCACCTGCAATATAAAGTGATGTACCCTCGACGCCCATTGTCTGCTCATTAAAGCTCACCTGTCCATCTAAGATAGCTGCTCCCGCTGCTTCAAGGTTCATTTTCAAACTGTTTGAGCGTCGACCCAGTGCGAGCAAGACCGCATCAAACGACTCTTCAATGCCGTTGCATATAACATTGACACCGCCAGAATCATTTTGATTAAGGGTCACGGGCTCCCCAAGGTGGATTGGGAAATACGTGGATAGTGATTCTAGTGCATCCTCGAGTAGTTCATTATCTTGAATTCCGGCAACCGTTTGAGCTTGATCAAAACCTGCAACACGAACACCCAATTGACTTAAAGCTTGACCCATTTCTAGGCCTATAGCACCCATCCCTATGATGGCAATTGATGAGGGGAGTTTCTCGATCTCAAAAAAAGTGTCTGTCGTGTATAGGTTAGCAAAGTCCTGCCAAGGTTTAGGTATAACAGGGGATGACCCAGTAGCGACGATAGCATTATTAAACGTGATATCTTGGCCGTTAGCCCTAAGGCTATTTTTACCTGTGAATTCAGCATAACCACGGATTAAATGGTTATCATCCATTCTCTCAGTGGTGCGTCCGCGTACACCATTTGTGAACATGTCGCGCATCTTCCTAAGGTGCGTCATTACAGCGACAGGATCCAACTCAAGATGCGAGCTGCCTAAAATACCTTGGCTTTCAAACTGATCTCTACTACTGAATAACTCAGCGGTTTTTAACAGTACTTTCGAAGGCATGCAGCCAACGCGAGCGCAAGTGGTTCCATCTTCACCACCCTGAATCAACAGCCAGGAACGACCGCTCTTTTTGACTTCTGAAAGAGCGTATAAACCAGCCGTTCCAGCACCAATGATGACGGTATCGACTTTGCGATTCGACATAAAAATCCCTTTAATTGATTAATATTAGATAATTCTAATGTGTATCAAGGATTAGATGTATGATCAAAATCAATATCAGGTCAAAAACTATCGATACACTTCATCCATTGGCTTAGCGTGTTGATTAGAGGTGTAGATCAGAGCATTTTTTCGGCTCAGTTTAGAGGGGGAAGAGACCCCACAGCTCTTAGCGATGGTCTCAAGCTCTTTGTGCATCTCTTTAGCATAAGCAGCAACACGAACTGATTTGTTGACGGGATCTAGACCCGCTTGAAGTCGCTTATCATGCGTCGTGATTCCGGTTGGACAGGAGTTTTTATGACACTGCAAAGCTTGTATACATCCCAACGAGAACATGAAGCCTCGGGCTGTTGTGACAGCATCTGCACCGGCACAAAGGGCCCAAGCTACATCAACAGGAGTAATCAACTTGCCTGAGGCGACCAATTTTATCCGTTCTTTTAGGTTTAACTCAGTCAGAATGTTAGAGACTAAGGGGAGTGATTCTTGCAAGTTCATACCCGCGGCATCGATAAGAGACATGGGCGCTGCCCCTGTACCGCCGTTACCCCCATCTAGAGTGATAAAATCAGGGGCATAGGCGTTAATCACATCATCAAACGCGCTTTGCTTTGATTGGCTATCAGCTATATCTGCGGCAGCCGCCGAAGCTCTACTCGTTAAGGCGGTAAGCATCTCCCTGAACTCTGAAATATTACCCACACAGAGTTTGATGCCTACGGGTTTTTCGGTCACTAATCTGACGTGCCTAATGAAATTGTAAAGGTCGTCATAATTCTGAATTTCTTGATGGGTAGGCGGGGAAATGCTGGCTTTACCCTCAGGAATGCCTCGCTGTGCAGCAATCTCAGCAGTCACTTTGTCAGCCGGGAGTATGCCGCCTTTACCGGGCTTGGCGCCCTGAGAGAGCTTAATCTCAAACATTTTCACATTTGAGTTTTCTGCAACGACCTTCAGCTTCTCTTCACTTAATGAGCCATCTGAGTTACGTACGCCATACTTTGCGGTACCAATTTGGTAGACCACATCCGCTCCACCTTGAAGATGCTCTGTGGAAGCTCCTCCTTCACCCGTGTTAATCCAAATACCGGCTTCACGTGCGCCTGCAACGAGCGCTTTGACAGCGGGTTTTGAAATAGCACCAAAGCTCATACCTGAAATATGAAACACCTTGTCTGTGGCGTAGGGGTTGGGACAGTAGGGGCCAAATACCTGTTGTTGAGGCTCTTCATTGCCCGTGTAGGGAAAGACCGAGTTCGCAAAGAGAACATCCCCTTCATGTTGAAGGCGCGTAGAACCAAAGGCTTGAAGAGTAGATTCCTGCTTAGCCGCCTGATAAACCCAAGTTCTATCGGCACGGTTAAAGGGCATCTCCTCACGATCTTGAGCAAAGAAATACTGCCTGAAAAAGACGCCCATCTCCTCAAACATGTAACGTAGTCGCCCAACAACGGGGTAGTTACGACGAATGGTGTGGTCAACCTGATGACGATCACTGACATAAAGCAAGATAAGGCCAGAGACAAAAATCAGAAGGATAACGCCCGGTAGATAGCTCAGAATGAAATCAAAAAAACCAGTAATAATACCCATATACACCTCAATCTATTTGCTTTAACTTAACACGAAGAGATTAATCAAATGTTAAATTTCTTATCCATTTATCATAGAGCAGGGAACAGAAAGTGACTAACCCTTTGACGACGTTAATGAGTACGAAAGAGTTGATTTCATTGGATTGTGAAACGGTTATTTTTGATTGCCGTTTTGATCTGATGACTCCAGAAACAGGGCAGCAAGAGTACGATGAAGGGCATATTGAAGATGCTATTTACGTTAACTTAGATGAGGTTATGTCCTCTCCAATCACATCCACAAGCGGAAGACACCCATTGCCATCAAAGGAGTCGTTCGCACAGTTTCTAAGGTCCTGCGGTGTTTCTGAGAATACACAGCTGGTTGCCTATGATAATTCGGCTGGTCTGTTTGCGGCTCGTTTCTGGTGGATGTGTCGATGGATAGGCCATGAATCAGTGGCTATTCTTGAGGGTGGCATTAACGCTTGGAAACAGCAGGGCGGAAAGGTCACAACAGAAGCGCCTAATATAAATCAAAAGGGTGATTTGACGGTTAAGGAGAGTTTGGAATCCGTTGTTGATGTTGATGATGTTATTAAGGCTTCTAAACTGAAGGATCGTATTATTGCGGATGTACGTGCAGCCGAGCGCTTCAGAGGTGAGGTAGAACCCATTGATCCGGTCGCAGGGCATGTTCCAAACGCAAAGAACATTCCACTGTCTGATAACTACGACGCTGAAGGACAATTTCTATCTGCAGACCAACTACAACAGATCTATCGCCACAAGCTGGGTGACTATAAAGCGCAGGACCCAATCCTGATGTGTGGTTCTGGTGTAACCGCTTGTTTAAGTCGTTTCTGCATTGAGTTGGCGGGATTGCCACCAGTCAGTGTCTACCCAGGATCCTGGTCTGAGTGGATTAGAGATCCCAATAGGGGTGTTGAAACTGGGAACTAAACAGTCAGGGCAGGGTGTCAGGCCAAAAGCCTGACACCTTAATACTTTAGGCCTTTTTAACGAACTCTGATTTCAGCATCAATTTGCCACAATCGATATTGTGATCCCCGTCTACTAAACGTCGAACTTGGAATTTAGTGCCAACTTTCTCTGTACCACCACCTTTGACTTTAAGATCTTTAATCAAGGTTACAGAATCACCTTCTTGCAGCTGATTACCGTTTGCATCTTTAACAATCAGCAGGTCTTCAGACTCAGCCGCTGCATTGGGATCCCACTCATATCCGCATTCAGGGCAGACAAGTTGTCCTTGATCTTCATAGGCATATGGAGAGGAGCATTCAGGGCAAGCTGGGTATGAGTCTGACATCGGAAATTCCTTAATAAAAATAAGGGATTAATCATACCTGATTTAAAGCAGTTCATAAAAGTTATCCACACTGAAAAACCGCATCAATCCTCACCTAAAAGCATCATGAATCATTTTAATAGAGCCAAATAACGGCGGTTAGCAGGCTTAGATACGCGCGAAGATAAAGGGGTATAAAAATAAGGTTGATTATTGTTTTGTTCGGTAAACAGCTGTTTTTAAATATTTAAATAAAGGAGATAAGGCAATTTTCGTTAAAGGTTAGATAAGCTCAACTGTTTTTAACCCTTACGCAAATATATGACGGAAGGCGCTACAAGCTCTGAATGTGATTGTTTGCACACAAGTGATCCTCAGATTGATTAACACAACTATCAACAGCCAATGGTTTGGTTGGGGTCAATCGGTTTTCAGTGCTTATTAAGCCTTAAGGGTGGTGATTGATTCTTTTTAGGCGCTATTAGATGTGTTGATCTGATGGTTTTTATCGGTCTTTCAGTATTAGGTTAGCGAATAATTACCTAAACATAGCTACTGCAATAACCATATATAAAGATACGTATAATATATATTATGTTAAATATAGTATTATAAATAAAAGGCAGGAGATCCCTACCTCTATCTTTTGCCACAAAGCGAATAAGAACCTTACAAAGCGCCTTTGTAGATGCCCTTGGTGTCTATGTCGATAGCAAGCTCACCAGTTTGCAATGATGAGTCATCTGCAATGGTTGCGACCAGCTCGTCACTGTAGCCGATTAGGTTGATCCCCTCCTTGTCGAGAAGCGTCATGACGCGCTCTAGCGCAGAGATAACGGACATTTGGCGTGCTGTGAAGCCTGGGCTCTTTGCGGCGCTACTCTGGATATCTCGACGCTTAGTGGAGATCTGTTTTAGCACATAACCATCATCATCAATCAGTGATAGCTTAAGATCTATCGCCCTTGCATCAATGATTAGACCTTTGAGCTGCTCAAATTGCTGCAAGCTAGAGACATTGATATTGTCTCCAGGATTGCTGTTCGTAACAATTTTCTTGAGCTTATCGGTGTCCGCACAGGGTTTAACGTGAATGAGCATGCTATTTCCGGTCTCTATTTAAGCTTCAGCTGCGCGTTTTCTGTCGATAATCTCAACACTTCAGCATTAAGGCGCGCAATCTCTTCGGCCTGTATTTTCAACCGTACTTGTGCTTCAAGCAAGCCCTCATTGTTGTGTACGCCCGCTTCGGATTGCTTTAGCTTGGTCTCAGCATCCATTAAGGCTTTGGCTGCCCTGTATGACTGATCTCGCTCATTACCAAGATTGGTTACAGCCTGGTTCAATTCCATTTTAAGCTTGCTGATCTCGTTATTTCTTTCGCTAATAATAGTATTTAAATCAACTATTTGTTGGGTATATTTACTGTCAATTGTTGACAGCTCTTCTGTGAGTTTCTTGCGCTCTTCGTCAGCCTCTTTGTGCTTGCTTTCACTGGCTCGGTTTGCGTAGGCAATCGCATCCGTCCAGATCTTGCTGGCGAGCTTAATAACAGGCTCTGGAAGATCGTAGCCACTGGCTTGCGCGTCTAATCTCTGCCCTAACCCGCTCCACCACTCATTGAGTGCTTTGTTAATTGTGGTTAATGAGCCAGACCCGAGTCTGTCTCTGACATTTTGTTGGGTGGGTTTGATGCCCTGCCTTAGCAGTTCGTCGGCAATTTCGTAGACTTGTTCGCGTTTTATACTGGTCATTTGATACATAATACATATTTAAAATACGTACTATATAGATAAGACGAGCTGTTATCTAGCAACACACTGCTCAACAACTTCCAGAAAGGTATTCATTGATATGGGTTTTGCGATGACTTTATTCGCACCGGCATCGAGTAGTGCCTCAGACTCCTGCCCCATGACGGCGGCAGTCACTGCCACTATGGGTACAGACACACCCTCTTTTCTTAGCTTTTGGATCATTTGCCGGCCATCCAGTACCGGCATAAAGAAATCACTTAGAATGAGGTCATACTCTTTGCGAGTCGCCATTTCGTATCCTAGATGGCCATTTTCCGCGACATCCACCTGGTTTACTAATTTACCCAGTAGGTTTTTAGAGACCATTCTTATGATGGGGTCGTCCTCAACGACCAGTAGGTTAAGGCGCTTAAGCAGATCTCCAGTATCTTTAGATTCTTGTCTAAACACTGGCTCAGACTGCTTTGCATTAAGATCAACCATAGGTATCTTGACAACAAAACGAGCGCCACCCTGCTCATTTCGATCGACATCAACGTCGCCATGCAGCTCGTTGAGTGATTGCCTTACAATAAACAAACCAAGGCCACTGCCATCAACCTTTGTGCCCAGCCTTTCAAACGGCTCAAATATCTTATTGGTTGCCTCTTTCGGTATTCCTTGGCCATCGTCAGATACAGTGAGCACCAAGTAACCCTTATCTACTCTTTGTATCCACTCAACCTTCACATTAATTGTGCTGCCTTTAGAGTGATGTATTGCATTCTTTATCAGATTTAACGCTATGATTTTTATGCGTTGTTTATCTGACTCAAGCCTTATATTTTCGTTATCTATGAGCTCTAATTTCACAACCATGCCGTTGAGCTCAGCTAACCTTGTCAACTGTGAGTGAGCATCGATTAATAGCTGATTAGGATGGAATGCTGTCTTGCTTATTGGCAGCGCCCTTTCAGGATTAACGGCTTGCGTCATGTCCTGCAGTACAGACATCAGATGATCAACGGTATTTTTCATCTGTTCTGTATGTTTTGGACTAGGAGCACCCTGCTCTAGATCTTCAATAAGCATTTGCAGGGTAGCGACAGGCGTTCTCATCTCGTGAGAGATGATGGCGAACAATTGTCTCTGATTGATCAATTTCTCTTCGATTTCGGTCAGTTTTGATGGATCAAAGAGATCGATACGCTTAAAGCGAATATGTTTTAAATGAGGCGCAGTTTCTGTTCTCGTTTCATAGGCTGACAGATGATGCACCTCTTTATCAATTCCTCTGTATCGAAAGTTGGTGCCAGACCGTATTGGTGCCGTTTCAATGAGTTTATTAGCTGGGGTGAAATAAGCGTCGAACTGATTCAGAGGTAGAGGTGTTGATAAGACAAAAAACTGCTGAGCCCTGGCATCTAAATGAACCTTCTCAGTACTAGAGTCTATGACAATATCAAATTGAGATTCATCGAGTGAATCAAAGGCTTTACACAACTTTGTATATTGCGTGTCTGACTCGATTTGATGATTGTTTGATCGATTCTGCTTCAATGGTCACTGCTTTAACTAATAACTTTAGTTAAAACATAGCAGGAATTATGCCAATCGCTACTCGAGCTCTAATTTTTTTAATGAGTCAGGCGAGTTTTGCTCATCCGCTAGGGTAAAGTTCATCGGACGATTGGTGTTCGTGGTTGTTGATGAATTGTCTCTACTGTCCTTTATCTCTTCAACTTGAGAGACATAACGTTTAGATATCATCACAACCGGGTTGTTCTCTTTGGTGTCGTCTAGGTAGAGTGGGATGAAGGAGCGGTCATCATTCATAATATCTTGAAGTCGCTCCCCTGGGGCTAGATAGAATGCTCCGACTAGACGGGCCCCATCATGCATACGGACATACACTTTCAAAGCGCTTTTACTTACGACTTTACTGCCCTGCATGCTATTTCCCCTAGAGTGTTTTATTGCATTCTAGCCTAAATTATTAATTTTGAGTAACTGTAGGAAAAGCGCAGAGTGATCTAAGTCACCTTTACCCATATTCTCAGAAAGATCTTGATACCGCTCATAAATGGCTTTTGTAACAGGCAGCTCTAAGTTCAATGATTGCGCAGCTTCGAGAACATTTTTCTCATCTTTGAGTTGAGTTGTGACTTTGCCGCCCGGTTCAAATGTTCGTTCGCTCATACGCTTACCGTGTAACTGAAGGATGGTGCTATCAGCAAACCCGCCTGACAGTGCGCGTCTAAAGGCTTCAGAATCAACGCCTGCTCGTTCCAGCAGCAATACAGCCTCCGATACAATAGCGATGGTACCGCCTACTATAGCCTGATTGGCCAGTTTAGATAGCTGACCAGATCCTACATCCCCTACTCTTGTGGCTCGCCCCATTGATGAAAAAACGACATTGGCCTCTTCGAATGTTCGCTCATCACGACTTCCTGCCATAATGGCCAGTGTACCCTCTTCGGCGCCTTTCACTCCTCCTGACACAGGTGCGTCTATGAAACGTGCACCGGTTGATTCAACTTTGTCAGCGATGCTGATGACCTCTTTTTGCGATGTTGAGCTCATATCGATCACCAGATGCTGTTTCGTGAGTTGAGGCAGTAGCATAGAGATAACCTCTTCGACGACCTGGCCATCAGCTAGCATGGTAATAATGATATCGCTCTGTGCGACTTCGCTAAGGTCTTCGGCAACAGCGGCGCCATCCTCTTTTAAGGACAAGCATTTCTCTTGCGTTCTGTTCCAGACGGTTAACTCTACACCCTCACTCAACAAGCGCTTTGCCATAGGCAAGCCCATTAGGCCAATCCCAAGAAGAGAGATCTTAGACATAATTACCTCAAAATTTTTTAGCACTTTTTTATTTTTGTACTAATTTGTTAATAAACACCTTATATGTGAATTTACGACACATGCAGTTTGGGTGAACTTTAAACCGATTGATAAAAGGTGTTTTATGAGAATCGCCGCTCACCCTGAAGATGAAACTCAACGCATTGCTAGCTTAAAATCCATTGGTCTACTCGATACGCCCAGTGACCTCTATTTCGATCAGCTTACAGCTCAGGCGGCTCATATTTTTAATACCCCTATCTGCGCTGTCTCAATAATAGATAGTAAGCGACAGTGGTTTAAATCCATTTACGGATTAGATGTTTGTGAAACCGGTCGTGATGAAGCTTTTTGTTCCCATGTGGTTCACGATCACAAACTACTCGAGGTGCGTAATGCCCTTGAACATCCTGACTTTCATGATAATCCACTGGTGATCGGAGCGCCAAACATACGCTTCTATTGCGGCACCCCAATACACGACACTAATGGTTTCTGTCTAGGTTCGTTCTGTGTCATTGATACAAAGCCACGCCAGTTTACTGAGGAGCAGAAGGAGCTTCTAAACTCTTTTGCCCTGCAGGCTGAGGCTCTCATCGCCTTACATGTGCGACAAAAAGATAACGAAGAGAAAAACAGAGAGATTATTAGTTCACGTGATCTTCTTCGCCGTGAATTGGCTAGGCAATCAAGCCTTGTATCGAATGCAGCCGCTGCCGTTATTCGGATCAGTCACCGCGGCATTATCGAGGATGCTAACAAAAAAGCTGAATCTCTATTTGGCTACTCTATCGACGAGCTTGTAGGTCAAAACATATCAATGTTGATGCCTAAGGATATTGCTAAACACCATGATGGATACCTAAAACATTACGACCGTGATAAGCGCCAAAATGCCACTCACAACAGTTCGGTGATCGGTGAAGGTCGTGAAGTATCAGCCATCAGTAAAAGTGGCGAGCTGATACCCATACATCTGGCCGTCATTGAAGTGGTTATTGATGACCAATCTCAAAATGAGTTCATTGGGATAGTGACGGATCTTCGTGAAACCAAGCGCAAAGAGCGTGAGTTAGAGCGACAAAGTATGCTGCTGGATAAACTTCACAAAGGTCTAACTGATTATGAAGCGCTGATCAGTGGCAACTCTATATGGTCTTTTCTGCAGGAGTCATTACGCGAGTTAACCAATAGCGAATATGCGCTGATTGGTGAGGTGGATCCAAGCAAGTCAGAACCTGAACTGATCGTTCACTCTTTAACTGATCTCTCTTGGGATAAAGATTCGAAAAGTTTGATGCAAAAATTCTTGGCAGGTTCGAGTCGGGTAACCAACACGAAATCCCTGTTAGGTCGTGTGTTTGCTCAAGGCGAGGTGGTCTTAACAGAATCACCCGCCACAGCACCGGGTCGACGCGGTCTTCCTGATGGACACCCTCCTCTGCATAATTTGCTAGGAATGCCTATTAAACAAGGTGATAAAACGCTAGGCATGATCGCCATTGCCAACTCAGAATCAGAGCTGAATGATGAGCTGGTCAATTGGTTAGAACCCTTTGTTGCCACCTGCTCTTTACTGATTCAGCTCTACCGTCAGATGAATGAGCGGGAACGTTTCACAGCGGAGCTTGAAGCAGCGAAGGATCTAATCGAAGATGCAAGCCGTGCTAAGAGTGAATTCTTAAGCTCTATGAGCCATGAGTTAAGAACACCACTGAACTCAATCATTGGCTTCTCAGAACTGCTCCAAGCTAATAGAAAGACCCCTCTCAATGAGAAGCAGTCAAAACAGGTGCACCAAATCAACTCGAGTGGTAAGCATCTTCTGACACTGATCAATGACATTTTAGATCTTGCCAAAATTGAAGCGGGTAAGCTCTCAATTTCACTAGAACCTACGCTGGTCGATAGCGTTGCCAATGAAACCCTAGAGGTGCTGCAGCCACTAGCGGACAAGAGTGGTATCTCTATTCTGGTTAAAGCTAACGCACAGCATATTGAGGCGATGGCAGACTACACCAGACTCAAACAGGTACTGATCAACCTGCTCTCCAACGCCATTAAATACAACCGCCAACAAGGTTCAGTTGAGTTGTCTTGGGAGGTGGTTGACCAATCAGTACTCGTGCATGTTCAGGATACCGGGATCGGTATCAGCGATGATCAGATTGATCATATATTTGAGCCATTCAATCGAAGCAATGCAGAAAACTCTGGCATAGAGGGAACCGGTGTCGGGCTAGCGCTAACAAGAAAGGTTGTCGAATATATGAATGGTACGATCGATGTGAAAAGCGATCACACCGGAAGTACCTTCACTGTAACGCTACCACTGGCTAACTGCCAGGTTAAGAGTGACTCATTCACATCCGGCAAGGTACAAAATGATCAACTCAATACTGATCTAGCGAGCCAATCAGAAAAGGTTGTTCTTTAAGTTGAAGATAATCCAGCCAATCAGCGACTCATGCAGGATATTTTTGAAGATTTTGAAAGCATAAATCTTGTCGTTGCTCATGAGCCCTTCCTGGGTTTAGAGATGGCTAAAACCCATCGGCCTGATCTTATTATTCTTGATATCAATATGCCGGGAATGGATGGATTTCAGTTATTAAAACGCCTCAAACAGGAGCCAAGTTTGGAGGGCACTCCCTGCATCGCGCTATCGGCCAATGCTATGCCAAACGATGTTAAACGAGGCTTAAACGAGGGATTTGATCACTACCTAACCAAGCCGATCGATATACCTAAATTTTACGACCTAATTGATGACTACTTTGAGGAGGTAAATTAAATGAGCCGCGAAAACATTCTTGACGCCAATATCCTCATAGTTGATGACAACGAAGCGAACGTACTTCTTTTAGAAGATCTATTAGAGGATCAGGGTTTTACCCACCTAAGGTCTTTAACAGACCCCTTACAGGTTCTTCAAGAGACAAAACAGAGCCTGCCAGACCTGATACTTCTAGATATTCGAATGCCTGGCATGAATGGCTTTGAAGTCATGCAACAATTGGACGAAGCAATGCCCAACAAACGGCCTCCCATCATAGTGCTAACCGCGCAAACTGATATGGAGACCCGCACAAAAGCGCTGGCATTAGGGGCGGTCGAGTTTTTAAATAAACCCTTTGATCATCAGCTGATTATTGAACGCATCAGCAATATTCTAAAAACGACATTGGGTTCGGTTAGAACAGCCTCTGACTCAACTTATGTCAATGCTTACATAGCGGATGATGATATTGCCTCTCTGAAAGCCCTGGGTTACACCGATGAAACCACTGGATTGCCTAACCGAAGAGCAATTCAGAAACATATCTTTGAAGAGTTTGCGCTAGAGAAGGACTTAACGGCCTACTTTATTGAAATAGATGGAGCGGATGCTTTAGCAAAAACGTACGGCTATGAGATATACGATCGAGCCATGCAAACGCTCGCCAAGCTTATATCGGAGTCAGCTGCTAATCAGGTCGCAATGATCGGTGCTTGGAATGCCAATCAATTTATCGCGATTAAAGAGACTGAAATTGACCCTGCTTTCGAAGAGCAATTCGCAAGACGCATGCATCGATTGTTAACCGGTATTCATGAAATCGGCACACTGCACTATAAACTTTCTGTCCGAATTGGATTCGCTGTATCTAAAGGACTGATTAAACAACCCGGTGAATTAATCCGGAGAGCGGTACTGGCTGTTCCCTGTCTTAATAGCGGCCTAGATTATGATGCCTACGACCAACAGATGGATGACTCGAACAATCACGAAGCAAAGATTGAATCTGAATTGAGACGTGCCATCATCAATAAAGAGCTCTATCTAACTTACCAACCTAAGGTTTCGATCAGCAAAGGATCTGTCATCGGCGCTGAGGCGTTATTAAGATGGGAAAATAGCAACCTTGGCAAAATTTCACCAGAGCTGTTCATTCCCATTGCGGAGCGAATTGGCATGATCAATGAAATTGGTGAATGGGCGTTTGATGAGTCAGTCAAACAACTTAACAGCTGGCTTAAATCGGGACGAGTCGGCATGGACTTTACATTGGCGATAAACGCATCGCCTATTCAGCTATTCAACCCAAACTTTATATCATTTGTGCAATCAACATTGGTCAAACATGGCGTCTCACCCTCTCAAATTCAAATTGAGATTACAGAGTCTATGTTCATCTCTAATGTCGACTATGCAATCTCAGTTCTTAATGAGATTCGTCAATTAGGCATATCCATTGCGATGGATGATTTTGGGACAGGTTTCTCTTCTCTCTTATCTTCAAAATTTACCTTTGGATACGTTAAAAATTGATCGATGCTTTATCGATCAGATGACTTTTTCTGAAAAATCGCGACGCTTAGTTCAAGCAATCATTGCTTTAGCGCATACCTTTGATCTGGTGGTAGTCGCTGAGGGTATAGAGACTAAAGAGCAGTACAGAATGCTCGTAAATATGGGGTGTGAAGAGGGACAAGGTTATCTATTTGATGCACCCCTACTACCAAATGAGTTCCCACCGCAGCCATTAGTGACCAGCGCGAATAGACAATACTCTTTCTCTTAGCAAAGAGGTAAGCAACTTTCTAATAATCGACTATGCTTAAGGTAGTTAACCATCAAGGCTGATTATATGTCGCGCTACACAACACAAATTGTGGATTCCCTAACGACTGAGTGGTTCAGGGATCAGCCACTGTTGAACGTGATACTAGAAAACTGTTTCGATCAGGTATTTATTAAAGATCTCTCGTCAACCTTGATTTACGCAAATAGGAACCTAGCCCTACATTATGGGCTAAAAGAGGTTGACCAAATACTGGGCAAGAGTGATTTTGACTTTTACACTGCTGAACATGCAGAAGCGATGAGACAGGAAGAGTTGGACCTTATGCAGACTGGTGAGCCACTGCTTGCCAAACTCTATACTGAAACCTGGCCTAAGGGCGGTGAGACATTTAATCTTTGTTCAAAGTTACCCCTTAGGAACAGTGATGGAAAAATTGTCGGGTTGATTGGTTTTGGTCGAGACATCACCAAAGATAAGCGTCGTGAAAAGCTCATCTGGCAACACACAAACTATGATGCCCTGACTGGACTACCTAATCGTAATTACTTTGTGGGTTGTTTGAATTCATCTATTCACGAGGCTAATACTGGGCACCGCTACACACTACTTGCACTGGATATAGATCGGTTTAAATCGTTTAATGACAGTTACGGTCATGGTTGCGGCGATGCGATACTGATTCATGTTGCTGAATGCATTCATAATAATGTGTCTGACCATGACATAGTGGCGCGAGTCGGTAGTGATGAGTTCCTGTTGCTCATCGATAATCAAAAGAATAAAACCAACATAGTCGATTTAGCGATTAAAATTCGATCCAACATTCAAGCACCATTTTTCTATCAAAATCAGCAATACGATATCTCCTGCTGTATTGGTGCGGCTGAATTTCCATCAGATGCGCTTGATGCAACCGACCTGCTGAAGTTTACTGAGCAGGCGCTCTATCGAGCAAAACAGCTCGGAGACAATCAATTTGTTTTCTATTCACCTGAAATGACGACCGCTTCGATTAGGCGTCAAACACTCATCGCAGATCTAAAACAGGCGGTTGCAGACGATCAAATCGAGGTGATGTTTCAGCCAATTATTAGTTGTGATACGGAGCAGTTATACAGTGTTGAAGCCCTAGCGCGGTGGCAACACCCCTACTATGGCCAGATTTCACCAGATGAATTTATCCAAATTGCAGAAGAGATAGGCATTATTGCGCAATTGGATGAGCGAGTTTTTCATAAGACGATTGAGGCCGCTCAGCGGTGGCAAACCGTTATCGACCCTTTGCCCGTTTTCTCTGTGAACGTCTCTGCGCGAAGCCTTAATACTGGTGAAAATAGTAGTTCAGATATCATCAATCTCCTCTCTAACTTAAACCATGGAAAACTGCTCAAGTTACGGCTTGAATTGACGGAAGGCTCGCTCTTTCTTCCGTCTGAAAAGCTCAATGATTTAATGGGATACTGTTCACAAAATCAGATTGAGCTGGCGTTGGATGACTTCGGAACCGGTTACTCTGCCTTATCTTATCTACTGGACTTTAAAATTGATTATTTGAAAATCGATAAAGTATTCATCGACGGACTACCCGAAAACAGTCGAAACCTATCCGTCTGTAAAGCGATTATTCAGATGTCAAAATCGCTAGGAATCAAAGTGATCGCTGAGGGTGTGGAACAAGAGGAGCAACTGCTTGCTCTGAAAGAGCTGGGTTGCGATTACATTCAAGGCTACTATTTCAGCAAACCGTTAAGTTCGCAGGTGATGTTAGATCGCTACTCAGCTTAGAGAGTGCGATCTAACAAAGTATCTACTCAGTCTCTAAAAACTTAGCGACCATCTCTTTAATGTAACGACCGTTACATGGCTTAGTTAAAAACGCCTTTGCTTCTAACTGTTCTGCACGCTCCTGTATCTCAGGGGTGGCAAATGCACTCAGGAAAATCACAGGTATATTGCTGGTCATGGTGATTTTGTCGAGCAGATCAGCCAACTCTAATCCATTCATTCCCGGCATATTGACATCAAGTAGAATCAGATCGGGTTGGCGTTTGACCGCTAATGAAAGTCCCACTTCAGGGTCAACTGCACAGACCAATTTATAATCAGACTCCAAAGCATCACGGATCTGGGCAAGGGTAAACGAGTCATCGTCAATGCAAAGGATGGTTTTTTTAGACATATCTCAACTACTTAATAAGAATGTTAAACGTAAATTTAGTTTAGCAAGAAGATGAAAGTAGACAAGAAAAAGTAGATAAAAATGGTGCCCCGGACCGGACTTGAACCGGTACAGCCTAACGGCCGGCAGATTTTAAGTCTGCTGTGTCTACCAATTCCACCACCAGGGCATTGATGATGTGTATCGTTTGATACATCCCTAAAGAGAGATCTTTAGGAAGAGAATATGGAGGCGAGCACCGGAGTCGAACCGGCCTAGTAATGATTTGCAATCATTTGCATCACCGCTCTGCCAACTCGCCATATTGGAGCGGGAAACGAGGCTCGAACTCGCGACCTCAACCTTGGCAAGGTTGCGCTCTACCAACTGAGCTATTCCCGCACTTGCTGAACAAGTGGCGCGTATTATAGACGCTTCACCCACCCTGTCAATCGCTAGATTGAAATTAGATCTGCTTAAAAAATAACCACTTACTCGACTTTAAGGCCTATCACTGATTAGGTTTAAGGTGTGGCCAAGCAGCACGCAGGTAGACAAACATAGACCATAGCGTTAGTAGCGCAGCAGCATAGAGAATACCGACCCCGATCCAGGCCAGAGTCGTTCCGGGCGCAGCACCAATCATGATAAAGATGGCTAGCATTTGAAGGGCTGTTTTAGCTTTACCAATCATAGAGACGGCAACCTGAGCGCGCTCCCCTATTTCAGCCATCCATTCACGCAATGCAGAGATCACGATTTCACGACCGACTATGATGATGGCTGGAATCGAGAGAATGGCAGGCCAATCAGAAAAGAGACGTCCATAGGTATCGACCAGTAAAATCAAAGCCGCAGCGACCATTAACTTATCGGCCACAGGGTCAAGGAATGCCCCAAAGCTGCTCTCTTGCTGCCATTTGCGAGCGAGATAACCATCCAACCAATCAGTAACGGCCGCTAAGGCAAAGATTCCTGCTGATATCCAACCGGCAAAAGGTGTCGGCCAGTAGTATGCAATGATGAAAAATGGAATTAAAACAATACGTAACAGAGTTAATACGTTGGGTAGATTCATGCAGAGAAGCACCTTTAGCTATCGGGGTGCAGAGCGAGATAGATCGTCTCTGCAAGACTATTACTAATACTAGAGACTTTTGCGATTTCTTCAACACTTGCTGACTCAACCGCTTTCGCACTTCCGAAATGTTTCAGTAGCTCTCTACGGCGTTTAGGGCCGACGCCATCAATGCCTTCGAGTAGTGACTGCTTTCTCGCTTTAGCACGACGCGCACGGTGACCCGTGATGGCAAATCGGTGGGATTCGTCACGGATGTGTTGCAACAAATGAAGCGCAAGAGAGTCAGACTGCAATATATTCTCGCTGCCTGTTTCGGCATCAATCAGAATTTCAAAGCCCGCTTTACGTGTTGGGCCTTTCGCGATACCAATTACCTTGATCCCTTGAATATTGAGCTCATTAAGCACCTCAACAGCCTGAGCTACCTGTCCTTTACCCCCGTCAATAACCAGGATATCAGGGAGTATTGCATCCGCACTGGTCGCCTTTTCAAAACGACGGTGCAAGGCTTGGTTCATGGCGGCGTAGTCATCACCCCCAGTAATACCTTCGATATTATATTTACGATAGTCACGTTTCAGCGGGCCATTGCGATCAAACACTACACAAGAGGCCACAGTAGCCTCTCCACTGGAGTGGCTGATGTCGAAACACTCAAGTCTTGAGGGGATCTCCTCCATGCCTAGCGCTGACTGAAGATCTAGGAATCGGTTATAGATATTTTGTTTATTGGCCAGCTGTGACTGTAAATTCTGTTCGGCATTTTGCTGAGCTAACTTAAGCCAACTGTTGCGATCAGAACGCACTTTACTAGTAATAGAGACTTTACGTTCGCGCATTTGACTAAGAGCTTCACTGAGAAGGTTAGACTCGGGCAGTTCAATCGCCGTAATAATAGACTCTGGTATCTCGCGCCCGCCAGCCAAGTAAAACTGAGCAATAAAAGCGCTTAAGACATCCTCTGCACTGTCTTCGATAGCAATTCGGGGATAATACACTTTGGAGCCAATAACTCGCCCCTGACGGACAAAAAGAACGTGTACGCAAACGCCGCCAGGTTGAACGGCTACGCCAAAGACATCCGCCTCACCTTTTTGACCGATAACGGTCTGCTGCTCTTGTACGTGCTGCAAGCGAGCCAATTGATCCCGAAGCTGAGCGGCTTTTTCGAACGCTAATTGACGAGAGGCAGCCTCCATTTCGGATGCGAGCTCACTCATCACTTTTGGGTTTTTACCCTGCAAAAAAAGCTTGGTATGACGCACGTCACGCTGATAATCCGCATCGTCAACTAAACCCACACAAGGAGCGCTGCAGCGCTCTATTTGGTACTGCAGGCAGGGTCTAGAGCGGTTACGGAAAAAACTGTCGTCACACTGACGTACTTTAAACAGCTTTTGTAGAAGGTTCAGACTCTCTTTTACCGCCCCACCGCTAGGAAAAGGGCCAAATAGAGTGCCGTTGGGAGAACGTTTTCCGCGTTGATATCTAACGGCTGGAAATTCGTCTTTATCGGTGATCAATATGTAGGGGTAAGACTTATCATCACGCAACAATATGTTGTAAGGCGGTCGATACTGCTTAATTAAATTCTGCTCTAGCAGCAGTGCTTCTGTCTCAGAACCGGTTGACGTAATCTCAATGGATTGAATTTTGCTGACTAATGCTTGGGTCTTAATAGAGAGTCCAGTCTCTCTGAAATAGCTTGAGACACGGTTCTTTAAGTTCTTTGCTTTACCGACATACAACAGCTCACCAGAACTGTCGTACATCTGATAACAGCCAGGTTTGTTAGGGAGTGTTGCTAAGAAGGCTTTAGGATCAAAGGGCGTCAATCAATTAATCCTTAGTGCTGTGTCGCTTAGATTCCATGTAGATGTAAGTAGCCTCTTTATAGAGGTTGTTTAGATCATCACGTGTGTCATCTGTGATCCCTGCGCCACGTGAAAGTGACACCTCAAGGTAAGCACTGATTTGCGCATGATAGTAGAGACGATCATCATAGGCATCGGCACGTTTCATTTTGCTCAGTGCAATTTGTGCACCGTTGATGAGGATGTAATTAATATCCGTATCAGAGAGACGTGGACTACGAGTGGTTTTCTCCATTCGTGCTTCCGCTTCAGCTTCTAGAGCTTGACGTTTAGTCATTAAAGCCATTCCCTGCTCCTTAACTCGCTCACTAAAATTGAGACTATAGAGTACCGTATTGGCCGCTAGAATGTTAATTTGAATTTAAAATTCAGCCAGCGTGTTTTATGAAAAAGATCGTCTACACAACAGAGCAGACAGCGAGTGAACTTGCCTGGTTAAGCCAAGCCCAAACACTGGTGGGTGAAAACAAGTTTAGACGTGACCCTCTCGCTATTAACGCTTCCTTGATTTCGAAGCTTAAACATCATCACAGGCTAGGTGTTCACTTTGAGGACCTATTCGAGCTTCATCTTAAAACATTTTCTCAAATAACTGATTTAAAAAGTCATATTCAAATAATTGAGGATAAGAAAACCTTAGGCGAAGCAGATTTTCTAGTCTGCAAAGATGGCGCTTGGCAGCATATAGAGGTCGCCATAAAATTTTATCTTCGTGTTGGGAGTAGCGGTCAGATGAGTGACTATTTAGGTCCTAGTCTGACGGACTCTCTGGATAGAAAAATCACACATATAGAAAACAAGCAGTTAAAACTTCTTGAGTCTGAGCCAGCAAAACGCACTCTGCAATCGTTAGGGGTCGATTCGGCGGTTGAGAGCTATGCACAAATATTTGGCTGGCTCTTCTACCATGTCAGCGATAACCAATCGAAGATACCGGATAACATTCACCCGCAGCATTCTCGTGGCCGCTGGCTTTGCATCAACGAATTGGAAGGCTTTTTAGATGAATACCCAGACGCAGTTCGTTTTTTAATGCCATCGAGATCTGAATGGTTGACCTCCCCTTCACATATCCATGACATCGCAGTGAGTAAAAGCAACCTGTTAAAGAGAGCAAAGAGTGTGATCGACCGACCACAACAACTGTTCGTGGTGTTGGGCAAAGGCTGTTCAAGACAGTTAGTGGAAAGGCTGTTTGTTGTGCCAGAGGCCTGGGTGGATAATGCAGAGTCGATGATCAATCAGAGATAAAAAAACCGCCAATGAAGGCGGTTTTTTTAACAAGGTCGCTTATTCGCCAGCTTTCGCCGCATCTTTAGCAATTGCACCTTTTAGAAGCTTAATGCCGACAACTGTCATAACAAGCATTGCACCGATGATCACTAGGCTTGGAGCTAGAGAAATCATGTTGTATTTATCGATTGAGCCCATCTGACTAAACCTCATTAATTTGTTTGTTTAAGACAGAGTGCATTTTATTGATCTAAATCAATTCCTGCAAGATATATACAACTATTTATCCATCGACTGCAGTCGCTTCAGCAGACTGCTGGTATCCCAACGATTGCCTCCCAGCGCCTGAACTTCCGAATAGAATTGATCCACAATCGCTGTCACAGGAAGGCGTGCGCCATTGCTGCGCGCTTCATTAAGGACAATACCTAAGTCTTTACGCATCCAATCAACAGCGAAACCGTAGTCATACTTTTCATCGATCATTGTTTGGTGACGATTAACCATCTGCCAAGAACCGGCTGCCCCGTGCTGTATAACATCAATAACGGCGGCAACATCAAGGCCACTCTTCTGGCCGAAGTGGATCGCTTCAGCTAACCCCTGCACCAAACCTGCAATACAGATCTGGTTCATCATCTTAGCCAACTGCCCTGCTCCAGCATCACCCAACAAGCTTTGTGATTTAGCATAAGCATCAATAACTGGTTCAACCTGTTTGTAGACCTCTGAATCACCACCACACATCACACTAAGCACGCCATTTTCAGCGCCCGCCTGTCCGCCAGACACAGGAGCATCAATGAATCCCAATCCCTGTTCACGGCAGACCGTATTGAGTGTTCTAGCCGCTTCAGCGGATGCCGTGGTGTGATCAACAAGAATTGCACCAGTCTTCATGCCTTTAATGGCACCCTCGTCGCCCGTTGTAACCTGGTATAGGTCATCATCATTACCGACACACACAAATACAATGTCACAGCCTTCAGCGGCTGCTTGTGGGGTTTTAGCTGCTTTACCTGCGTATTCGCTGACCCAGGCTTCTGCTTTAGCAAAGGTTCGGTTGTATACAGTGACTTCATGTCCCGCCTTAGTAAGATGCCCTGCCATTGGGTAACCCATTGTACCTAAGCCAATAAAAGCAACGTTTGCCATGATATGATCCTTATTCTCTATATGATTCGTATTAATAACTATGAGCTTACACACTATTAAGTCCTATACGCTAGGAATGTTTTTATCGATTTGTTCGATCACTTCACAGGCCGCGCAACTTCCACCGCTGGATTTCAAAACCCTAGAGGGTGACCCTATCACGCTTGATGCGTACCAAGGTGAAGTACGCTTGATTAACTTCTGGGCAACCTGGTGCCCGCCCTGCATTCGTGAGATGCCTGCATTAGGGCGTTTAGAGGAGGCTGTTGAAGGTCACGCGCGAGTGGTAGCTATCAATGTAGGTGATATGAGTGATCAGGTGGAGGCCTTCGTATTGGAGAACTTTGATGGCGCAGAACCCGAAATCTGGCTGGACGAGCCGGGAGCGGCCTTTATGACTCTGCGTCTTGAGGGATTACCCATGACATTGGTGCTCGATAAAGAGGGCGAAGTGATTGATAAGGTGATCGGTGAGCGCGAATGGGACAGTGAATCGGTCGTCAACTATCTGAAAGAGCTGGCTGCTGAATAGCAACCAGCGACTCTTCGGATCAGCTTAGTTTTGCAAGTCTGGCAACAATTGCTAAAACCATCTGAGCCGAATTTTCTGATGCCGTTTCGATGAACTGATCAAAGCTGACATTAGATTCTTGGCCTGCGATATCCGACAACGCCCGAATAACTAGAAACGGAACCTCAAAGCGGTAACAGGTCTGTGCAATGGCAGCCGCTTCCATCTCTGCAGCTTTCATCGTAGGAAAGTTGGCTCTAACCTTCTCAACATGCTCTGGATCGCTCATAAAGGCATCACCGGTCGCGATTAAACCACGCTGACATGCGGTGTTTTCAAACTGAGCTATAGACTCTTCAGCCACCTTAAGTAGCAGTTCATCCGCTAAGTAAGCGGCTGGCATTCTAGCCATTTGACCGATCTCGTAGCCAAATACGGTTAGGTCAACATCGTGGTGACGAACCTCATCAGAGATCACCACATCCCCTACTTTCAACGTTGGATCAAAGCCACCAGCAGAACCTGTGTTAATCACACAGCTTGGTTTAAAGTGATCTAACAGCAAGGTGGTACCCACTGCAGCATTGACCTTACCGATGCCCGATTTAAGCAGCACCACGTCGACACCGTCGATCTGCCCTGAAAAAAAAGTAAAGCCTGCGATTTCACTTACTTGTAAAGATTGAATACTGTTTTTTAGGCGTTCAATCTCCTGATCCATGGCACCAATCAGTGCGATGACGGGGCTATTTTTAAGTGCGCTCTCTAAACTGGATGAAGTGGCATTGTCAGTTTGGATCTTGGCATTGATATCGTCAGGACGGCTCATCTGAAACTCTTAAGGTTTGGACTAATAAGGTGTAAATTCTAACACGATTTATTAGGACTTATTCAGCCCTATCGCTTCGTATAACCGCTCTATATCAACAGGTAGATCGGCATGAATTGTCATCAGTTCATCAGTCACTGGATGGGAAAACTGAATCGATCTCGCCATTAATACCAATCGATGAAGGTTGAAATGGTCTCGAAACATACGATTATGACGCCCCTCTCCGTATTTGGTATCGCCAATAATGGGGTGAAGATGGTGCTTCATGTGACGGCGAATTTGGTGCTTACGCCCTGTGTGCGGGAAACAGGCTACAAGGCTGTAGCGGGATGTTGAGTAGCGCCCAACCGGAATATCCAGCTCAGTTTGCGCGATGACTTCAAAGTCGGTTACCGCCTCTTTGGCCTCTTTATCCTGGCTTGCTAGGGGATCTGCATATTTATCGTATTTGGGCACCAATGCATGATCAATTCTGCCCTGGGGTTCACTAAACCACCCTCTTACAAGACACTCGTACTCTTTTTTTACACCTCTGGCCTGAAACTGCTCTTGCATTGTTTTCGATGACTCAAGCTCTTTACCAACCAACATAACCCCACTAGTTGCCCTATCAAGTCGGTGGATAGTATGCAGCTTTTCAGCATTAAAGTGCTCTTTCAGCAGGCCCATTAAGGTGGGTTCATCAGGCTTTGTAATCCAACTCGGATGAACCAATAAACCCGAGGGTTTATCTACTGCTATAAGATAGTCATCTTCGAAGAGTATAGAGAGTTGCATGTCGGTTTCCTTGTGTTGCCGCCATGATACCTATTCGTGAAAAAAACCACAGTGGGAGTTTCTAAATATATTTTTGTTGCGGTGCACAAAAAGGTTTGACAGTTAGCAAAAACCACAATATATTGACCCTATGGTGCAGTGCACAATAAATTAAATTAGGAGTATGACTCATGATGAACGAACTAAAAGATAGCATGAAGCCAATGATGGCGATTGCTGAGATCAACAAGAAGACTGCTGAAGCCCTAATTGGTCTTCAATCATCTTATGTAACAGAGGTTGTTAACGCATCTCTTTCACAGATGAAATCTCTAACTGAAGTTAAAGATCCAAAAGCAGCTCTAGAACTTCAAGTTAAATACTTGAAAGAAGCTGAAGCTAAAATGACTGAAGTTGCTGAGAAAGAGATCGCAGCACTTGCAGCCGCTAAAGCTGAATTGACTGAACTGATGGAACAGAGTGTAGAAGATTACGCTTCAGCTCCAATGTTCGAAGAACTAAAAAAGTTCATGTCTGCTAAAGCATAATGAGCAACTAAACATCACTGCACTTTGCATAGCAGAATGCTGTGATTTTAAAAAAGAGAGCTACGGCTCTCTTTTTTGTCTCTTAACGGCACTTAGGCGACATCTAAGATCCAGCTGCACGGCGACTGTTTATCTCATGAAGTGCATCTAGTAGAGCGGATTTAGATACTGGCTTGGGAATGACATAATCCGCTCCCTCAGCTAGAAATTGATCGGTTTCAATTCCAACAACGGCAGCTGTGACAGCGATGATAGGAGTCTCCGATGACCATGATCGAATCTTTCTAGTTAGCTCGTGACCGTTCATCTCGGGCATCATCAAGTCAGTGATTACGAGATCAAACTTTTCTGGTGAGTATGCAGCGAGGGCAAGCCTTCCATTTTCGTAGGCACTAACCTCTGCTCCCTCTTTAGTCAGCATATTTATCGTAAGCATTCGAAGCATTCGATCATCTTCAGCAAGTAGGATACGCATATTGGAGAGGCCTGCACGCTGTGTCTGTGTCTGTGCCTGTGCCTGTGCCTGTGCCTCAGAGTTAACTGCCTTGACGGGGAACGTGAGCTCAAAACAAGCGCCACCGTACTCGCTCGCCGAATAAGCGAGCGTACCACCCATCTGCTCTGCGAAATTCTTGACGATAAACAAGCCTAACCCTGAACCCTCTTGATTCGTACCGCCTCGCCTGAAAGCATCGAACACTTTATTTTTCAGTGTATCTGGGATGCCCGTGCCGTTATCCTCGACCCTGACGCGACAGATTACCTCGTTATTTTTGTTGACCTGATGCTCGTACTTAACGTGAACCTCAGATCCACCAGAGTGTAATGCGGCGTTTTTAACTAGGTTGGTAACACACTGTCGAAACTGCTGTGACCGGATCTCGAATAATTGACCTTTGGATTGCGCGGACTCGATATGCAGGGAGAAGCCATTTGCGGCGAGCATAGAACTCATCGGTGAGAGCGCACGCTTCAGAATTTCGACTGGGTCTGCTAACTCTAATTTGGCAACCAAAGCACGTTCGGGCGCCACCACAATTCGCAGATCCTCAAGAACATTCAAAAGATTTTCAGCGATACTTTTTATCTGGGCGACTTTATCGTTTGGTTGCATGTCGGCGTTATCAGCAACCATAGATATTATCGATACCGGTGTGCGCAGCTCGTGGCCAATTATGGCAAACATCTCTTTTTGGCGCTCATTGTTCGCTCGCTGATGCGCTAACAAGTCGACAGTCTGGTCACGGTCATGCAGACGATAGGCAAGGAGAACGGAGAACAAGGTGGCCTCAAGCAAGCTTCCAACAGCGTAGGCTGATTGAAATTCGAACGGTAGGACTCCGTTTCCGCCCATCAAGGCCAGAACCGTTCCACCCACAAAGGCCGTCCAACCCGCGAAAACCAACTTACTGTAAGGTTTACGTTTAACCAGCGAAACAATCACTTGTGCGCTGAGTAGCAATAAGTTGAGTGGAACGGACAAACTCATCAACGACTGATAGGCAGCCGCGGGTCCGTAGAGCACAAGGGGGATTAGGCTTGCAATGGTGCAAATAGCTATGCCCGAGCGGACAAACTTATCTCGTAGCTGATTGAAAAGAGAGGCGAGAAAAAGCGTTCCGCAAATCAAACCTAAAGCGCCGCTAACTGCGGCGAAGTGCCTGCCTAAAGGAATTAATTGAATCTCTATGGCCTGCGTGCAGAGCATGAACGAGACAAACACTACATACAACCAATGTAACGCCTGTCTAATGATAATCGCTGAGGCTATGTTGTAAGCCAGCAAGATCAAAAGTCCCAGCGTTAGTGCATAGCGAAGATTTTCAAACCTTCCGTTGTCCGCTAGGGCTACATTAAGGGTTTTAACCCCATAAGCCAGCTCAATTTCGAAGGACGATGTGATTTTAAAATGTAGAGTTGCAGAGCGGCCCGCCTCTAACTCAATCGGAAAACTGGGAAGCAGAGTGGGGAGCGGGCGCTCAGCCCTATCGATAGAAAGACCACTTACAGCGGCGTTCTCTAGGACACCGTAGAGCTCTATTTTGGGCAGCAGATGTGACTCGAACTGCACCACCTGCGTCTGCCTCTGCGCGGTCTCGTTTGTCAGATCGACACGGAGCCAAAATACCGACTGACTAAACCCTTTATGGGTATCGGTGGTCTTTACAAAAGAAGCAGGACTTCCAACAACGTCTTCAATACTTCGCGAAGCCGTTGTGTCTTCGAATACCCAGATCGCTTCTTGCGCCCATACGGGAAGTGCTACAAATATTTGAAGCAAACCAACTATCAAGAACCTAATCAACAATGCACATCCGCCAAAATTCTAGCTTCCAGTAACTATAGACCCAAACCTGACATTTAGGAATGATTTTTCAACGCGTGCAGTGGTCATAAATGACCGAGAAGGGTCGGGAACGCCACCTCATTCATTTTCACACCCTGCCACACACTCGGCTCAACCCGTCGTAAATCAATCAACGCTCGCCTGTTCTACACCTGAGCTCTGCAAGTGAATCGAGGTCAATGTATCTATTAGCTTTTCGCTGCTTATAGGCTTTGAGATAACAGCGTTGGCACCAGCCTCAAGCAGTTCGTCAGTCTCGTCACCAACAACGGCGGCCGTTATAGCAACGATGGGGACTGTATGATCGACCTGCCGGATACCTCTAATTAACTCCAAACCGTTCATTTCGGGCATCATTAAGTCCGTTAATACTAGATCAACGGGTTGTGCTAGGAAGCTATCTAGAGCCAGTCTCCCGTTCTCGTAACTTCTGATGGTAGCTCCCTGTTTGGTGATCGTTTTCTCAGTAAGCATTCTCAAAACACGATCATCCTCAGCCAATAGAATACTCATCCCAGAAAGGTTAACCTGTGCCTGTGCCTGTGCCTGTGCCTGTGCCTGTGCCTGTGCCTGTGCCTGTGCCTGTGCCTCAGTATTTGCGGCCTCGGCCTTAAATTGCATACTGAATTGAGCACCACTCGATGCCCTTTCTCGATACTCTAGTTCACCGCCCAACTGCGCTGCCAGCTGCTTCGCTATATAAGCCTAAACCCGAACCATCCTTGCTGGTGTCGCCACGCCCAAAGGCCGAGAACACCTTAGCAACTTGATTACTTGGAATACCAATCCCGTTATCAGCAACCGCTAACTGGATTTCTAAATGTTCGCCGCAAGACGCAGCCTCAAGGGAAACCCAAACCTTGGAGCCTCCCGAATGGAGGGCTGCATTTTTGACTAGGTTTGTTACCAATTGGCGTAGCGCCTGGTCCTTCAGCCATACCGGTTCAACGCCAACTGGTGCCTGCAAATTAAGCTGAATTTGATTCTCTTTCAGCAACGGTGCCAGAGGCGCAAGTGCGCGCTGTACTATATCAACAGGATTGGCAATCACCGCCTTAGCCTCAATAGCGCGCTCAGGGGCTACAACTGTGCGCAAATCCTCCAGAATGTGAAGCAGGCTGCGTGATATCTCGCGAATACTAGTCAGACGCTCAGCGAGGTCTAGGTCGGTATCATTTAGCACCATGTCAATCGCAGCTACGGGGGTTCGCAGCTCATAACCGATCACGGCAAATAGCTCTTTTTGTTTCTCAGTAGCCGAGCGCAACTGTTCGTTTTTCTCTTGAAGCTCAGTCACATCGAGCCGCGCAAACAACCGCTTAGCTCTACCCTCGCGTTTATATTGGCTCCCCGTAACCACCTGACCCCATACCGGCTTATCACCAGTTTCGAACTGTACACGCGCGGTGTAACTGGCATTATCGCTTGCAAAGGTATTCTTCAAAGCCTGCCTAACCTCGGTCGAGGCAGAGAGACGATGAATCATCTGAACATGATCAAATGGCTGATTCCTTGGAATCAATTTGTGCTGGCCAGCTACCAATTGGGCAGTGCCCGATTCGATATCCAGCTCAAACAGCACAATTTCAGCGGTCGCTAGCAACAGATCCGTCTCACGCTGTGCCGCCTCAATCCGCGAGTTCTTTGCCTCCAGATCGCTGACCAGTGCGCTACGTGCTACAAGGTAATTAAGCTTTTCCCGATAGCCCGCAGCAACGCGTCGACGTAAATAGAGCGAGTAAGCGCCTAGCCCTACAAGCATTCCGAACACTGTAGCTGCCTCGTACCGGTACGCCTCCCATAATGTTGGCGTCAACGGTCGACTGAGCTCAACATCCGATGGCAGGTCGCCCTTTGTGAAACCGTGCCTTGATAGCGCTTCGCCATCATAAAGGGCTGGGTGATTGAGGAGACTGGGATCTCCGCCCAGGGCAGCAGTCCCGAGCGTCTCTCCCAAGCCAAGAACCGAGAAGAGCTTTCCGCCTAAAATGCCAGTACCCATCAATACCGAAACTGTAGAGAGGACCGGAACGCTAAGCTGTGCGACTAACCGCTGCATCTCACCAATAGGCTGAAGACCCCATTCAATTGGAGAGAATCTGGGGACTGCAATAACGATACTGTCAGATCCAATCGAGTTAAGCCGCTGCTCCAACTGCTTACCATTTTGATCATGCAGTATCTCAACATTAAGAGATCTGCTTGCTAGGACTGCTTTTAGAGCGTCAAATCCGGCAGCACCCACCGGATCTCTGGAACTTCCCAGCAAATATACAGTTTCTGGTTTAGTCAGACGAAGAGCTTCGTCAACGAATGACGATGGGGAAAATAGGTAATCGACATAAACTAGGTCAGACTGAACCTCTGTGGCGCGCCCAGCTAGGTTGTCGGTGACTTTGGTCACATTCTTGAGCAGATTGGGATGCATTTCAGCCAACTGCCGAGCGATATGACCAAAAAAGATGACACCCTGAAGATCCGTATCACGATATTTGCTCTGTAGATACTCAGCGGTCTCTTCCAATGGAAAAGATGTATGACGCAAGGCATCCAAGTTCTCCACGTACAATTGCCGCCCCTTGTTTTCGGTCGCAATCGAACGCTCTACACCGCTAATTAACTGCGTTGTGAACGGATCAGGCCCAAGCGTATTCACCAACAGAATGCCGGATGGTTTCTCTCCTGCGTTAGCCAGTGAGGCTGCCGAAAACAACCATAGAAATGTGGCCCAAATAGCACTCAGAAAAAACTTTGGTGAACTCATAAGCAATGTTAAACCCGCAAACTCATTAGCAAAACGCAACGCATATTGCATTGCATATTTCAATAAATTAGCGCTCAGCACGAGTTTTCTTAGAAATATGGCTGACGCTTGTACGCCACAGTGACAAGCAAGAATTGGGCCACCTTTAGACATTAATGTCACATATGTAGCTTGGCCTGATCAATGGCTGGCTAACTCTGAAAAGACCGAAGCAGGAATGAGCCCCCGAACTGCTTGCAGACAATCAAGCACTCCATGTGGTGAATCTAAGTGTACTAACCCCCACGTTAGCCCATAAACAAGACTACACAGAGGCCTCGGAGTGGATTGGAAATGACCGAGAAGGGTCGTTAATTGCCAGCCAGACTTAATGCACCAATAGTGGTGCATGAACGCGTGCATATCGTTCTATCGAATTTTGTTGGCTGTGCAAAGCTGTTTGGTAAGCTAATAGGCGCAGTGAGCTTCGTTTAATGGCTCTTAACGAGTAGTTACCCTTATCACTAAGAATGGCGATCTCTTTAGACATTGCCTCTTTAAGATCCTTAGCGTCCATCATCAGCGTTTCTAGTTCGAAGCTTGCTAAGTAATTTGAATCGTTTTGTGAAAGTTGCATATCAATCCCCTTATTATTGTTGGTGCGATTGATTAGGTTAAGCAAATGGCGTGCCAACTTTTGCAAAATAAAAAACCCGGCAAAAGCCGGGTTTTCAAATCAAACATCAATTAAGCATGTTTCTTCCAATGGTAGTGGTAGTAGACCACCGGAATTACGACTAAGGTCAGTATGGTTGATACCATCAAACCGAAGATCAATGAAACTGCAAGACCACCGAAGATTGGATCGTCAATGATAAAGAAGCCACCCATCATCGCAGCGACTGCGGTCAGTGCAATGGGTAACGAGCGAACTGCAGCCGCATTAATCGTTGCTTCTTGGAAGCTCATGCCCTCTTTCACTTGTTGCTGAATGAAATCCACCAGGAGTATGGAGTTGCGGACAATGATGCCAGCGAGTGCGATCATTCCGATCATAGAGGGCGCTGTGAACTGCTGTCCCAATATCGCATGACCAGGCATGATTCCGATAATCGTTAAAGGAATCGGAGCCATAATGATCAATGGAATACCGTATGAACGGAACTGAGCAACGACCAGTAGGTAGATCATGATCAGACCGACTGAGTAGGCAATACCCATGTCACGGAAGGTCTCAAAAGTGATCTGCCATTCGCCATCCCACTTCAAGCTCCACTCATAGGGATCAGAAGGTTCTGAGAAGAAGAAACGATCAATAGGATTACCACTGGGTGCGACGTCATCCAGCTTCGATTCAATCTCAAACAGACCATAGAGCGGGCTATCAGTATCACCTGCCACATCACCGGTGACATAAACAACAGGCAGTAGATCTTTATGGTAAACACTCTGCTCTACTTGCGTATCGATACGCTGAGTAACATCAGCTAAAGAGACCAAGGTGCCTTTATCTGATCGAACTTGAATAGACTCAATCTTAGCGATGTTTGCCTTATCTTGGTCACCCAGCTTAAGCGTTAATGGCACGGGAACGCGTGAGTGGTCATCATGCAGGTATCCCAGGCTTTCACCGCGGATCGCACTGTTTAGTGCCGCAACAATGGTCGCATCTGCTACACCAAAGTGCGCGGCACGAACGCGATCAATCGTGAAGATCTCTTTAGTCTGTTGGGCTTCAATGCTGTCATCGACATCGACTACCCCTTCGGTAGACTCAAATTGCGCGCGAACTTGTTTGGCTAGGTCAATTTGACCCTGCTTATCCAGACCATAGATCTCTGCCACTAGAGGTGCCATAACCGGAGGCCCTGGCGGCATCTCAACGACCTTCACGTTGGCGTTGAATTGCTTAGCCGTGTCGGCAAGCAGAGCACGTGCTTCAAGCGCTATTTCGTGACTCTTACGATCACGTAACGCCTTATCACTGAGGTTCACTTGAATGTCACCCATATGAGGTGCTGAACGCAGGTAGTACTGACGAACTAAGCCATTGAAGTTAATCGGCGAGGCAGACCCTGAGTAGATTTGGAAATCTTTCAGTTCAGGAAGTGCCTGTAGATCATCTGCCAACTCAGTTAAGACACGCTGCGTCTGCTCTAGAGAAGTTCCCTCTGGCATATCAACGATGACCTGGAACTCACTCTTGTTATCGAAGGGCAGCATCTTAAGAATGACCGACTGATTAACAACCAAGTAGACGGATCCACCGATCATCGCCAGAATCGATACCAGCAATAGGTAGCGGTTTAACGCCCCTTTACCCTGACGCAGCATCGGTGTCAGTAGCTTAACAAATAGACCTTTGAAGCGAGATTCAGAGTGGCCATGGTCCGCTGAATGACCTGTTTCAACATGACGTCTAAACAGCTTCAAAAAGAGCCAAGGGGTCAAGATGAAGGCGACGGCTAGTGAGATCAGCATACCTGTTGAGGCGTTGATCGGAATCGGCAACATGTAAGGGCCCATCAAGCCGCTGACAAAGGCCATAGGCAGTAGGGCTGCAATGACAGTAAAGGTTGCCAATATTGTTGGGCCACCCACTTCATCGACTGCAAGGGGAATCGCTTCACGTAGTGATTTAACACCCATCGACATATGACGGTGTATGTTTTCTACAACGACAATGGCATCGTCAACCAAAATGCCGATCGAGAAGATCAACGCAAATAGCGACACTCGGTTAAGGGTAAAGCCCCATGCCCATGAGGCAAAGAGTGTAATAGCCAAGGTGACGATAACGGCAATGCCCACCACAATAGCTTCACGAACACCCAGTGCAAATAGCACTAGGACGATGACCGACAGCGTAGCGAAAATCAGCTTTTTGATTAGGGTTTGCGCCTTATCATCAGCTGTCTCACCATAGTTACGTGTAATGGTTGTATCAATATTATCTGGTACATAGATGCCTTGAATCGCATCAAATCGTTTGATCAATGCATCCGCGACTTCAACCGCGTTTTCACCCGGTTTCTTGGCAACTGCTATGGTGATCGCAGGTGTAACAGCAGTTTGCTCTGCAGCCGCTTGACCAGTACCAAAAGAGACGTATTGATTCGGTTGTTCTGGAGCATCGTAGATATTAGCAATGTCGCGAAGGTAAACCGGTGCGCCATTTCGAACGTTTATCACTAGGTTTTTAACCTCTGAGACATCCTGAAGTAGTTGACCTGCTTGAACTCGAATGGCGCTGTTCGCTTTGACGCGATCACCAGTATCGGCTGTCACATTAGCGTATTGCAACTTAGCGCGAACATCATCCAAAGTAACCGAGAGTGCCGCCATCTTGACTGGATCGAAGTCGATCTGAATGGCACGGTTAGCGCCGCCAATCACAGTGATATCGCGGGTTCCTTCAACTCGCTGAAGCTCAGACTGAATCGTATGAGCGACGTTCAATAGATCGGCACTGCTAACTGATTCATCACGACTCCATAAGGTCGCAGCTAGAACTGGTACATCATCAATGCCCTTAGGTTTGATGACCGGTTCACCAATACCCATATTCGGCGGGAAGATATCTCTGTTCGAGTAGAAGGCGTTATAGAGACGGACAATCGCATCGGTTCTTGGCTCGCCGACCTCAAAACGAACCGTCAACAGCGCCATGCCTGGGCTGGAAACAGAGTAGATGTTTTTGACGCCACTGATCTCTGACACCACCTGCTCTGCAGATGTGGTGATAAGCGACTCTACTTCAGCAACACTTGCGCCTGGAAAAGGAATCATCACGTTGGCAAAGGTGACGTTGATCTGTGGTTCCTCCTCACGCGGTGTCACCAGCGCGGCAAAAAGACCTAGCAGAAGACCCACGATCGCCAGTAGCGGGGTAATTTCAGTCGTTAAAAAACTCTTGGCAATTCGTCCCGATATGCCCAGTGTTTGAGTGTCATTACTCTGCACGATTCGCCTCCTTATAAATTGAGGCCGCTTTAATAGGATCAAGTGCTACGGTTTCGCCCTCTGCGAGACCAGAGATAATTTCTACCTGTTCACCAGCAGTTTGACCGGTTCTGATGTATCTAAATTGGAGGGCTGAATCGCCTGAAGCCACATAAACACCTTCCACTTCACCACGAGTCGCTATAGATGACTTAGGCAGAGTCAGCACAGGCTCTTCATCAATGGTAAATTGAACACGTGCTAACTCACCTGGAAGCGGCATTTGAGCAGGGTCACCCGCTGGTAACGTTAGAAGCAGTGTAAAGGTATGACTTAGTGGATCGGCTGTCGGAATTAAGCGTTGATCGACAGGTTCTACAACCTGATCACCCAACACAACATTAACAAACTGACTCTGTTTGGCATCGACCAGGTTGGCTTGCGGGATTTGAACTCGAACACGTAATCTATCCAGTGCAATCCCCTCTATCAATGGTGTACCTGGTTGTACCGTCTCCCCTTCAGAAACTAGCTTGTTAACCACTACACCTGAATAGGGCGCGATTACCTCAGTGTAATCAAAACGAGCACGGGCATTAGAAACCTGAGCTTTTGCTGCATCGAGTCTTGCTTTGGCTGCATCACGTTGTTGGCGAGCGCTGTCTACAGGCGCGATCGCGACCAATTTGCGCTCAAACAGTGCGGTTAAACGATCCAATTGACGAGTAGCTTCATCAAAAGCGGTTTGTGCTTCATTGAGAGAAGCTCTTGCAGCATCCAGCCCTGCGCGCTGTTCACTCTGTGTTAGGCGAGCTATCACACTGCCCTGCTCAACAAAATCGCCATAATCAAAAGGTAATTCTAGAATTCGACCAGAAGTTTGTGCGGCAACAATAGCTCGATTAACCGCTTCCACAGTCCCGTCGAATTCGACCTTGATCGGTTGCTGAATAATTTTGGTCTCAGTAAACGCTAGCTCTTGGGCTGAAGCCAGTTGCGTTAGTGAAATGGTTGTCACTAGGGTGCACGCGGTCACTGCTAGGTTAACGGCCTTTCTGATCTGCATATCAAACACTCTATTCGTTTATAAGGGTTAAGTTCCGGTAATAATATATTAGGCAAAACTAATATAAAAGATTTTTTAATATTTTCTGTACTTTCTGAATGCCCTGCTACACTGAATGAAATTCAATCTATTAACAGAGATTATGAAAGTACTGATTGCCGACGACGATAAAGTCTTAAGAATGCTGATGGAGCGCCAACTTGAGGGTTGGGGCTTTGACGTAATGACCGCGCAGGATGGTGAAGAGGCATTTGAAATTCTGACAACAGAAGCAGAACCTCCACGTATGCTCGTTCTTGATTGGGAGATGCCCAATCTGGATGGCATAGAGCTTTGTCGTAAAATCAGAGCGCTTGAGAGTAATGACCCACCCTACATTGTGTTGGTCACTGCACACTCCGATCAAGAGCACTTGGCAACTGCACTGCAAGCCGGAGCTAACGACTACATCAGCAAACCTACTAAACCCGTTGAGTTGCGCGCACGACTGGGCGTTGGTTTACGAACTTTAGAGCTGCAAAATCGACTCAATATTGCCAATGAGATGCTCGCCTACAAGGCAGAGCATGATGAGCTGACCGGTTTGCAAAATCGCGCCTCTCTGATCGAGCATCTTGATAATGAAATTGAACGAACTAAACGAACCGGTGAGCCATTAGCACTGGCCATTTGCGATATCGACTTTTTTAAACGGGTAAACGATACCTATGGACACCCCGTTGGCGACAGAGTGCTTAAAGAGTTTGCTGATCGAATGAAAGAGACATTTAGACCCTATGATCTAGTGTCACGATACGGCGGTGAAGAGTTTGTTGTCTGCTGTACGGCGCTTGAATCAGATCCTAAAGCGATTTTCGAGCGATTCAGAGAGGTGATTGAATCAACGCCCTTCTTAGAGAGCGATCTTTCTTTAGGAGTAACCGTCAGTGTCGGAATTGCGACCTTTGATGGCATCAGCACAATGACAACAAAAGAGATCATGCTGGGGCTGATCAGCGATAGTGACAAAGCACTTTACGCAGCCAAACACTCAGGCCGAAATCAGGTCGTGATGTATGATTCTGTAATACACTCTGACTCTGAAAAATCTGAAGAAGCCCTTACCGATGGCCAGATTTGCTAAACAGTGCATCCCCCATCTGATCAATCGTCATTTTTGCTTTGTTCATGGTGACCTCTACACAGATCTCTTTTGATGCCATGCTGTCAGCACGAATAAACGGCTGTTCCAACCATTGGCCATCAATCTCCTTGGAGATCATGCCACCCACACCATAGCCGCCATCCACTTTTCTCGGTTTGACTGAAACCTTGAACCCTTTGTATTCAAACTCCGAAGCCACCGGCTCTTCAACAGGGTCTGAACGGAGAAGTTTTTTTATAAACTCAATCACTTGGATACCTCTACAGGGGTGACGACCCCCTCAAATTGGATTAAACGTTTAGATAACTCAGAGAGAGCCTCTCTGTCTCGTCCTGTGGTCAGTATCTCTAATTTACCCGCTTGATTGGAGAGAGAGAGTAATTTCTGTTCAGTTAAACGACGTTTAACTTCGAGCGCGATCGATTCCGATGTGTCGATCACCTTAACTGGATGACTGAACAACTCGCTGATCTCTTTCTCAACAAATCCATAATGCGTACATCCAAGCGCTAAGGTATCAATATCGGCTGCTTCAAACTGATCAATATAAGTGGTTAGTAGTGTGCTGAGTTGTTGATTGGTGGTGTTTGGGTTTTCAATTAATTCGACCAATCCAGGGCAGCCAAGTGCTGTAATCGACTCTGCTTGCTGTTTAAGCTGGGAGACCAATCGTTGGAACTTCTGACTCTCTACCGTGTATTGAGTTGCCAGAACGCCAACGCGTTTTGACTGACTCATCTTAATGGCAGGCTTTAGTCCGGGTTCAACACCAATGATCGGTAAGGAGAATAGCTCTCTGCACTCGTGAACAGCAGCAGCGGTTGCTGTATTACACGCGATCACAATCGCCTTGGCGCCCTTCTCAATGAGGTAAGAGACGATCTGAACCACCCTCTCACGGATCACTGCATCGCTCTTATCACCATAGGGTGCATAGCCACTGTCAGCGATATACAGGTAGGACTCATTGGGTAGGTTGTTAAGGCAAGCGGATAAGATACTTAACCCGCCCACTCCTGAATCAAAGACTCCAATCGGAGCGTGTTCATATGGATTCATTAATCGTCAAATACAGATCTAAAGTTACGAATAAGTTTAACGCAGAATGATATGAGATGGTCAGAATAATTATTTTTGTGCAATGCACAAAAAAGTGTTGATTGTTTTTTAGTCAATGTCTAATATGGCGTCAAATGTTGCAGTGCAACAAACTTTTTAGATAGAAACTTAAAGACCTCGGAGGTCACCATGTACAACGAAATGATGAACCAGTTCAAAGCACAGATGGCTCCTTTCACTAAAGCAGCTGAAATCAACAAACAAACTGCTGAAAAACTATTCGGCATGCAGCAAACTGTTGCTACAGAGATGCTAAACCGTGGTCTTGAGCATGTTAAAGCATTGACTGAATCAAAAGAGCCAAAAGCTGCTCTAGAACTTCAGGTTGCTTTCTTTAAAGAGATGGAAGCAAAACTAAACACTGTTGCTGAAGAAGAGATCTCTGCTCTAATGGCTGCAAAAGCTGAACTGACTGAAATCTTCGAAAAGTCTACTCAAGAGATGACAGAAGAAGCGATGGCTCAGTTCTCTAAGTTCGACCTAGCGAAATTCGATCTAGCACAGTTCGACCTTTCTAAATTCGACATGAAAAACTTTGATCTTTCAAACTTCATGCCTTCAGTTGAAGCGGCTAAACCAGCTGCAAAAACAACTCGTAAAGCGGCTGCTCCAAAAGCAACTGCTTAATCGATCAGTCGATACAAAAAAGCCGCTTGAGATACCTCAAGCGGCTTTTTTAGTTTTAGAGATTAGCTTGTTAAATTAGCTAAGCTGAGCTTTTGCCCACTCAACCACCACTGCTTCACCCTCATCCAAGTGAGGCTCGAGTTCGGACAAGCTTTCAACTAGTGCGGAAACAGTCGGTCTAACGATGTTGAGATGACCTACCTTACGACCAGGACGGATCTCTTTACCATACCAGTGCACATGAGCGCCCTGTACCGCCAGCCACTCTGCTTTCCAGTCTCGTCCAAGCAAGTTATACATCATAGAGACACCACGAAACTCAGGGGTGATCAAAGGTAAACCAGCAAGCGCTCTTAGGTGCAATTCAAACTGACTGACACTAGCACCCTCTTGGCTCCAGTGTCCGGAGTTATGGACACGTGGCGCTAACTCATTAACCAATAATTCACCATCGACAACAAAACACTCCATCGCCATGACGCCGATGTAGTTAAAGTCATCCATGATCGATCCCAGCCAACGTTCAGCACTCGCTTGCATCGCAGGGTCATTATCCAACCCAGGAATACTCGCACGCAAAATGCCATCTTGATGCCAGTTACGTGTCAATGGGTAGAAGACTTTCTCACCCTGCGCATTTCGTGCGCCAACCAACGACACCTCATGTGAGAACGGGATCATCGCTTCAGCGATGGCAATGCCATCCCATTCAGCAAGAATCTCATCACCCTGCGTCCAGCGCCATTGACCACGCCCATCGTAACCACCCATACGCGCCTTTACGACGGCACGCTCACCCAGAGAGGATAGAGACTCGGCAATGGATGCATCGGCACTGTTTAAATCAACCCAAGGGGCCGTTGGGACATTAAGGCGATCTAAGGTCGATTTCTGACGAAAACGATCAATGACCTGATATAGAGCCGCATCGTTTCGAAAGTTTGGGTGGGATTTAAGCTGATTACCGACCGGGTTCTCAGGCCAGTGCTCAATCTCTACCGAGATAACGTCGTCGTCATTCAACTCGACCAGTTGATCACCTATCGGGTGAATAGGTTGTACTTCAAGCTGCAGGGGTGCACCTGCTTGCTGAAGCATTTGACCTAGTTGACCATTACCGGCAATGACAATACGTGGCAACTGCATGCTTAACCTCGTGGATCTGGATTATCTAGAACCGTTTGGCTCTGTTCATTACGCCAATTTTGCAGACGAACGGCGAGCTCTGCATCGGTTGTTGCTAGCATCTGAGAGGCCAGTAGCGCGGCATTAAATGCACCTGCTCCACCGATAGCCAGGGTTCCAACAGGAATACCACGTGGCATCTGAACAATGGATAGAAGACTGTCTTGGCCGCTCAATGCCTTGCTCTGCACAGGCACACCCAGCACAGGCACAATGGTTTTAGCAGCAATCATACCTGGGAGGTGAGCCGCACCACCAGCACCGGCAATAATAACTTTGATGCCATTGTCGGCAGCTTGTTCAGCAAAGCGGAACATCTTATCTGGGGTGCGATGTGCCGATACCACTTCAGCGGTGTACTCGACACCCAGTACATCTAGCATCTTGGCGGCTTCTTCCATGGTTGGCCAGTCTGATTTAGACCCCATAACTATTGCAACGCGGGCGCTCATTCATTTCTCCATATCGAGTTTGATCTCGAAAAATAGGCAGTCGGTATCGACAAAAAAATAAGCGTGAAATTATAGCAAGAAAGAGTCAGCCAGACCTACCCTTTTAAACCAGTGCTGACTGAAAGTTGAAGATCAACACCAGTATTACAAGGCTAACAGGAATACTGGTAATGGTAAGAGCGGCAATACGATCGACAGGACCGCCATATCGAACCGTTAGAACATAACTCATCACAGCAACCGGCATCGACATCTGAATAAGCAGTGAGAGCGCTGCAGTGGTATCGATAGTAATTAGGGATACAACCAGCCAGGCAATCAAAAAACCCGACAAGGGTCGGTAGATGGATAAACCTGCAATGATGCCAACCTGACGGGCACCCCCTATCTTTAAACGGGCTAATGAGCGGCCTAACAACATGACCATAATCGGTATGGCTATACCGGAGATAGAATCTAAAGCACGACTGATAGGCACAGGAATCGTCAAATCCATCGATACCACGATTGCACCTGACAAGAGTGCTAACAGAGGCATATTGGTGACCAGTGAGCGCCAATTGTATTGGCCTGACATGGCGGTGGTTCCTAATGTCCAGTGACTAAGCGTCACAGTTGTTGAAATGATGACCGCAGATGCCAGAGCCTCAGGCCCCAACAGTGCAAAGACCAGTGGAATACCTAAATTGCCCGTATTGGGGTTGACCAGTGTCGAGAGATAGAAGCGCGGTGAGGTGTTAAGCAGCTTGCAAAAAATGGCTATCAGAGTAGCACCGACCGCTAAGCAGAGAGCGGTCACTCCCATCAAATACCCCATCTCTGTGACGGGAACTTTCATCTGAGTCACCGAGGTAAACACCAGAGCGGGCAAGGCGATCTGGCTGGAGAGCATGGCCAAACCAGGGTGTTCTAGGTAGTCCGTTTTTCGTGCCAGAAAGAAACCAAGGACGGCGATCAAAAAAACCGGAGTAATAGCAGAGATAAAAGCTGTAAACATGGAGTCACTATCTTAATGTTGGATGATGATTATACAGTTGTCCGCAAATAGATAGGCAACTATCATTGAGCGATTCTTCTTTAAGCTGGATCAAACATGACTCAGAGACTCTCCCCTTCAACGATTTTCCTGATCGCCAGTGGCTGCCTATTATTGATGATCTCCTTTGGTATACGGTCGAGTTATGGTTTGTACATGCGTCCTATTGAGGCTTCAACCGACTGGGGGCGTGACATCATAGGCTTTGCCCTAGCCTTGCAAAACCTGAGCTGGGGAATTATGTCGGTTTTCACTGGCGGGCTTGCCGACCGTTTCGGAAATCGCAACGTCCTGTTTGGTGGCGCACTGGTCTATGCCCTAGGTGTTTATCTAACAGCTGGTGTGTCGGATCTTTTCACGCTTAATGCAGGATTAGGGTTTCTCGTGGGTGCTGGCGTCGCCGGCACTTCGTTTGGCATCGTTCTTCCTGCTTTAGTTCAATCCGTTCCACCAGAACGACGTGACTGGGTACTCGGTTTGGGCACCGCTTGTGGCTCTGCTGGTCAATTTGCGCTTGTTCCATTGGTTCAGATGTTTATCTCTGATTTTGGCTGGATCAACTCACTGCATATTCTAACGGCTATCGCACTATTGATGATGTTGTTAGCCATTCCTCTGAATGCTAAAAAAAGTTCTGTCATTAAAGAGACGGATCAAGGATTTGCTGAAACAGTGCGATTAGCCGCTGGTCACAAATCCTACTGGCTTCTGGTATTTGGCTTCTTTGTCTGTGGCTTTCACGTCGCATTTATTACAGCGCACATGCCAGCCTATTTATCAGATTTAGGCTTCGCGCATCAGGTCGGTGCTTGGTCTCTCTCATTGATTGGTCTGTTCAATATCGCTGGGGCGTTCTGGGCCGGCAATATCTGTCGCAAGCACTCACGATCGAAGCTACTGGTGGCAATCTACGGAGGAAGAACGATTGCGATCGCCCTCTTCTTGATATTCCCTATCACGCTGACATCGGTGCTTATCTTCAGTGCAGTCATGGGGCTGCTGTGGCTAGCAACCGTTCCACCTACGTCCGGTATCGTTATGAACATGTTTGGTACACGATACATGGCCACCCTGTATGGTTTCGTCTTCTTTAGTCATCAGGTCGGGAGTTTCTCTGGAGTCTGGTTAGGCGGCTATCTCTACGAAACTTATGGTCATTATGAGTACATCTGGTGGGCCGGTATCTTCTTTGGTTTGATGGCGGTTATTCTTCACTGGCCGATTGATGAAAAACCACACCCTGCATTTGTGGCTAAAAAGAGCTAAGGGTTAAATTAAGATCCGCAACGACTTGCTATTCGTAACTCAGTAAAACAAAAGGATTCGTTTATGAGTCATACCATTCATTATTACCTATCACCAATCTCGCCGTTTACCTGTCTAGCAGGCAATCTATTAGAGAGAGAGGCTCCTGCCGAGGTGGTCTATCACCCATTCGATATTGGTCGCCTGTTTGCTGCGACAGGCGGTGTACCTGTTCCTCAGCGTTCGCCACAGCGTCAAGCTTATCGTTTAGCTGAACTTGGCCGAATTCAAAAACAACGCGGAATCACCATTAATCTTAAGCCAAAGAACTTCCCCGTGGATGGTCGCCCTGCCTCTAAACTACTACTTGCGGTTAGAGACGCAGGGTCGGATGTGCCAGGTTTAGCCCGAGCACTCTTGAGTGCCGTATGGCAGAGAGATCTGAATATTGCAGAGGACGCTGTGTTAGCTCGACTTCTCGATGAACTGGGTATTGATTCAGCTCTATTAGAGCAATCAAAAGGCTTAGATGATCAGTTGGACAAAGAGACTGACGAAGCCATTGAGGCTGGTGTCTTTGGCAGCCCCTTCTACATCGTTGATGGAGAACCCTTCTGGGGACAGGATCGTCTAGAACAGGCGATCGAAAGAGCCAAAAGTTAAATTGTCGCGGTTTGCCCTTCGGGCAATTCGCTCCTACAAACGGAGCGTTAAATTGTAGGAGCGAATTGGAGCGCAGCGACAAACCGCGATCCATAGGGCCACACCTTCTATCAAGTAATAACGTCAGGTTCTGTGCGTCCTGTAAATTGCTTAATACCGATCAACTGATTCGCCAACTCGATTAAAGGTTTCAAAGCTGCTTGTGTGTCAGTAATCGACTCATCCTGAGTAAACTGATCTAGATAGACACGCAGCGTAGCACCGGCCGTACCGGTTCCAGATAGCCGAACAACGATACGACCTCCGTTATCGAACAGCATTCTAACTCCTTGATTATGACTGACGGAGCCATCAACAGGGTCTGAGTAGCTGAATTGATCGGCCAGAGTCAGGGTAACGCCATCAAAGGTCTCTCCTGCAAGACTATCCAAAGAGGCTGTTAGCTGCTGCATCATATTGGCTGCACTGTCTGAATCGATTGATTCATAGTCATGGCGGGTAAATAGATCCCTTCCGAATAGAGACCAATGATCTTTAACCAGATCAGAGACCGATTGACCGGTCGCGGCCAGAATATTGATCCAGCATAGAACAGCCCAAAGTCCATCTTTCTCGCGAACATGATCTGAACTGGTACCAAAACTCTCCTCACCACAGAAGCTGATACGGCCATCATCCATCAGGTTGCCAAAAAATTTCCAACCGGTAGGAGTCTCATAACAGTTGATACCGAGTTTTTCAGCCACACGGTCAACTGCACGACTGGTTGGCATTGAGCGAGCGACACCCTTCAATCCATCTTCATAGGCGGGAATCTTTTGTGCGTTCGCGGCTAATACAGCCAAACTGTCACAAGGGTTTACATAAAAATGGTTGCCAATGATCATATTTCTATCGCCGTCCCCGTCCGAAGCGGCACCGAAATCTAACCCTTGTTCATTGACTTGTTTGACCAATTCGGCTGCATGTACAAGATTGGGGTCGGGGTGATGACCACCAAAATCCTCTTTTGGAATCGCGTTGATAACGCTCTCTTTTGGTGCGCCCAACCGGTTGATGAATATCTCTTGTGCATAAGGCCCAGTCACGGCATGCATGGCATCGAAACGAAATGTGAAATTTGAACCGCTCAAGAGCTGTTTCATGATTTTAAAATCAAACAACTCCTCCATCAGATCGGCATAATCTGTGACAGGATCAATCACCTTAATCAGCGCATTTCCAATGCTAACCTCTCCAACACTATCAAGATCTACAGGTTCAGCATCAATCGTAAAGTATCGAGTAATGGTTTCCGTCGTTTGGTGAATACTGTCCGTCTGGGTCTCACTTGCAGGGCCACCGTTGGCACGATTAAATTTAATGCCAAAGTCTTCATCAGGGCCACCTGGGTTGTGACTGGCTGACAACACCAGTCCACCGACTGCACCATATTTACGGATCACACAGCTGGCTGCTGGCGTTGAAAGAATTCCTGCTTGACCCACGATTAAGGTTTCAAAGCCATTGGCGATCGCCATTTTAATAATGGTTTGAATTGCCTCACGGTTAAAATAACGACCGTCACCACCGATCACGAGTGATTGGCCTTGGCAGCTCTCTAAAGAGTCAAAAACAGCCTGAACAAAATTCTCTAAGTAGTTAGGTTGTTGAAATACTTTAACCTTTTTTCGAAGGCCAGACGTACCTGGTTTCTGACCAGAGTAAGGTGTTGTTGTGATGACTTTTCTATTCATTAAGACCACATATAGATTAGGTTTAAACCATTAACGATTGGAAAGAGTTAGATAAAAACTAGCAAGATATATGCCGCTTTTTAAACATCATCTTCAACTAATTCTAAGCCGTAATATTGAAGAAACTCAGTAGCCGGCATCGGTTTACCAAATAGGAACCCCTGCACCTGATCAACACCTAATTTAAGCAGTCTATCTGCCTCCGAGGCGTTCTCAACCCCTTCTGCTACGACTGTCAGCCCCTCCGCTTTGGACAAATATACGACCATTTTCGTTAAATGCTCAGACGAGGGGTTTAGATGAATGTCTTTGATAAAGGCTCTATCTAGTTTGATGGTATCGGCGGGTAGGTTTTGAAAATAGGCGAGTGAGCTCATACCGGTACCGAAATCATCCAAAGCGATTGAATAACCTAGCTCTTTCACGGCATCTAAGGAGCGCTTTAAGTTATCCAAAGAGACGTCTGTCTCCTGTTCAGATAGCTCAATCTGTAACTCTCCGGCACTAAAACCGTACTTTTCTTGGACCTGACTCAACTCGTAGGTGACACGCAAATCCTGAAGATCATTAGCGCTTAAGTTAAATGAAACCGAGATCGGTAGACCCGACTGTTTCATTGTTTCACAAAAATGTGCGGATTGCTCAACGACACTGTTTATAAATGTAAGCCTGTATGGGGAGGACTCAAGAAGATCGACAAAATCTTTTGGTGTTAGCAAACCTTTCTCAGGGTGAATCCAGCGGACCAGTGCCTCCGCACCTACCAGTCTATTGTTATCTTTAATATCGACCTTAGGCTGAAAGAACATCTGTATCTCATGGTTAGCAAATGCCTGAGAGACTTCATAAGATTGAATATCTGTTTGGCCGTTAAGATGATCACGATCTTTCAAATTGAATCGAGCAAAATCTGTTTTCTCTTTGGTGGCACGCACAAATACTGTATCCAAGTTATGCAGTGCACTATCCAGATCAGTTGAGTCATTAGGGGTATCGGTTGAAACAACAATCGGCGAGAGATCCGTTGCCTCTTTTTTTAACTGACGAAGTCCACGCTCAAATGCGTTCCAAAACCGTCGCTCTGACATCAGAACGTAAACCCCATTATCAAGCCTGCCAATGGATGCACCTGCAGGACAAACTTCCCTTAACAACTGATTAAATTGAGTAACGCTCTCTTTAAATTCAATCGAACTTTCTGAACTTTTTCCTACACTATCCAAGATATTTTTAATGTAGACACCATAGACTCTTACAACACCGTCAGGATTCTTATTTTTGAGCCAATCAAAATGCTGATGAATTTGATAATTGTCTATAAATTCAGACGTTAAGTCGCTGTTTTCTTTACACTCTTTATAAAAAACAAGAGAGTAGATACGATTAAACAGCACCGCTACTGAACCATAGACCAGCAAGGAGTAAGAGAGCGTTATTAGATGGGTATAGAGCTCAGAAATCAGCTCCTCTTGTACTCGATAGGAGTGAATAAATAAGAGGAGAGAGAGCCAGATAGGTATGAAGAGTAATACCCATTTTTGAGCCAATACAAAGCGAAGCAATACTGGCAAAAGCGCACCTGACAAATAGGCTAATGCTATATCATCCGACACTAAGGCTAGCGATATTGAACCAGCTCCCATAGTAAGGAAAGCTACAGCTCCACCCCAGCTTAAATGAATACGGTGCACAAAATATTGGATGACTAACAAAGAGAGAGTGAGCGGGTAAAAGTAGGAGCCCGTCAATGAATCTGTGAAAAGCTGCTGAAGCAGAGATAAAAGTGAAAGTGCTAATGATATCAACAGCAACGCATTAATCAGCAACCTAAACAGGCTTCGACGGTTCTTGAACCAGTTACTGCGGTTGTAATCTCGAACTTGCATTAGCCATCACTTTTTCGAATAGATTATTGATTTTATGGTAATCAGGGGCGAATCGCTACCACCAAGTCTCAGGGCTCGATAAGATAGAACCTCTTTGATGACAGGTTTAGATGATGAACGTTCTCGGGATTACCGCACCGCTCTTTACGTTAATGGCTCTTGGGTTTTTAGCCGTTAAATATAACGCACTGTCTAAGGAGGCTATCCCTGGGATAGCCCGCTTTGTTTTGGTTTTTTGCATACCGGCGATCATTGTCGGCAATCTATCTAAGAATAGCCCTGCTGATATCTTTAATAGCGATTACGTATCGATTTATGCTATTGCCGCAGTCGCTACCTTCTTCATTTCGTTGGGTCTGATTCGGAGCGTCAGACAAGGTGATGCTAAACAGTCATCAGCATTAGCCATTGGGGCCGCTATGCCCAACAGTATTTTTGTTGGCTACCCTATTCTGCTGCAGGTCATGCCCGATATGGCCGCTCAAGTATTAGTTGTCTGTATACTGGTCGAAAACCTAGTGGTGCTTCCGTTAGCGCTCCTGACTACTGAGTACTTCTCAGCTGATCATAAAGACAAAACGCTGTTAGGCTCACTAAGCTCAATTTTTAAACGCCTGATCAACAACCCGATACTCATCGCAATAGCGGTTGGCTTAATTTTATCGTTGAGCGGCTTTCAACTGCCGTTGTTCATCGACGAAAGCTTAGGGGTGCTCGCAAAAGCGGCTGGTGGCGCAGCACTGATCGTTATTGGAGGATCTTTAGTAGGAAACTCTATTCGCGATGATTTGAGTACTTTAGGAATGATTGCAGGGGCAAAACTGTTGATTCAACCTGCTCTAGCCCTTCTGCTGATTACCCTCTGGTGGGACTTTGATCGACAATGGCAGATAGCTCTAATTGTCATCACCGCTTCACCCATGTTCACCATCTACCCTATTCTCGCTGCACCTTATGGCGCAGCAAAGACGGCTTCCAGCTCATTGCTGCTGACTACGGTCGCGTCTTACGCGACGCTAAACACTGTTTTGGCGTTTGTGTTGTAGGTTGGAGCGTAATTTGAGGGCGGATGACAGGCTGAAGCCAGTCACCGGTGCTTGCCTTGACATCTTCGTGCCAGTGACTGGCCTTCAGCCTGTCACCTGCTCTCTCAGCGTCTTCCAGTGAAGAAGACAACAAAAAGGCCGCTACAGCGGCCTTTTTAACGACAAGCCAACACTTAATCCAAAAGCTGTTCTAGCTGGTGTAGTGTCTCCATCGCAGGCAATACTTGCTGAACGCTTGAGTTTGGCTCGCGGCCTTCGCGAATTGCAGAAATGAACTCACGATCCTGAAGCTCGATGCCGTTGTTAGAAACAGCAACGCCAGAGAGATCAATTGGGTTCTCGTTACCATCAACCAAATCATCGTAACGGGCGATGTAGGTACCCTTGTCACAGATGTAACGGAAGAAAGTACCAAATGGACCGTCGTTATTGAAAGATAAAGAGAGTGTACACAGTGCACCGCTCTCTGATTTCATACCAATCGACATGTCCATTGCAATGTTAAGTTCTGGGTGAATCGGACCCTGCATCGCTTGTACTTTTGTACACTTCTCGCCAGTCTGGTACTGGAATAGATCCACGGTGTGACAAGCGTGGTGCCAAAGCAGGTGATCCGTCCATGAGCGCGCCTTACCCAGAGCGTTCTTGTTAGAACGACGGAAGAAGTAAGTTTGAACATCCATCTGTTGAATCTTAAGCTCACCCGCTTGGATTTTGTTATGAATCCACTGGTGGCTTGGGTTGAAGCGGCGAGTCTGACCCGACATGGCTACCAAACCCGTGCGCTTTTGTGCCTCCACCAGTTTGATTGAGTCTTCAATGTTATCCGCCATCGGAATCTCAACCATGACGTGCTTGCCTGCTTCAAGACACTGAATAGACTGAGAGGCGTGCATTTGAGTCGGTGTTGCAAGAATGACCGCATCCACATCATCGCGCGCAAGCGATTCAGCAAGATCTGTTGTTGCGTGAGCGATACCACGCTCTTTAGCAAACTCAGCAATGGCATCAGGTTTAGTACCAACGACTGACGTCACAACAACATCCTCAATGTTACTCAATGCATCTAAGTGTTTTAGACCAAATGCGCCCATAGCGCCTGCAACACAAACTCTCATTAGTGTCTCCCTAATTCGAATGGATAAATATTGTCCCTAAGATTATCAAAATGGATCTTTCATAGAACCGTTAAAAATTCTAGACGTCATTCAAAAATGTGAATGTAAGCTTAGACAAAACCGCTTCTAAGATACGGCCAGCCGCAGTAGATCAATAAATTTTTGCTGGGCATTAGTGGGGTTCCATGAGCTGCGACGGGTAATGCCGATTGGGCGTTTAGTGCCTGACATCTCAAAAGGAAGCACCGCCAAATCCCCTTTGGATAACTCAAATTCCAACTGATGCTGAGAGATTAATGTGAGTCGATCACCGCCAAGTAACAGCTCTCGAATCAGCACATGGGAACTGGTTTCGACGATGGATAGACCTTCCCTCTCCTCACCTTGCAGAATCAGTTCTTCAAATAGGTTGCGGGTTGGCGCCCCACTTCTTGGGATAACCCAACCGTAGTTAAGAAGGTCCTCTCGAGTAATCTGATCTATATTGAGAGCGGGATGCCCTTTGCGTGCCACAATTGCTAATGGAGGCGCTATGAGTTCTTCTTGAACAATATCACTGGTTGGGATCGGGAAACGCAACGCACCGACCAAGAGATCCACATCCCCCTGAAGGATATGGGCTAAAAGATCTTCATAGGGCCCATCAACCAACTCTAAAGTGATACCAGGATAAGCTTTGGTAAATTCATTAATCGCTTTGGGCAACAGAGAGGTGCGTGCTAGTGGCATGCTGCCGATGCGCATCCGTCCCACTTCACGACCATCACCAAGGCCTGACAACTCTTGAAGCCCCTGATGAATCTCTGAAATGGCCAACTTGGTTGATTTGGAGAACACTTTGGCCGCTCGTGTTGCCGCAATGCCAGTACTGGTCTTTTCGAACAGCGACAGCCCCATGAGTGACTCGAGCTCACGAGCTGATCGATGCAGTGAAGATTGTGATACACCCAGATTACGACCTGCAACGCTGTAGTTTTGCGCATCGGTAACCGCTACTAGTGCTTTTAATTGGGTCGTCGTCAGCTGCGTCATGATGCGCTCAATCGTCTCCATACGACGATTCGACATGGACGACAGTGCATCGGCCAGACCTAATCTTAGAATAGCAAAGGCGCTGTTGACCCTCGCTTCCCAGACGCCACCAGCTTCAGTCAGATACATCCCGCTGGACTGGCGTTCAAACAGCTTTACACCCAGCAAGCGTTCTAACTTCGCAATGGCTTGAGTCATCGCAGGTTGAGAGAGAAAGACACGCTCTGCAGCCTGACTTATACCTCCTGCATTGGAGACCTCAATGAATACCCGAAGATGTCGTATGTTAGGAAGATTCTTGAACATAAGGGTCATTGTAACCTGATGTGATTTAAATACCTATATCAAAAACAAATACCTAAAAAGTAAAAACTAAATAGCTTAAAAAAGGCGATATAGAGAGGATAGAAAAATAGAAATCCAATTCATTATAAAAGGACGTTTGAGACATGATTATCGATTGCCATGGTCACTACACAACCACACCTCCTGGTGTTGGCGCTTGGCGTGAAGCTCAAAAAGCAGAAGTAGAAAAGAATCCAGATTTTGTTGGTGAAAAAGGCGACTTTGGTGTTACTGATGATGAGATCCGCGAGTCGATCATCAACAATCAGTTAAAACTTCAGCAAGAGCGTGGCACTGATCTTACTATCTTCTCACCTCGTGCTAGCTGGATGGCTCACCATGTGGGTAATGAACACACCTCTAAATTCTGGACTGAAAACCAAAACGATCTCATTCGTCGTGTCTGTGACCTATTCCCAGAGAACTTTGTTCCTGTTGCTCAGCTGCCTCAATCTCCAGGTGTTGATCCAGCTAAATCTGTACCAGAGATCGTTCGTACCGTTGAAGAGATGGGTTTTATTGGTATTAACCTTAACCCAGATCCATCAGGTGGCCACTGGAATGGCAGCCGCCTTTCGGCTCGAGAGTTCTACCCTATCTACGAGAAGATGTGTGAATACGACATTCCAGCAATGATCCACGTATCAGCTGCCTGCAACCACAACTTCGATACGACAGGTTCACACTACCTAGGTGCTGATACCACGGCATTCCAGCAGTTGATGATGTCTGATGTATTTAAAGACTTCCCAACACTTAAGATCATCATCCCTCATGGTGGCGGTGCAGTTCCTTACCACTGGGGTCGTTTCCGCGGAATGGCATTGGATAAAGGTTTCGAACTTGAAGAGCGCGTATTGAATAACGTCTTCTTCGATACCTGTGTCTACCACCAGAAAGGTATCGACTGCCTTCTAGATGTCATCCCAACTGAAAACATCCTTTTCGCATCAGAGATGATCGGCGCGGTTCGTGGTATCGATCCAGAGACAGGTCACTACTTTGATGACACTAAACAATACATCGACGCGACAACTAAAGTGAATGCTGAGCAGAAAGAGATGATCTTCTCTGGCAATGCTCAACGTGTATTCAGTCGTTTGAAGGTTTAAGGAGAGGATTATGGCAGAGAACGTAGTTGTTCAACATATTGAACGTGCTGATTCAGAAGTAATCGCAGGTCTAGCTAAATTGGGCGTTGCAACCGTTCATGAAGCTCAGGGTCGTCGCGGTCTATTAGCACACTACATGCGCCCAATCTACTCAGGTCGCTCTATTGCAGGCAGTGCAGTGACAATCTCTGGTGCTGCCGGTGATAACTGGATGATGCATGTTGCTATTGAGCAGTGTAAACCCGGCGACATCATGGTGTTTGCGCCAACTTCACCTTCTGTAGATGGCTTCTTTGGTGATCTACTGGCGACCTCAGCTAAATCGCGTGGCGTACAGGGCCTAATCATTGATGGCGGTGTTCGTGATACTGCTATCCTTAAAGAGATGGATTTCCCAGTCTGGTCTAAAGCTGTTTACGCCAAGGGCACCATCAAAGAGACTCTGGGCTCAGTGAACATCCCTCTGGTCTGTGCTGAAGCATTGATCTACCCAGGCGATATCATTGTTGCTGACGATGATGGCGTCTGTGTTGTTCGCCGCGATGAAGCCGAAGAGGTTCTTAAAGAGGCGCTAGCGCGTGAAGCTCGTGAAGAGGAGAAGCGTGTTCGCATGGCGAATGGTGAGCTAGGTCTTGATATCTACAACATGCGCCCTCGCCTTGAAGAGAAAGGCCTTAAGTATGTCTAATGGCATTCGCTGCATGTGGATGCGCGGCGGTACATCTAAAGGCGGTTACTTCCTAAAGAGCGACCTACCTTCAGATACTACCGCACGAGACGCTTTTCTTCTTGGCATGATGGGTTCTCCAGATCCACGCCAGATTGATGGTCTCGGTGGTGCTGACCCACTGACCTCGAAAGTTGCCGTTGTTAGCGCTTCTGATCGTGACGACGCCGATGTCGATTACCTCTTTTTACAGGCATTTGTTGATCAAGCAATCGTTACCGATGCGCAGAACTGTGGCAATATCTTGGCAGGTATCGGTCCCTTCGCCATTGAGCGTGGCCTAGTTCAAGCAACGGGCAATGAGACTCAGGTTCGTATCTTTATGGAGAACACGGGCCAGATCGCTATCGCGACAGTAGCTACACCAAACGGCCAGGTTTCCTATAAAGGCGACTCAAAGATTGATGGCGTACCAGGCACTTCGGCTGCGGTCCCTCTAGAGTTCCTTGATACAGCGGGTTCATCTTGTGGCGCCCTTCTTCCTACCGGTAACGCAGTTGATCTGATCGACGGTGTTGAATGCACCCTGATCGATAACGGCATGCCAGTAGTCGTAATGCGGGCATCGGATATGGGTATTACAGGCAGTGAGTCTCGTGAAGAGTTAGAAGCTAATAGCGACCTTCGCGCCAAGCTTGAAGCCATTCGCTTACAAGCGGGTCCAATGATGAATCTCGGCGATGTGACTGAGAAGTCTGTACCTAAGATGAGTATGGTGAGCGAAGCAACCGATGGTGGTGCGCTATCTACACGTACATTCATCCCTCATCGCTGCCACGCCTCTATCGGTGTATTGGGTGCAGTCAGCGTTGCTACGGCAGCTATTTTGCCGAACTCACCTGCCGCTTCAGTGGCCACTCTACCTGAAGGCACTAGAAAAACCTTAGCCGTTGAGCACCCGATCGGAGAAATGACGGTCGTTATTGATATCGATCAGGATGGCCAACCGAAAAGCGCTGCACTATTACGCACAGCGCGAAAACTATTTGATGGCGAAGTTTTCGCTGAATAATTAGGAATAAAGAACATGGATGCAGATTACCGCCCGTTTCACGACAACCCTAAAAAGCCTGACTTTGTAGCGCCTGCTGGTGCAGTGGATGCACACTGCCACGTATTTGGTCCTGCGGATAAATTCCCATACCACCCCAAGCGTAAATACACACCTTGCGATGCATCTAAAGATCAACTCTTTGCTCTGCGTGATTACCTTGGTTTCAGTCGTAACGTGATCGTTCAGGCTTCTTGTCACGGCACAGACAATGCAGCACTGGTTGACGCACTTGAGACTGCAGGCGATCTAGCACGCGGTGTAGCGGTCGTTGACCCAGCGATCACGGTAGAAGAACTTGAAGCGATGGATAAAGCGGGTGTCCGCGGTGTTCGATTTAACTTCGTTAAACGTCTAGTCGATACAACCCCTAAAGAGGTATTCCTATCGATCGCTGAGAAGATCAAACCACTAGGCTGGCACATCGTTGTCTACTTTGAAGCGCCAGATCTAGAAGATCTAATCCCGTTCCTTAACGAGCTAAACACAACCATCGTGGTTGACCACATGGGTCGTCCAGACGTGGCTAATGGTGTTGATCACCCTGACTTCCAGCGTTTCATGAATCTTATGCGTAACAACGATAAGGTGTGGACGAAAGTCAGCTGTCCTGAGCGTTTGACGCTACAGGCACCGGACTACTCTGACGTTGTGCCGTTCATGCGTGCACTCGTTGAAGCTTTCCCAGATCGCGTACTTTGGGGTACAGACTGGCCGCACCCGAACATGAAATCACACACACCTGATGATGGTGCACTGGTTGACGTGATTCCACAGATTGCCGTAACTGAAGAGCTACAGCGTAAACTATTGATCGACAACCCAATGCGTTTGTACTGGGAACGATAAGGAGTTCTTATGATTGAACCGATCATTGAAGGAACATACAAATTTGATGGCGTAGCAGCAAAACTCGGCTACAACCTCAATAAGATGTGTTTCTCTTTCAACGAGGAGAGCTGTCGCGAAGAGTTTCGTCAAGACGAAGCGGCTTACTGCGATAAGTTTAAGCTGAACCCTGCACAGAAAGAGGCGATCCTAAAACGCGACATCATCGCTCTACTTCGTAATGGCGGCAGTATCTACTACCTTGCAAAATTTGCAGGCACGCTTGGGCTTAACGTACAGGACGTTGGCGGCATCATGACCGGCCAAACGACTGAAGAGTTCCAAGCATATTTAGACAGTCAGGGAGTGGGCAAAACGAATGGCTAAAATCTTAGGTGCTATCGGCACATCACACGTTCCTGCTATTGGTGTAGCAGTTGATCGCGGCATTGAGGACACCCCTTACTGGAAAGACCTATTCGCTGCTTATGTACCAGTTCGCGAATGGATCAACGAGAACAAGCCAGACATCGCTGTACTGTTCTACAACGATCACGGTCTTGAGATGTTCTTGGATAAGAAACCAACCTTCTCTATCGGCTGTGCAGACGAGTACTGCAACGCTGATGAGGGCTGGGGTATCAAACCAATTCCACCTCTAACGGGTGAAACAGATCTATCTTGGCACATCGTTAACCACCTGATCGAAAACGACTTTGATCCAACTGTCTGTCAGGACATCAAAGTGGATCACGGCGCGACAGTTCCTATGTCTGTCCTCTACCCAGGCCATACCTACAAAGGCACTAAGGTGATTCCCATCGCCATTAACTGTGAACGTCACCCTATGCCTAAACCATCACGCTCATATGCTTTTGGTAAAGCGATAGGTGATGCCATTCGCTCTTGGGATAGTGACCAGACAGTTGTTGTTCTGGGTACTGGCGGTCTATCGCACCAGCTAGATGGCGAGCGTGCAGGCTACCTAAATACTGAGTTCGACCAGATGTGTATGGATAAACTGGTCACTGATCCAGAGTCACTGACCCACTACACCAATGATGAACTCACGGAAATTGCCGGTGCACAGGGTGTCGAGCTCGCCATGTGGTTAGCAATGCGCGGTGCTTGTTCTGGCCCTGTTGATGAGTTGGTTAACGTCTTGATCGCTCCAATATCAAACACTGCGGCTGGTGTACAGCTTCTTGTGCCTAAAGATTGATTCTGCGTGATGGTCTAAAAAAGCGCCTGTTGGCGCTTTTTTCTTGCCGAAATGATTCGGATTATTTTCGCGGTCTCAGCTGGGCTGAGATCGCTCCTACAGTAGGACTTCGGAAAAAATTATCTACGTAGCTCTTCTGTAGAAGCGAATTGGAGCGAAGCGACAAACCGCGACTTGCTTTTACCGCTCTGGAAAGAGCGTATTCATCACCTTCTCATTGGATGAACGGATGTGCAGTCTAAGCAGTTCTGTAGCCGTTTTAATATCTCGCGCAAATGCGGCATTCATAAGCTCTTCGTGTTCATCTTTACCTGATGGTTTATTCAATGGCTGGCTGGTTAATGCCAAACGGCGAAAGCGTTCACCCTGATCATACAGCGTCGATATGAAGCGTAACTGCCACTCAGAGGGACAGGCGCTAATGAGTGCCATGTGAAAACGGCGATTCTCACGAGTACGCGCAAGTACCTGATCATCTTCTTGCCCAGCAGACTGTGACTTAACCGCTAATTCGCGGTGGCGTGCTCCTGCAATGGCCGCCTCCCAATCGAGATCACCTAGCTTGATCGACTGCTTAAAAGCATCCACTTCAAGCATTTCCCGCAGACGACTCACCTCAACAAACTCATCCGCTGAAATAGGTGCAGCCCAATAACCACGCTGACCACGACGAGTTACCAACCCCTCTGCGGCGAGCCTTGAGAGTGCCTCACGAACCGGAGCCGCACTGGATCCATAACGGTTAGCTAAGACAGCAATCGATAACTTCGATTCAGGCTCTATATTGCCCTCTAAAATATCTGTACGCAGTTGTTGGTAGGTTGACGGGGTTTCTTGGTTTTCCACCCTTAGGCTCCATTTGTATCTATTAGCCTATATTTTCTCTTATCTTGAAAATTAAAGCTATTGAGCATTTAACTGTTTAAGTAGGTCTTAATCTCTTAGATATGTAGAATTCTGCTCTTAATATTTACAAGCTAATCCCGTATCATTGCCAATATTAGAATTTACTAATTAATAGGCTTATCTATGTTTCCTAAAAAACGCGCTCCTCTTATTCAATCAGTGTTAATGTCTCTGGTGATGGTAACGATCATGACCTTTGTGATTACCACGGTGAATACCGGTTTAGGTGAAGGTTTTATGGCTCGTTGGGGCTACGCTTATCTGGTTGCTTGGCCGATTGCCTTCTCTGTGATCCTAATTTTTGGTCGCCGAGTGGCTGCACTGACGCAAAAGCTTTGCACTAAGTAGGTTTTTAGATATCGTTGGCTGAACTCAATAAGGATTCGTGAATGGCCATTTACAACCTAGGCTCAGTCAACATAGATTACTTCTACTCACTGCCCCACCTAGTTAGGCCGGGTGAAACACTCGCAGCCAATAACTTTACACAGGGGTTGGGTGGCAAGGGTGCAAACCAGAGTGTTGCCATTGCTAAAGCGGGTGGTCGCGTTAAGCATATAGGTGCGATGCACCCTGCAGATAAACGATACTTCGACCAATTAGAAGCGTTAAATATCGATACGACCCACCTATTTATGTCGGAAACGCCAACAGGTCATGGCATTGTTATGGTCGATGAAGAGTCGGCTGAGAATCAAATCCTTGTCTACCCAGGTGCTAACTTTGCTATTACCGAACAGATGGTAGATGAGGGCTTAAAGGATGCAACCGCGTCTGATTGGGCGCTCTGTCAAAACGAGACCTCGCAAACTGAACACTTCATGAAATGCGCAAAGGCTAAAGGGATGAAGCTCTGCTATTCAGCAGCCCCCTTCGACGCAGATAAGACCCTAGTGATGCTCCCGTTAATCAATATGTTGGTCGTCAATGAGATTGAGGCCAAGGATTTAGAGCGCGCATTGAACCGCCCGATTAAAGAGTGCGGCGTTGATCATATTCTAGTGACACTGGGTAGTCGTGGTGTTCGATATATAGGCTCAGAGGATGAGTTTATACTGCCCTCACCCACTGTCGACGCCGTTGATACGACCGGGGCCGGTGACACATTTCTGGGGCTTTTCCTCGCGCGCTATGACCAAACCGGGGATCTTAAAGCATCACTTCACTTTGCGGTTACCGGTGCGGCGATACAGGTGACACGCCCAGGGACAGCGGATGCTATTCCCTCTTTAGAAGAGATTGAATTAGCCCTTTAATCGGTTAAGCGATGATAAAGCCCACTGGCTCTATCGGTCTGCGTACTGATTGTCTGCTGTGTCACACTGCTGTTCATCTCGATAAGAGTAAATTGTGAACTGGCACGTGTAATGGCGGTGTAGAGAAGCTCTCTACTCAGTACAGGATTCGCTCGACTAGGTGACAGATACGCAACGTGCTTGAACTCCGAGCCTTGTGATTTGTGCACCGTCATGGCGTAAGCCGTCTCTACCGACTCTAAACGAAGGGGGTCGATCCATCGTACCGCATCTCCGCATTCGTTGATAAACGCCACACTAGGCTTGCCCTCTCGCTCTAAACAGACACCCACATCTCCGTTCGCTAGACCTACCGCGTAATCATTGGCAGTAACCATTACTGGACGGCCGATATACCACTCTTGACTCAGATCGATTAGCCCTTTTCTGGCTAATAGGGTCTCACAAATATGGTTAAGCGATTCAACACCCTCTGGTCCGCGACGCAGAGGGGTCAATAACCTAAAGTGGTCAAACAGCCTAAGCACCTCAAGTGGGTCGCAACATGGCTGAGTGAGTTTTCCTAAGTAGCTCGTATAACCCGGTATCTGTGGATCGCTACTTAAGACTCGATCAGCGATCTGCTGACGCAGGTCAGCTCCCGTTTGATAGTGAATATCGCTGTAGGTCTGTCGCCAAACAGCTTGGTAGTCAGTTAAAGACCCCTGGTTGACGGCCTTGGCTAGCTGACCAATGCCAGACTCACTGTTGAAGCGGTGACTGATTTTAAGTTGGCTAACAAAGCCTTCTGGGTTTGTATCACTCTCAACACGGCAGAGGTCTGCCAAGACAGAGCCTGCCTCAACTGAGGCTAACTGATCCTTATCGCCTAATAGAATAAGCTGTGTGCGATCACTCAATGCATCAAGCAGCGCATCGAATAGCTCAATATCCAACATGGATGCTTCATCTACAATCAACAGATCAACCGCCAAAGTATGCCCCTTATGATAACGATTTCTTCGACCAGCCGAAGAGACACCAATGAGTCGGTGGACCGTATCAACTTGAGCGTGTAACCCCTCTCCAAAACCTTCTGGAAGGCGCTCAAGTGCACTCCCAATTGAGGATGACAAACGTGCCGCCGCTTTGCCAGTTGGCGCTGCAAGTGCAATGTCAAAGGTATCACCATGGTCATCCGCTAGACGTTTAAGTAGCGCCAGCAATTTAACCACTGTCGTCGTTTTACCGGTACCTGGACCACCGGTAATAACTGAAAAACGCTTAATTGCAGACTTTGCACAGGCCTCTCGCTGCCAATCAATGCTGGCGTCATCGTTCGGAAACAGTTGGTTCAGATACTTTTCTAACGAGTCCGTGTTGCTGGAGGGTTTCGATAGACGCTGTTTTAACCGCTCTGCAACGCGAGACTCTACCTGCCACATGCGCCTTAAGTAGAGACGCTCATGATCAAATATTAGGGGGGTATTCTCATCGGGCAGGCCCATCAACGGACTCTGATGAACTGCGTCAAGCCACTCACTCTTTGTTAATTGCTTAAACAGCTCACTGGGTAAAGGTATACCGGCTAATTTTGCAAACTCCGGTGGAAGTGCCAGGTAACGATCAGGATCCTTATAGAGGGAGTGAACATCGACACAACTGTGCCCACGCCCTAGCTGATGACTGACTAAGACTAAGGCTAAACCCGCCCATGCCGATTGATTGTCATACAGTTCCGATAGGTGAAGTGCGAGTTCCATATCAATAGAACGAATCCAACCTGCTTCCAACCAAAGCTCTAAGATCTGATTTAGATTCAAATCAGTGTTTGAGTCAGACCATAATTCAACTTGCTGCACTGTCTGCTCCCTGTTTAAACAACTGATCCAAACGCTCGATCTGTTCATAGCTTGGCTTGATTACTAAACACCCCTCTCCCTCTGGCACGCCACGAAGATAGAGGTAGAGTGCCCCGCCCACTTTCTCATTAAATCCTTTGACTGGATTCTCTCTATATTCAACATCGCGGGCCAACAGCTGTCGATGCAGGGCGAGCAGGTAGATCATCAACTGCAGATCATAACGATGCTCCACCAACGCCTCTTGCATCTTGGACTCAGTGTAATAGGAGGCATCAGGTCCTAGCCAGTTGGATTTATAATCACATACCCAGTACTGCCCATTCACTTCAAATGTAAGATCAATGAACCCTTTTAACAGGCCATTGATCGTCTGCTGTTCCAATCTCGGCCGCTCTAACTCAGGATAGATTGACTCAATACAGAGCTGATCCAGTTCCGCGACAGAGAGATGATGGGCACTGAAGATAAACTCCATCTCAGCTTGGTAGTGAGATAAGCCTGCAAGTGTCAGCTCAAAGCCAAGAACAATGGGTGTGGTTAGCATCGATTCAAGCCATTGCTCTATCATCAATCCACTCTGATGCCATCGACTTGGCTGTTGCTCAATGCATACGGCACTCTTTATGAGTTCGGAATGGGTCGCGGTTTGAGAAAAACTCTGCTCTGCTGCTCGCTCTAATACTTCATGCAAAAAATTACCTGGAATCGCACCACGCTCAAAGGCGTGAATGGTTCCGGTCTTGGCTTGATCAAAGCGAATTAAATGATCGAACGGCTCCATTTCAGCAATCGATTGATCCAACAAATTCTCTTCGATCTTAGAGTCGACTGCATGAGATTGAGTGCGACTTGCGATGGCAGAGTAACTGGTCATCCACCAAGATTCACGATTAACGGGTAGAGATAAATGTTGGCATTCGGGTGAGAACAGACGATCCGTTTTAACCTCTCTTTGTTCAACTTGATCAGAGACCGATTCCAGAAAAACCCCATCTCGCTGGGTCACATTGAGAATGGCCTGACTGAGTGCGTCGTAGAGATCCTCTTTGGACGGTTTTTTAGGAAGTGCCTCGTTGATTCCAAGAAGGCTTGCCATTGCGGATTTCTCAAAACCGTCAACGGCACCCAAGCCTATCCAACAGGCATATTTTGCTCGAGTGAGTGCGACGTACATTAGCCGCACCTCCTCTTCAAGCATCTCCCGTTCACTGAATGGCTTCTCGTGTTTCTGAGTATCTTTATTCAGTTCTTGAACTTTTTGCCCATTAAGACGATAGGTTAAGCCCTTATCACTCACCTTTATGGACTGGCTGCTGACACCAAAGGGGATAAATACAATCGGATACTCTAGCCCTTTGGATTTGTGCATGGTGATGACTTGAACTCGCCCGGAGTCCGATTCCATGCGAATGAGCTGCTCCTCACCTGTACCGCTCGGATTGACGATCTGCTCGCCTAGGTAACGAATAATACCCAGCTCACCATCCACAACCGATACCTGTTTCTGAAGCAATTCAGCCAGGTGCAATAGATTCGTTAAACTTCTCTCTACCCTATTGCCTCGAGTCGCTCTCAATTTACGAGGTAGATCAAACTCGGTGATCAGAGCTCGAATGACGGCCGCAATATTAGTTCGCTTCCAGATCTGATTGAGCTCAACAAAGATCTGACTAATATCGACCCACTCAGACTCAGATTGATTCAGATGCAAGAGTTGGTCACGTGTTAAGCAGAGAACCGGCGAGGCTAACGCAGCCATGATTAACGATTTTGACCGTGGATGAGCTATAGCATTTAGAATTCGCCAAAGATCTTCCGCCTCTTGTGACTCAAACACACTCTCTTTATCAGACAGATAGACTGAAGAGATACCTGATTGATCGAGTGCTGTTCTTACCACTTTAGCTTCAGTGAAATTTCTCACTAGCACGGCAATATCGTCATGCTGTATAGGCTCATCACCCATTGATAGTTCGCCAGCATCTGACCGGTTCAGTAACGAGGCGATTTTGCTTGCGGTATGAGTGGCCAGCGCTTGATGATAACGAGGCTTATTAATGCACTCGCCATCGTCCAAGCAGAACAGATGTAGACCATCGAGCCTCTGATTATTTGAGGTTAGGCTGCTCTTTAAGCCGTTGGCGTTAACCGGATAAAACGGCAGATGATTCACACCATGGACGTCTCTGAAGAGAAAAGCCCCCTTCTCTTTGAGATCAGCATCGACAAAGAGTCCATTAACCGCAGAAATGACCGATTCACTCGAACGATAGTTGGTGCCAAGGGTATAGAGTTTATCTTGGCTCTCCTCTCTCGCCTCGAGATAGGTATGAATATCAGCCCCCCTAAAACTGTAAATGGCCTGTTTTGGATCTCCAATCATGATCCACGCGCAACCATCGACATTTCGATAAAGCGTACTGAATATACTGAACTGCAATGGGTCGGTATCTTGAAACTCATCAATCAACGCAACTGGATACTGTGCACGCACTCTGGAAGCTAAGTTACTCCCTAGTGGCCCTTTAAGCCCCCTCTCTAGAAGGACTAAAAGATCATCAAAATCGAGGGCACCTGTGCTCTCCTTGAGGGTTGTAAAACGCTCTGATACCCAGTCTAAGGCGTGCAGTAAAATGGGTTCGAGTTTTGGGCGACACTGAAGACGGTCTGTATAGGCAGAAAGTAGATCCACTGCTGGGTGATCAGGCAGAGGCTTGCCTTTGTTTAGTTTGCCTTCAAAGGTCAAATATTGAATCAATGAATCCGGACTGTCAGGCACCTCTCCATCAACGGCCCACTGTCGCATCGCCAGAAGCTGATCACTGAAACCAGGCTCTTTAACTCGCCCAGCATTAAAGTGTTTAGCCTCAAACTGGCCTCTCAGTGATGCTTCAATCTGATCAATATTGTCGCGCCAAATAGTCAGCAGTTTAGTGCTACAGCTCTCTAAGTCGTTAAGCCACTCATTGATGGACTGAGCGACAGTGCGAGGATCAACACTCTTATCAATAGGCTCCCCTTTCCAGTGCAGTTTGGCATCGCTTGACAGTGATCGATAGATCCAACTGTAGAGAGCCTCTGGTGACTTCAAGAGCATCCCTATCTGTTCAGCCACTCTGGGCTCTAACACTGAACAGTGAATACGCCAGTAATCTCGACACGCCTCTTCGAGTTGGGACAAGCCATCATCACCCAGTTGGAGATCAAACAGAGTATTAGAGTCGAACGCATGTGCTGTCAGCATGCGCTGCGCCCAACCATGAATGGTGAAAATTGCCGCTTCATCCATCCAGTCAGCGGCGCGTTCCAATTTCAATGCGCAGCCTTCCCACTCCTCAGGGGGATAACTCTGCATCAATGCAGAGGTAAAGTGATCGTCACTCTGCTCTAGTTCCCTAAACACCCGTGCTGTCGTGCTTAAGTTACTGCGAATACGGTCTCGCAATTCGAGAGTCGCGGCATTGGTAAAGGTTACGACCAAAATTTCGGGTGGTAGTAGCTCTCTTGTGAAAGCCTGATCGCCGCCATGACCAAGCACCAAGCGAACATAGAGGGCCGCCAAGGTATAGGTTTTACCAGTACCCGCACTCGCTTCGATCAAGGATGCGCCTGAGAATGGGAACTCTAGTGGGTTCAGTGGCATAGGAATCATCGGCTACCCTCGCGCCAAATATCACTGTAATCAATCAGTGGCGAGTAGAGGCGCGCCGCAAAATCCGCTAATCCAGCCTCTTTGATCTGTTCAAAACTCTCCCAGAGTTGAGCCAATTCAGGCTCACGTTGCCGTTCATTAAAGGTGAACTCACCCTCAAACTGAGTGGCAGCCTGTGACTCGCCCTTATTTAACAGAGCCAGCGAGGTTCTAGCCGCGATCGGTTTGGGGCTTTCAAGCATCTCTCGACGCGCTTGATCTAAGGCTTCAAGCAACCGGATCGCTTCATGAGACTCAACTACTCTAAGGTAGGTCACAGCATCAGGACCAATGAAATAAGTGGTCGTAGGCCCTAAGCAGGCATTTAAGAGAAGGTGTTTTGGCCAACTGCCCAACATGCGATCCTGTTTGACCGCTCCTTTCTCAATGGCTGCTCCGCTAAGCTCAACCACAGTGGCCCACTGCTTTTCTAGCTGGTAAAGAGCACCAGTTTCACCGGTAATAGTCGCACCACTCAACGCAAGATGAAGCTTAAGACTGTCCTGCTGCTGCCAGTCGTATCGATCGATGAGCCAATCAAGATGTCGACAGATCGATCCAAGGTGGCTCTTTATGGCCCTAACGGGTTTTTCCGCGTAACCACCCCAGGGCAAGGTGCCCAGATCTTTTAACCGATCGACAACAGATGCTATCTTGACCTCACGATCCTCTTTGTTGGGGTATCCGAGCAGTTCTAATGCCGCCGACTTGAGCAGATGATCATCAAGCTTAGAGATCACGAAGGGTTCACTCTCCTGTGACTGCTCTTTCGGGAGTGGCAGTGAGGTTCCAATCAGTGATTGATAGTAGTATCGAGCAGGCGCTTTGTAAAAACGATTGAGCTCGTCAATGGACAGCTGCGGATCTAGCTCAACCGATGCTGCAACCGAGCTCAGCTCTGAATCAGGCTGATGCACTGCCTGCCACTCATGGGCAAAGGTGTTTAAGGCAGAGTTTTGATCAAAATAGTCCTGTGCGAATGGCTGCAGAGGGTGCTTGTCGGTTAACAGGTCTAATACCGGTAGTGCCTTGTCAGGATTGACCCAATGCGCATCAATAAAATCACGTAGCTGAGCCACCAAGACCGAGGGGGGGCGTTCACTATTGTCCACCGCACTGCGCCCTACCCAACTGATTGAAAGCGACTCCCTCGCTGATAGCAAGGCTTCAAGAAAGAGGTATCGATCATCGTCCCTGCGAGAACGATCACCCGGTCTAAAGAGTGACGAGCGAGCCATTAAATCAAAGTCGTTTCTAACCTGGGGTCGAGGGTAAGCGCCGTCCTGCATACCCAGTAGATAGATCCGTTTAAAGGGAATCGCACGCATTGGCATGAGGGTCGCAAAAGTGACGCCGCCGGACATAAACCGACGGTTAAGATCGGGGGCATCCAAAGCATCAAGCAGAAGCTGACTGAACAGATGGAGCGGGACAGGTTCTGAAACCTCAGCTGAGGCGGATCGCTCCTGTATCGCCTTAAGTTCAGTCAACAGCGACGACTCAATCATCTGCTCATCAGGTTCGATGCAATCGAATATCTGCGTCATCAGGTGCTCGATTCGCTCCACCCACAGATCAAGTGTGTGGTGATTCTCGATAAAACTGGCCCACTCAGAGAACACCCTTAAGAGTTGCGCCAGCGATCCTACGGCATTGGCACTGACCCCTTTAACTGACGTCAGAGGCACCACGCCTTTGACCCCATCAGATTCGCCTAGTGCGTAACCGGTCAGCAATCGGCGCAGGCCAAACAACCAAGAGTTCTGCTCTATTCCAGTAGTGACACCCAATAGGGATCGATGTTGTGCATTTAATCCCCATCGAACACCCGCATCATTGATCCACTCTTGAAGTGTCGCTAAAGACTCAGTGTCAAATTGGAACTTACGCCGTATTGCGGGCACATCTAACAACTCAAATAGGACCGTAACGCCCATGCGTTGGGTGTTTAGTGTCAATAGACGCTCGAGCGCACCAATCATGGAGTGGGTTGAAGAGCGACTTTGATCACTAATGCTAAAGGGGATGAAGCGTTCATCACTGGTTGAAAGTCGGCCAAACACGCTTTCGATCTGAGCACGATAATCATCGACATTCGGTACCATCACCAAGATATCGCGTGGTCGCAAGCTTGGATCATCCCTCAACGCGCCGATCAATTGATTTTGCAGGATATCTACCTCACGTTGTGCGCTGTAAGCTTCAAAAAAACGCAAACTCTGATCACCACTGGCTAATACCCTAGGTTCGAACTGAGGTGACTCTAGCTCGAGTATGTCATGCTGTATTTGGTGCAACAAACTGTTAGGTGTGGCTTCATCTTCAAATAGATCGATTCGATTTAAACCAAACTGACTCTGGAAAGAGTGACTCTCATCATAGAGATCCAACAGACGAACAAAATCGCGCCCCTGTTTACCCCAGGCCGCTAGCAGTGGCTGGGATGGATGCTCAATGGCGAATAGATCCTCTGCAGGTTTTTCTAACTGTCTTCGATTCTTAGCCGTTAACAGGTCGCGACCATCAATGATATCGGCCCAGTAGTGCTTACAAGGATTAAGAACACAGAAAAGAATCTGGATATGCTGTGATAAGGCATCAATCGCCTCTAGGGCTTGTTTAGGCAGCGACGAGACGCCAAATATGATCAATCGTTTAGGCAGTTTTGTCCGATCAACATGACCTTCTGAGCAGATTTGCAAAAAGCGTTGGTGTACAACAGGACGAGAGAGTGATTGTTCTAAACCCAAATCGTCACAGATGAATTGCCATAAAAGCGACTGCCAGCAATCATCCGCCGCAAGGGGTAATGAACGATTTTGGGCGTCAGTAACCTGCTCACCACCCTCTGCCCAATGGTTCAGCCAATCGCCACGATAGATCTGATATTGATCGTAAAGATCCGCCAACTGCTGTGCCAACTGCCAACGCCTCTGTTGATCAGAGTCGTCCTTCAGAAACTGAAGGAGAGGTTCGAAAGGTGCGGTTTGAGGTAAGCGATTGAGTAATCTGAATAGACGCCAGCTTAAGCGTGGTTTATCAAATGGAGAGACTTTAGGAACGGCTTCTTCACCCAGTACCGCTCGATAAGCGCGCCAGATAAACATAGAGGGTAGAGAGAATTGGATGTTAGCGGCAATACCCACACCGCCCTGCTCTCTATCTTCAGCTAGGGCAAACTTAATCCACTGTCCAATACCGTTGCTTTGAACCAGCATCTCCTCTTTATCGAAAAGATCCAGAGGATGATTGGCAAGCCACTCAACCAAGACTGATTTCAGAGTCTCTTGACGGTTTGAGTGAAGCATAACCAAACCCGGTTCTGGTCGGTTTTGACTGGCGTATGACTGATCCATTCACTCTCCCTGATTAAGATCTCCCATTGTCTCAATCAGGATAGAAAAAACAAGCATTTAGACGATTTGTCTGACTCGTTTAGCGATGGTGTTTACAGCAAAGCCAGCACGTGAACTCAGCTCTTTAATCCGACTCTTCATCTGAGAGCTGCTAACATCAACGGGCCCGTTCGTCGCAAAAAGAACCCAGTTACCATCGCCCGTAGTACAACTAAAAAGAGTATCGAATCGTTCACGCAGCCTGTCTAAAATCTCCACTTCACGATGATCACTCCAACAGTTAAGCACCAACCAACCCTTTTGACTTAATCGTGCCACTGCCGCATCGATAAACACCGCTTCAACTTGAATCTCATTTAATCCCTCAGAGGTGTATAAATCCGCAGTGATCAGATCAAACTTACGTTTTACTGGTCTTTGCAGATATTCATAGGCATCAGACACCTCAATGTTGATTCGTTTAGACCGAGGCAGATAGAAGTAGCTGTGAGCAACCTCAACCACCTCAGGACTGATCTCAACAATCTCCTGTTTCACATTTGGCAAAATGGAGTGAAGCGCCCCATTCAGAGAGCCAGCTCCCAAACCTAGCGAGAGAGCACGGTTAGGAGAAAGATATAGAAGAGGATAGATCATCGCCCTTATAAAGGCATATTGAGGCACTTCTGGAGACTGTTTAAGGATACAGCTCTGCTCATCGGTTTCACCAAAGCTCAAATAGCGACAGTTTCCATCATCCAAAACAATGACAGTGCCAAACTCATCATGGCCGCGATAGATCTCTTTAGGCAGCATGACAACGATAGATCACGGTAGTACCTATGCCCAACTGACTGTCTAGCGTTAATTCAGCATTGTGTTGTCGTGCAATACCCTGCGCCAAACTCAACCCCAACCCTAATCCAGATCCAATAGATCGCGTGGTATAGAAGGGATCAAAGGCTCTCGCTCTCTGCTCATCACTCATGCCAACACCGCTGTCTTTAACCGATATCTCTATCTCACCACCCACTAAGCGACCTTGTATCCTGATCGTGCTCACCTCTTGAGACGCCAACACAGCATTCTCTATTACAGCGGCAAACATCTTCTCTAACTGTTTTGGATCGGCCACAACAAACAAGGCTTCAGGAAGCGACAATGTAGCTCCTTTAGGTAGAAGCTGAGTCAGCAAACTATTCAGATCAACAGACTGTCGCTGCAAACCCTGTTCGGAGTTGAATCTGAGTAACCCCTCGACTATCGATTGTATTCTGGTTACCCCCTGCAGTGACTCACGGGAAACCTCTTCGAGTTCATCAATCAATTCAGAGAAGTGGTGCCTGTTAAACCAATCTCTTAACTGAGGCAAGCTGGTCTCAGAGGAGTTAAGCAGCTCATTCAGTGTTGATAGTAGTGATGTTTGACTCGAAACATAATCCAAATTAGATCGCACAAACGCTAAGGGGTTATTGATCTCATGTGCCGCCCCGCTGGCTAGCTGTGCTACAGAGGAAAGCTTTTCAGCGGCAATGCGTTGCTCATTAATGGTTAGCAACTGCTGTCTAAGCAGAATATTTCGCTGCCCAACGGACAAGCGAGCCGCTAGCTCATCACGATTAATCGGTTTGGTTACGTAATCATCGGCCCCTGAAGAGAGACCATCAACAAGACTGGTTGTCTCGTCTCGACTGGTTACAAGAATGATGTGATTTGCTAGATGGGGATAAGCTAAGCGTATCTTTTCACAGAGGTCTGGGCCTGACAGACCTGGCATCTCCCAATCGAGTAGTAGTAGAGAGGGAGTGAGCCCATGTGATTGAATGTGCTCCCACAACTGGTCACCGGTTTCAAAAACACTAGGGTTATGGCCAATTTGTCTGGCTACAAATTCAAGCTGCGCCCTAAACGTTGGGCTGTCATCAGCAATCAGAAGCTGCATGTGAAATCTCAATAGAGGGGCCGAAGCCCCTTAGCGTTAAGGGCGTAAGTAAGCATAACCCTCTTTCTGAAGCTCCATCAAACGCACGACGCCAGAGGGTACTTTTTTGGCTTCACTCAGCAACACCAAATCCTTGCCAGCTTTCTTGCTCATTTTTGTATAAGTGTTATTACACGCCGAAAACTTGAAACTCTCATCCATACCTAGAGTTTCCAGACGCTCTTTTACCGGCGAATTTTCAAGATACATGTTTAAACCAGGGCCATAGGCAACCAGTTCAACAATCACATCATCACCTTTCGCTGAATAGTAAGCTTTAACATTTTGCGCATTGTTTAGTGCTAAGTTCATTACTTTAGGATCGTTTTCATCAACATGAATTGCGAGACGTTGAGTGTCAGCGAACGCTGAAGTTGAAACTAAAGCTGCAGCGAGTAGAAGTGTTTTTTTCATGGTAAAACCCTGTTTTTTTTAGTTATAAAAAAGCCCCGGCACTGCCGAGGCTTTCATTTTTAGAATCATAGGGTTAATTAGTCAAGCACTAGTCAATAACCCTAATGATTGAAGTGATGATATCGTGCTCATGGGCATCAACCTCTTCACGTTTAGCAACGTCATGAACTTTGACGATTGAGCCATCTCGACGTTTGATCTTGTAGGTCATGTCCCAGCCTTGCGTCTCACTGTCCTTGTAGTGATTAGCGACACGCTCCCTATCACCATGATCAACGATATCTAGGAAGGTTTCAGAATCTCTTAAGAGAACATCAGAGTTACGCATTGTGATCTGCTCTAAGCGCTGAGATACATGCAGGATCTTTGCAAAGCCTGGTGCTAGGATCATAACGCCTTCTGAAATAACTTTACCGACCTCATTTAACATGGCATCTACGAGAGAGGCATGATCAATCGATTCACTCAATTTGGTGGTTTCGGTAAAGGTCAGTACAGCACCCGAAATAATTCCTTGATCACGGCGATATGGGCTGATGTTCATAAGGTATTTTTCACCCTTACTTTCCAACTCCCGGCGCACAGGAGAGCCTGTCTGGATGACATTATCCAGAAGCTTTTCAAAATCTGGAACATCAATGTGACGAGGCAGCTTAGTCAACTTATGGCCTACATCGTCCGGCAAAATACCGAAGAGTCGAACGGCTTGCGGTGTGAATCGAGCGACGCGATGATCAGTATCCACCACGATCAAACCCATATCCAATGAACGCTGAATATTCACTAGGGTTTCATTACTGTCAGTCAACAGAATCGATTTAGCCTGTAACTCGTCGTTAACGGTAGTTAACTCTTCGTTGGTGGCTTGCAACTCCTCGTTAGTCGTTTCCAACTCTTCATTAGAAGCCTGCAGCTCCTCGGTCGACGCTTGCAGCTCTTCATTTAGAGCCTGAAGCTCTTCATTTGATGTCTCAAGCTCTTCAACAACAGCCTGAAGGTGATCGCGAGTACGTTGTAACTCCTCTTCTAACTCTTCAACCACTCCCGCATCCGCAGAAGCCTTAGGTGGATTATCGGTGCTGACGGCAGGAGTCTCTACAATACGGTTGAAACTCATGAGGTAGGCCTGAGTTTCACTGATGTTATCAACCACGCGTTGAACCGAAATATTAACGGTAGAGGTAACATCATCAGGAAACTTAAATCGCACGATGTGATCAATTTTGTCCTGCTCGCCACGGGAGACCCTATTGATCAAAGCGCGAACCTCGGTCTGTATCTGAGGATGTGACAGACTGACTATGTCAAAGTTAGCTTTACCTGGATTGATTTTTAGGTAGGGAGAGATATCCCCAAAGTACTTAATTGGTTGGAACTGATCACTCAACTGGATACTAGGAGGGGCAAAACTGTCGATCAGTGCTGAAAAGACCTTCTCCTCTATCCGGTGAGCTGGCGTTGGATTATTGGTGTTTTTTAATGACTGAACCGTATTGTTAATACCTTTCACCAATGCACCAGAGAAGCGACCATAAGAGACGGCACCTGGTTTACGCTTGTAGAGCTTGTTCGATTTATCTACAAAATCGAACAGTTTGTCACCCGTTGAACCTATGGATTCAGACTTTCCTAAGAATAGGTAGCCACCAGGGTTAAGAGCGTAGTGGAAATTATTGACCAACTGATCCTGCAGAGGGTTATTCAAATAAATCATTAAGTTACGGCAACTTACAAGATTCATTCTGAGGAAAGAGGGGTCTTTTACTAGATCATGCCTAGCAAACATACACATGTCTCTAACCCACTTTTTAATCCGATACTTATTAGCCTCTAGATCAAAATAGGTACTTAACACTTCAGGTGTAAGGTTTTCTACCGCAGCATCGACATAGACACCCTGCCTAGCGACATCTAGATTGAGCTCGTTGATATCAGTAGCAAAGATTTTAACGTTAAATCCTCTTAGAGTTGCCCCTAGACGCTCCGCCAACATAATGGCGATGGTGTAGACCTCTTCACCGGTAGCACAAGCAGGAACCCAAATACGAATGGAACCACTCTGTTCTGCTTGTTTAATGATGTTATCAAGAACTTTACCAAGTGCTTCAAACGCCTCTTCATCACGAAAGAAGCTGGTGACAGAGATCAGAAAGCTACGCTGAACTACCTCCAACTCATCAGGGTCTTTGTCTACATGCGCAAAATAATCATCGATAGAGTTGAGCCTTAACGCTGACATACGGCGCTGAAGTTGGCGCTCAAGCGTTGCGCGTTTGTATTGACGGAAATCCAGGCCAGTCTCTGTCAAAATACGCTCAATAAGAGTGTCGACTGAGACAACCGTCTCTTCATCTTTACCAACAGACTTCAACACCTCAGGACGGTGGTGACTGTCGGATAGGTAATTAGCAATCTCTTCTGGGGAAAGGATTAGATCAGCCAAACGCGCACGGATCGCTGAATTTGGCATGCCATTGTACTTAGCCGTATCCGGTTGTTGAGCAATCGTAATACCACCTGCATCACGCACTTCACGGAATCCCTGCGTACCATCAGAGCCGGTACCCGAGAGAACCACGGCAATGGATCGGCTTCCGTAGTTGATAGCTAGCGATTTAAATAGCTTATCGATAGAGGGCTTAGCACCCACATCATCAGAAGGTAACGAGATATGTAATCGACCATCAACCACTGAGATATCGGTATTGGGAGTATTAACGTAGACAGTGCTGGGTTTAATCTCGACCCCATCTTCAGCGCCAACCACTTCGTAATCACAGTTTTTAGAGAGCAACTCAACCAACAGACTGCGATGCTGAGGCGCCATATGCTGGGCAATAACAAAGGCTAAATGTTATTGGGTTGGGAGCTTCTTAGAAGGGCTGTAATCGCCTCAAGGCCACCAGCAGATGCCCCCAAAGCTACAACAATTAAACCATCAGACAACTCGGCAGGTCGCCGAGAATCATTCACATTATCCAAAACAGACCTCTAGTATCAGTGTTTATAGATTCAGAATAGTTGAATCATGTAAAAAAGGGAAAGTTATAAAAAAATAATCTGCATCCATCACTTTACTACTTGCAGAATAAATTTCACACCATAAAATACGCAGCCAAATACGACCGTAGCTCAGTTGGTTAGAGCACTACCTTGACATGGTAGGGGTCGGCAGTTCGAATCTGCCCGGTCGTACCAGACATTAAGCCTCGCATCAGCGGGGCTTTTTTGTGCTCTTCTGTTGGAGTCTTATCGAAGATGAGACGATACCCTATCGCGGCCTTTTCAAGACCGCTCCAACTTATACCCCATACAAAAGTTGAATATTGTTATAGACTTAAACAATCATAATTGTAACAGCAGTTATTTCTAATACTTGGCCTAATCTATTGGCCTTAGCTTTATCACAATAATTAATACTATTTCGTACAGAGGAATTTAGAGTGTCAGTCATTCTTAAAGAGAAATTCGAAGGCCCATCAGCTTGGAAAGGCAAAGATATAAAAGATGATGGATCTTGGATCTACCACTGGTCCGATGAGTCAATCGCCATTCTTGAAAAAGGACTTGCCGCAGTCAAAGCGAAAGGCCTAACTACACCTAACTTCACTAAAGAAGATTTCCCGATCACCGAGCTTGCGGAAGAGATCAACTACTTCAATACCGAGCTTGAGGATGGCAAAGGCTTCATACTTATCCGCGGCCTACCTATTGAGCGTTACACTGACGAAGAGACCGCAATTATCTACTACGGCCTTGGCCTTCATATGGGTATCCCTGTATCACAGAACATCAAAGGCGATATGATCGGCCACGTGAAAGATATCGGTGCAAAAGATCCTAAATCGGTCCGTGTTTATGAAACCAATGAGTATCTACCCTACCACGCAGACCTCTCTGACGTTGTCGGACTATTAAGTCTTCGCAAAGCCAAATCCGGCGGCATGAGCAGCTTGTCTAGCGCCATTACTCTTTTCAATGAGATTCAAGAAAACCATACCGAGTACCTTGGCCTGTTGCACCGCCATTTCCTAATGGAGCACATCAATAATGGTGATGCCGGCCCGGTACCAATTTTCAGTTACTACAAAGGCAAACTGAGTGCGATGCATCTGCGCCAGTACATTGAAATTGCACAAGAGAAAGCTGGACTGCCACTGTCACCAGTAGAGGTAGAAGCCTTTGATCTGGTTGATTCGATCTTGAATGACCCCGATATCCGCTTGGATATGATGATGGAACCGGGTGATATTCAGTTTGCTAATAACTATACAATTTTCCACTCTCGTACTGGCTTTGAAGATTACGAAGAGGAAGATAAGAAGCGTCATCTCCTACGACTTTGGCTGAAGATGCCGAACGCACGAGAGTGTGCACCTGACTTCCCTGGTAAAGAGGGTATCGCTAAGCGATAGTCGGTCTCTGTGTTATAAAAACCTCGCTTTTGCGGGGTTTTTTATTGGTTGTTGGAGTCTTGTCGAAGATGAGATGATTAACCCATCGCGGCCTTTGCAAGACCGCTCCAACAGACCGATCCAATATTTTAGAGGCTAGTCTTGTCCGGTATCGATTGCCGAGTGCTTCAACTGCTCTAGCTGATCGCGCAACTGAGCCGCCTTCTCAAACTCCAAGTTCTTAGCGGCTTCATACATTTTATCTTCCAATGTCGACAACGCTTTAGAGAGCTCTTTAGGCGACATCGCTTTGGCAGAGAGTTGGTACTCTGGCGTTGGTTCAGCCGCTTTACGAGCTGACTGTTTACCCACCTTCTTACCAGGAATGGTTGCCCCTTCCATGATGTCAGCAACGGACTTCTGAATACCTTTTGGCGTAATGCCGTGCTCTTCGTTGAATGCGATCTGCTTTTCACGACGGCGTGCGGTTTCATCCATCGCGCGCTGCATAGATCCGGTAATTCGGTCGGCATAGAGAATCGCACGACCATTTACATTACGCGCGGCCCGCCCAATGGTCTGAATCATAGAGGTATCCGATCGTAAGAAGCCCTCTTTATCGGCATCAAGAATCGTCACTAGAGAGACCTCCGGCATGTCGATACCCTCACGCAGCAGGTTGATACCAACAAGTACATCAAACTCCCCTATTCGAAGATCTCGTATGATCTCAACACGCTCCACGGTATCGATATCAGAGTGTAAATAGCGCACTTTGACATCATGTTCCGCTAGATACTCTGTTAAATCCTCGGCCATCCGCTTAGTCAGCACAGTTACAATAACTCGCTCACCTTTAGCGACGGTTTTCCGTACCTCCCCAAGCAAGTCATCGACCTGCGTTTGAGCCGGCCTCACTTCAACCACTGGATCGACTAAGCCCGTCGGTCTAACCACCTGCTCAACAATCGCTTGAGCATTAGCCGCTTCATATTTGCTGGGCGTGGCAGAGACAAAAATCATTTGGGGCGCTAGATGCTCCCACTCTTCAAACTTAAGCGGTCGGTTATCTAGCGCTGAGGGTAAGCGGAAACCGTACTCAACCAGCGTCTCTTTTCGTGAACGGTCACCACGATACATAGCACCCAACTGCGGAACGGTGACATGAGACTCATCGATCACCAACAACGCATTATCTGGAAGGTACTCGAACAGTGTCGGTGGCGGTGCACCGGCAGGCTTGCCTGACAGGTAACGCGAGTAGTTTTCAATACCTGAGCAGTAACCTAGCTCGAGGATCATCTCAATATCATAGAGCGTGCGTTGCTCTAACCGCTGCGCCTCCACCAACTTGTTGTTGTCGCGAAGCTGCTTGAGCCTCTCTCGCAACTCCTCTTTGATATGCTCGACCGCCTCAAGCAGTGTCTCGCGCGGAGTAACATAGTGGGTTTTAGGGTAGACCGTTGCACGCGGCACGCGACGCAATACTTCACCGGTTAACGGATCAAACCAGGCGAGCTCCTCAATCTCATCGTCAAACAGTTCAATGCGAAGCGCATCACGATCCGATTCTGCTGGGTAGATATCGATCACATCCCCTCGGACGCGATAGGTACCACGGTGCAAATCAATATCGTTTCGTGTGTATTGGAGCTCCGCCAGTCGACGCAGTAACCCGCGCTGATCAATTCGATCGCCCCGGTCTAAATGGAGCATCATCGCCAAATAGGATTTAGGGTCACCCAAACCGTAAATGGCTGAGACGGTGGCCACGATGATGGCATCGTCTCGCTCTAACAGAGCCTTGGTTGCAGAGAGTCGCATCTGCTCAATGTGATCGTTAACCGACGCATCTTTCTCGATGAAGGTGTCCGACGATGGAACATAGGCCTCAGGTTGGTAGTAGTCGTAGTAGGAGACAAAATACTCTACCGAATTATTTGGAAAAAACTCCTTAAATTCACCGTATAGCTGGGCCGCTAGGGTTTTGTTGTGCGCCAATATGATCGTAGGTCGTTGAACTTCAGCAATGACGTTGGCAACGGTAAAGGTCTTACCCGAACCGGTCACACCCAATAGAGTCTGCGACGCAAGACCCGACTCCAAACCATCCACTAGGCCAGCAATCGCCGTTGGCTGATCCCCTGCAGGTTCAAATTTGGATGAGACTTTAAACGGAGTTTTCATTCATCAGACCTAAAATATTAAAAAACGCGGAGTTATAAGGGTTTCAGGGGATTATAACGGAACTCAAACTCCTATATAATGTGCAACGCTTTATAAAAGCCACACGAACATTTCGTTTTTTGAGGATATTTCGATTGGACGTTCGACTCTCTAACCGCGTCAACAACATTAAGCCGTCACCTACTCTGGCTGTCACTAACCGTGCTGCTGAGCTTCGTGCTGCTGGTCAAAACATTATTGGCCTAGGTGCAGGTGAACCTGACTTTGATACTCCTGAACACATCAAAGCCGCTGCTATTGCAGCCATTAACAAGGGTATGACCAAATACACCGCTGTCGATGGTACACCAGCGCTTAAAAAAGCGATTATTGAGAAGTTCTCAAAAGACAACGGTCTCTCTTACGAGCCAAACCAGATTCTAGTCTCATCAGGCGGTAAACAGAGCTTTTTCAACCTATCACTGGCACTGATCAATGAAGGTGATGAAGTGGTTATCCCAGCACCCTACTGGGTCTCTTACCCTGATATGGTTCTGGTCTCTGACGGTGTGCCGGTCATTGTTCCAACGACTCAGGAACAGCGTTTTAAAATGACTGCTGAGCAGTTAAAAGCGGCTCTAACGGACAAAACTCGTCTTGTTGTTATTAACAGCCCTTCAAACCCAACAGGCGTTGCTTACACGCTTGATGAGCTGAAAGCACTAGCTGACGTACTGAAAGAGTACCCAGAGGTTCTGATTGCGACGGATGATATGTATGAGCACATTCGTTTTAATGACCAACCTTTTGTGAACATTCTTAATGCAGCACCAGAGCTTTACGATCGCACCATCGTATTAAACGGTGTCTCTAAGGCCTACTCAATGACTGGCTGGCGTATCGGTTATGCCGCAGGTCCCGCTAAACTTATCGGTGCAATGAAAAAGGTGCAGTCGCAATCGACATCTAACCCTTGTTCGATTGCACAGGAAGCGGCCCGTGCTGCACTGGAAGGCGATCAGGGTTGTGTTGCTGAGATGGTTGTTGCTTTCAAAGAGCGCCATGAATTTGTCGTTTCAGAACTGAACAAAATCGAGGGTGTTGAGTGCATCCCTGCCGATGGCACTTTCTACGCATTCCCAAGCTTCCAAGGTGTCATCGATGCACGTTCAGACATCAACGATGATATTGAACTGGCTGAATACCTACTTCAGGAAGCCGGTGTCGCACTGGTACCTGGTTCTGCATTCGGCGCGCCGGGCAATATGCGCCTCTCCTTTGCAACTAGCAAAGAGATACTGGCCGATGCGATTGAGCGAATCGCGAAAGCACTCGCCTAATCAGGTCTAACTGAACTACACTAAACCGGATCTCGTATCCGGTTTTTTTATGTACAGACCTTTGTTATTAATTTAGAAGTTGCTAATATAGCCTTCAATGACCATTTAACGAATTTAACAGGATCTTTTATGAACGCTCGCTTTGCAAAGCAGTCACTTGCGATTTCGATTGCCACCCTGATTTCAGCGTCAACACAGGCTGGTGTTTTGACCGATCTTTACAACAGCGCCCTTAAAAATGACGCCTCTTACCAAGAGAGTCGCGCATCTGCACTAGCAACAGAGACTGGGTATGACATCGCACTGTCTAATCTCTACCCAACGGTTGGTATGACCGCTACTCGATCTACATCGAACCCTTCAGGCAACTCTTCTACGACTAAAGGCATGACTCTGACGATCGATCAGACTCTTTTCAGTATGCCCGCTTGGTACGGTTATAAAGCAGCCAATCAGCTGCCAGAGATCACTCAGCTCTCTATAGAGGCTGCTGATCAGGGCTTGATGTTCCGCCTTGTCTCGACCTATCTTGGTGCTCTTAAAGCCAAAAACGGTCTAGAGGTCGCTGAAGCGCAGGAGCGCGCACTAAAACGCCGTCTAGATCAGGTGAACGCACAGTTCGAAGTGGGCTTAATTGCGATTACCGATGTGCTAGAAGCTCGCGCCTCTTATGATGATGCGCGCGCATCCCTGTTTACAGCACAGAGCGGTGTCGAAAGTGCTCTCGATTCGTTGGAGAAGATGACGGGCGTTAGCAGTGTCGATCTTAAGAAGATTAAAGCGAGTTACCCTATCGAGGGCATTACTGAAGGGTCAGAATCAGAGTGGGTAGAGAAAGCGTTGGCGGGTAATATCGCCCTTCGTCTGAAGAAATTGTCAGAGATTTCAGCCGGCTATGAAGCAGAAGCCTATGCATCTGCTCACCTGCCAACTCTATCATTCCGTTACAACGCACTGAGCGGTGATACTGCTTATGAAACACGTGGTGATTACAACACATCACTAACGCTAAGCATTCCGATCTTTAGCGGTTTTGAAACGACTGCGAACCAAGACAAGTACGCCTACAAACACACCGAAGCACTTTTCGCTTACGAAGGTGAAGTTAAAACGGTTAAAGCCGACACCCGCAAATTACTGCGTGACATCGAAGCGATTGTTAAAACCGTTGAAGCTCGCAAAGTCGCACTGGAATCTCGTGAAAAAGCTCTAGAAGCAACTTCACAAGGGTTTGAAGTCGGCACACGTAACATCGTTGATGTACTTAACGCTGAAACCGCACTCTACGCTGCTAAAACAGACTACGCTGAAGCGCGTATCGATCATATCGCGCTTGTCACAGAAATGAAATCTACTCTAGGTACACTTAGCCCTGCAGACATTGAGTCTCTTGATAGCTGGCTAGAAGGTTAAGTGTATGAATGGTGCTGTCCGTCAGTACCTGCTAATTACGGGTAATTACTGGGCGTTCACCCTCACGGATGGCGCCCTTCGTATGTTGGTGGTGCTCTATTTCCACCAACTCGGTTACTCTCCTCTTCAGATCGCCTTTCTATTCCTCTTCTACGAACTCTTTGGGGTCGTCACCAATATAGTTGGTGGTTGGCTCGGAGCTCGTATTGGCCTGAATAGGACCATGAACATTGGGCTCGCCTTACAGATTGGCGCACTAGCCATGCTAGCAGTTCCTTCAGCCTATCTCACCATTCCCTGGGTGATGGCCGCCCAAGCGCTTTCCGGCATTGCTAAAGATCTGAATAAAATGAGTGCGAAAAGTGCCATCAAGCAACTGGTTCCTGAAAACGCCGAAAGCTCACTGTTTAAATGGGTCGCACTGCTTACAGGATCGAAAAACACGCTAAAAGGTGTGGGTTTCTTTATGGGTGGTGCCCTGCTAGTCTGGCTAGGGTTTCAAGGGGCGGTTACCGCGATGGCCACGGTCTTACTGATTGTCTGGATCAGCTCTCTACTGCTGCTAAAAAAGGAGTTAGGTAAAGCGAGCTACAAACCTAAATTCAGAGAGATTTTCTCTAAAAGTGACTCCGTTAATAGACTTTCTGCTGCCCGGTTCTTTCTATTCGGTGCACGAGATATCTGGTTTGTGATTGCACTGCCCGTCTTTCTTGCCGATACCCTTAACTGGGGTGAAGAGGCAACTGGGGCGTTTATGGCAATGTGGATTATTGGCTACGGTATTATTCAAGCATCCTCGCCAAAACTGCTGAATAACAGAGAGCACCCACCCAGTCGTGACCGAGCCGTCACACTAGCAGCCCTGTTAACCCTAGTTCCAACCGCGATTGCTGCTCTACTCTTCGCAGAGGTCGAGCCCACCTGGGTCATAATGGTGGGTTTAGCGCTGTTTGCGCTGATCTTTGCCCTCAACTCAGCCGTTCACAGCTATTTAATTGTTAGCTATGCCAAAGCAGACGGTGTCTCGTTAGATGTGGGGTTCTATTACATGGCTAATGCCATGGGGCGCTTGATCGGCACCCTGCTATCGGGTGCACTGTTTCAGTGGACTGGATTAGGCGTTGCGGGGCTAGTGGCTTGCCTTGCTGGATCTGCGATTATGGTTTTAGCAGCGGCGCTGCTCAGCCGAAAACTGCCAATCTAACCCAACCTTATTAATGCAGTGTCGGTGGCTCTTCATCATCGACAAATAGAGGCTGACCTTCTGAATCCATTCCGATGGCGCCCTTTTCAATGGCATGATCCACCATTTGAGCTACCATCATCTCAGTCAGATGTGCACTAAGAATCATGCCAGCGGGTGGATCTTGATTGAACATCTCGGGATCCACCAATCCATCGTTTCGTAACCCCAACATTAAAGGGTTTTCGGCCAACAGCGGTGCCAAATCATCTGGAGCAAAAACAGCATAGTCCGACGCAATTTTAAGACTGAGCTGATAGGCATCCATCGTCTCACTGCTCAGCGCACTTTCGAAGGCTGTTTCAGCCGCAGCGAACAGATCATAGAGCTGACTCCGTCCACTTTGCGGAACGAACTCTTTAGGGGTTTTCGTGTAATCGACACCTAAAACGGGTTTGCAGAGGTCCAGTTCATGCGCATCAACCAACAGATCGCCATGCTCATCACGCTCTAACCAGTCGCGCTTGGTCGCAACCATCATTAGACCATCCATACCCGCCGCCACAAGATTGGCACTGATGATCGCTCCGATGGTCGGGTTTGCACCCTCCTCTTCACTCTCGATCAGATCACCGGCACGTGAAGCCAACAGGCGTGGCGCTGATAGAATGAGCTCTACTAACTCGTCAGCTGGCAAGGCTAAACGCCTATGAGCAAGCTGGTGAGCCGTTTTAAAGGGGTAGCTGTGGCCGTTAGCCTCCATCTCTTTGAGATAGGCTTCGCGAAGGTCATCAAGCAGTTCGGTCAACTTGTCACTCATATTAGTGCAGATTGATACCAATGGGTTTAATGTCAGATTTAATCTGATCAAATTCAGATCTGAGCTGGGATAGCGGCGATAGCCCAAAATCACGTGGACAGGCTGGAAGTTCATACCAATCCAAGGCCCAAATTCGCACCATAATCTCGTACTCACCAATCAGCGCATCCAGTAGAATCATGACTGCCTCAACTCGCGGATCCATATCGAGCACGGTCGGTGCATCTTCCATGTAGATTGCGAGCTCTAACTTGCCATTGATGGTGCGCAGTGAATACCAGTAGTCGTTGATCTCACAGAGCTCTCCGCCCAGATCGACGGTGCGTGGCACAGGATCATGACGCTCATTGAAGGCGCGTACTTGGAAGCCATTCAGTTTAGGCGCAGCACCGACCAGTGTTAACACACTGTGAATCGACTCTGGGTAGCCATCACAACCAAAGACCAACTGAACAGGACCATCCTCTTGATTACGCTCAAAATGGAACGTCAGGTTAGAGTCGATCTCTTTCAGTGTCGGTCTGTAATCCATAAGCACACGCTCACCTTGCTCAGCGAGCTGCTCGAGCGTGGCGTGTTGAAGGGCATCTAGGGTAATCGCAAGATCATCCCAAAAGGCTTTAATACTATCGACTTGTTCTTGCATATTAAGTGCGTGGTAAGGTCACACCCGTTTGACCCTGGTATTTACCACCACGATCACCGTAGGAGACTTCACACACTTCATCACCGCCAATAAAGAGCATCTGAGCTACACCCTCGTTAGCATAGATCTTAGCAGGCAGCGGCGTGGTATTAGAGAACTCAAGTGTCACGTGACCTTCCCACTCTGGTTCGAGCGGTGTGACGTTCACAATGATGCCACAACGTGCGTAGGTACTTTTACCCAAGCAGATTGTTAGCACATCACGGGGGATCTTGAAGTATTCAACAGTGCGAGCCAGTGCAAAGGAGTTTGGCGGGATGATACAGACATCCGACTTCACATTAACAAAGCTCTCGCTGTTGAAGTCTTTAGGGTCGACAACCGATGAGTTGATGTTGGTGAAGATTTTAAACTCGTCAGCACAACGAACATCATAGCCGTAGCTAGACGTACCGTATGAGACGATCTTTTCACCATTCACTTCACGAACCTGACCCGGCTCAAACGGATCAATCATCTGTTGCTGTTCCGCCATGCGACGGATCCACTTATCGGCTTTGATACCCATTACTTATCACCTAAAAAGAAAACCGCGAAATAATAGCAAAAAAGGCTCCAGAAATAGAGCCTTTTCTTTACACATCAATCATCCATGATGTTGATGAAAGGCGCCTCAGCCTGTGTGTGATTGGCAAGCACTTCACTGACGGAAGCCGCAACCCTTTGATAGAGGCTGGCATACTCAGATTCAGGTTCGGCAATGACGATGGGTGTGCCCGAGTCGGCCTGCACGCGAATTGGCATTGCCAAAGGTAACTGACCCAAGAGCTTGGTTTGATACTGCTCTGCCATCTTATCACCGCCACCTTCCCCAAAAATGGGGTCAACATGACCGCAGTTTGAACAGACGTGCACGCTCATGTTTTCAATGATGCCTAGCACTGGAATATCGACCTTACGGAACATCTCAATGCCCTTCTTGGCATCAAGCAGCGCAATATCCTGAGGCGTGGTTACGACGATGGCACCATCGACCGGTACCTTTTGCGACAGCGTCAATTGAATGTCACCTGTACCAGGCGGCATATCGATCAGCAGAAGATCCAAATCATCCCATTGTGTCTGCATCAACAGCTGCTGAAGCGCACTACTTACCATGGGACCACGCCACACCATAGGTGTATCTTCATCGATCAAATAACTGATCGACATAGTCTGAATGTCGTGCGCGACGACGGGAATAAAGTACTTCTCTTCAGCTGTTTTCGGGCGAGTACCTGCAGGTACACCAAACATCATTGCTTGGCTGGGACCGTAAATATCAGCATCCAACACGCCGACACGAAGACCCTGTACAGATAGAGCAGCTGCCAGGTTAGCTGTGACCGTCGACTTACCCACTCCGCCTTTACCAGAGGAGATCGCGACAATTTTTTTAACACCCGCAAGATTTTCAAGTTTCTGAGACACGGTACCACCCAAACATAATAACCAAGTAATTTAGTAGGATTATTTCAAAAAGAGGATCGATTAACTAGACCTTCTTAGTAAGGTATACGCCACATTCGACATGATGGGTGTATGGGAACTGATCAAACAGAGCAAAACGCTGCACGTCGTGAGTCTGAGACAGTATCTCTAAATTCTCTTTTAAGGTTTCAGGGTTACAGGAGATATAGACAATCGCCGGGTAGGTCTGCACTTGCTTAACGGTCTCTGCATCTAAACCTGCACGAGGCGGATCAACCAGTACGGTTTGAAAATCAAAGCTGGTCAGATCCAACCCTTCGGTTCTACGAGAAGTACGAGTGCCTTGAAGTACCTCAGTAAACTCTTCTGAAGAGAGGCGCAAAATAGAGACGTTCTCAACACCATTTACCTCAATGTTGTACTGCGCACTGCGTACCGACTCTTTAGAGATCTCAGTACCGACAACTCGATCGAAGTTCTGCGCTAGCGGCAGACTGAAGTTACCGTTACCACAGTAGAACTCCACCAGGTCGCCCCTAGCATCTTGAGTTGCATCCAACGCCCACTCGATCATCTGTTCACACACCTTAGCGTTGGGTTGGGTGAAACTGTTTTCGGTCTGTTTGTAGGTGAAGGGCTGACCATTGATCTGAATCGTTTCAATAACAAAATCACGATCCAACACAATCTTGTTTTTACGTGAACGGCCTACAATATCAATGCCAAACTCTTCACGAAGGGGTTTTGCCGCCTCAATCCACTCTTCTCCGATCGCGCGGTGGTAGAGCATGCTGACCAACAGCTCCCCTTTTAAGGTCGCTAGGAAATCTATTTGAAATAGACGTTTACGCAGCTCAACGTCACCTTTTAAACGCTCGAGAAAATCGAACATCATCGATTCAATGCGCGTATCGACCATTTTGCATTCTGTCACCTTGACCGGTTTGCGCTTATCTCCCGGTTCAAACATCACGTAGTCGATCTCATCACCATCATGCCAAACTCGAAACTCTGCTCGCATACGGTAGTTCTCTGGTGGGGAGCGAAACAGCTCGAGCTCGGGAAGATCAAACTCTGAGAATAACTGCTGCATTGTTTCTGCTTTTTCAGCAAGTTGCTGTTCGTAGAGGGCAGGATCAATAACCGGTAAAGATGACATGCAATGGGTGCCTTTAAACGTCTAAAAAGAGTAATTGGGGCGCAGTGTAACAGTGCATTGAGTAGTGACCAAACCTGAGACCTTTAATCAATCGAAGTAAACGCGTAAAATCGACGCTCAATTTTTTCGTAGTAGATAGTGATTAACCTAGATGACTGATTCTAATCGCAAGATTCTTGTTACCAGTGCCCTGCCTTACGCTAATGGACCTATTCACCTGGGCCACCTAGTTGAATACATCCAAACCGATATTTGGGTTCGCTTCCAAAAGCAGCGCGGCCATCAATGTACATACGTCTGTGCAGATGATGCTCACGGTACACCGATCATGCTGAAAGCGGATCAGATGGGTATCTCACCTCAAGCATTGATCGACAAAGTCAGTGAAGAGCACCAGCGTGACTTCTCAGGTTTTTTGGTCAACTTCGACAACTACTACTCGACGCACTCGGAAGAGAACAAGCAGTTTGCTGAACTGATCTACACGCGTTTACGAGATAAAGGTCACATTGCTCGTCGCACCATCACTCAAGCGTACGATCCTGAAAAGGAGATGTTCCTTCCGGATCGTTTCATCAAAGGTGACTGTCCAAAATGTGGTGCGGAAGATCAGTACGGCGACTCGTGTGAAAAGTGTGGTGCAACCTATGCCCCGACTGAACTGAAAAATGCCTACTCTGCTGTATCAGGTGCAAAACCGATCGAGAAAGAGTCTGAGCACTACTTCTTTAAGCTTGAAGATTTCGAATCCTTCCTTAAAGGCTGGGTAGACACACACGTTCAGGATCAGATGAAACACAAGCTGAATGAGTGGTTCGAATCCGGTCTTCAACAGTGGGATATCTCACGTGATGCGCCCTACTGGGGATTTGAGATTCCTGACGCCCCTGGCAAATACTTCTACGTTTGGTTGGACGCTCCCATCGGCTACATGGCTAGCTTTAAAAATTGGGCGGATAAAAATGGCGTCGATTTCAATGAGTACTGGTCAGAAGATAGCAGCGCTGAACTCTATCACTTCATCGGTAAAGACATCGCCTACTTCCACACCCTATTCTGGCCTGCTGAACTGCATGGTGCAGGATTTAGAACACCAACAGGGGTTTTCTGTCACGGTTTCCTAACAGTCGATGGACAGAAGATGTCTAAGTCTCGTGGCACCTTTATTATGGCCGAGACCTACCTGAAACACCTACGTCCAGAGTATCTACGCTACTACTTTGCAGCGAAACTGGGCTCAGGTATTGATGACATCGACTTAAGCTTAGAGGACTTCCGTCTTCGTGTTAACGCCGATCTAGTTAACAAAGTCATCAACATTGCGAGCCGTTGTGCAGGATTTATCACTAAGAAGTTTGATGGCCAACTGGATAGCACACTGGCTCAACCAGAGCTCTATAACGAAGCAGTTGCCGCTGGTGATTCGATTGCAAATGCTTATGAAAAGCGCGAGTACGCCAAAGCGATGCGCGAAATCATGGCATTAGCCGATAAAGCCAACCAGTATATTGATGCAGCTGAGCCTTGGGTATTGGCTAAGCAGGAAGGTAAAGAGGCTGAGGTTCAAGCCTGCTGTACCATGGGCATTAACCTATTCCGAGTGATCATTAGTTACTTAACTCCAGTTCTTCCAGAGGTATCTGAACAAGCTAAAGGCTTCCTTAATATTGAAAGCTTTGCTTGGGATGAGATTCAAACACCTCTACTGGACCAAAAGATCAACAAGTTCAAGCCGCTTATGCAGCGTGTAGAGCCTGAAAAGATCGAGGCGGTCATCGAAGATTCAAAACAGAATCTACAAGCCGCTGCGCCTGTTAAAAAGGCTGAGCCTAGTAAAGAGCCCATTGCTGAGACCATCGAGTTTCCAGACTTTGCCAAAGTCGATCTTCGTGTCGCTCGCATCGCTAAAGCTGAGCATGTTGAAGGTGCTGACAAACTCCTTCGATTGACGCTTGATCTAGGCGATGAGACACGCAATGTCTTTGCAGGTATCAAATCGGCCTATGCTCCAGAAGACTTGGAAGGCAAACTGACCGTTATGGTCGCTAACCTTGCACCGCGTAAGATGAAGTTTGGAATGTCTGAGGGGATGGTACTAGCGGCTGGACCTGGCGGTAAGGATCTTTGGATATTAGAACCCCATGCCGGCGCTCAGCCAGGAATGCGCATCATGTAAGCCCTGTTTTCGAACAGTGCGTCTTTTTAAAAAGGAGCTTCGGCTCCTTTTTTATTACCTCTTGTTGATTAAATTACATCCCAATAAGAAGAGAATTAAGCTAAATCTTAAGCATCCTGAAAAATTTTAATAATCCGTATAAGTTAATTCAGTTTGGTTATTAATAACTTTCGTAGTAGATTATAAAGATTAGTTTTAGGTTAATTCTATTTAGTTATGGAATGGCCATATTATATAGGCTTAGCTTCTATGCTGAGCCAGGGTTATCAACAGCCATCCTCGGGTGGATACTATAAGAGAGGTGAAATCGATGAGAATCGGTGTACCCCGCGAGAACGAAGAAGGCGAAAAACGCGTCGCCCTCACTCCAGACGTTGCAGTTAAAATGCAAAAGCTGGGTTTCGACATCTCGATGGAAAGCGGCGCTGGCGCAGATGCTAGCTATGCGGACGAAGAGTATGAGAAAGCTGGTGTAGAGATCATTAAAGATCCTAAAGAGCTATGGGGTAATTCAGACATTATCCTGAAGGTTCGCCCACCTAAAGCCCACCCTGAACTTGGTTTCAATGGCGTAGAGTTGATGAAGAAGGATCAAACCATCATCAGCTTCCTATACCCAGCGATGAACCCTGAGATGCTCAAAGAGATGGCTGATCATGGTATCAATGCACTGGCTATGGACTCTGTACCACGTATTTCACGTGCACAGAAGATGGACGCCCTATCTTCAATGGCTAACATCGCGGGTTACCGTGCTGTTGTTGAAGCAGCGCAGCATTTCGGTCGCTTCTTCACTGGTCAGATCACCGCAGCAGGTCGAATCAACCCAGCTAAAGTACTGGTTATCGGTGCCGGTGTTGCCGGTCTTGCCGCTATCGGTGCTGCGAAAGGCATGGGTGCCATTGTTCGTGCATTTGATACTCGCCCTGAGGTTAAAGAGCAAGTTGAGTCGATGGATGCTGAATTCCTGATGCTCGATTTCGAAGATGACGAAGATGGCAGCGGTTCTGGCGGTTACGCTAAGACCATGAGCCCTGAGTTCATCAAAGCAGAGATGGATCTATTCGCGGCTCAGGCTGCAGAAGTGGATATCATTATCACTACCGCACTGATCCCTGGCAAAGAGGCACCTGAGCTGATCACTGAGCGTATGGTCGCTAACATGAAGCCTGGCTCTGTCATTGTTGACCTTGCAGCGGAAGCGGGTGGTAACTGTAAACTTACCGTCGCTAACGAAGTGGTTAAGAAGCACGATGTCACTATCATCGGCTACACCAACCTACCGAGCCGTCTTGCAGCGCAATCCTCTCAGCTCTATGCAACTAACATGTTGAACCTGTTGACTGAACTTTGCCCAGAGAAAAACGGCGAAATCGACATCAACATGGAAGACGAGGTGATTCGTGGTGCGACGGTTGTCAAAGAGGGCAACATCACTTGGCCACCACCAGCGCCTCGTATCTCGCTTGCACCTAAAGAGGACGTCGGCCTTAAAGCGAAGCAAGAGCTTGAGCCAGAGGTTGAAAAACCGGCTCACCCACTTGCGTTCCTGATCCCTCTACTGATCGCCGGTGGCGCTCTATTTGGATTGGGTTCTGTTGCTCCACCTGAGTTCATTGGCCACCTAACCGTATTCGTATTGTCATGTTTTATCGGATACATGGTTATCTGGGGCGTATCGCACTCACTGCACACACCATTGATGTCTGTCACCAACGCAATCAGTTCCATTATTGTGATTGGCGCTTTAATTCAGATCTCAAGTGACAATCCAGTGGTGATGGCGCTTGCCGGATTGGCTGTGTTCATTACCAGCATCAACATTGTGGGCGGTTTCGCCGTAACACAACGCATGCTTCGCATGTTTAGGAAGTAAGGAGATAATCGATGACTTCAGGAATTATTACAGCTTCCTACATTGCAGCCAGCGCCCTGTTTATCATGGCACTAGGCGGTCTTGCGCATCAGGAGTCTGCACGTCGCGGTAACTTCTATGGCATGCTGGGTATGGCGATTGCTGTCGGTGTTACCATCGTTGGCCTAGTCTCTAACAACTACGGACTTCTGGTCGGTGGTATTGTTGTCGGTGGTATCATTGGCTACATTCTGGCGCAACGTGTAGAAATGACCTCTATGCCTGAGCTAGTGGCGATTCTTCACAGCCTTGTGGGCCTAGCAGCCGTATTTGTGGGTTGGGCGAATGCTCTAGAGCATGCACCACTCACCGGTGTTGCTCAGTCGATTCACGCCGTTGAAACCTACCTTGGCATTCTGATCGGTGCGATGACCTTCTCTGGTTCCGTCATGGCTTACTTGAAACTAAGCGGGAAGATTGGCGGACGCCCTCTTCAACTACCAGGTCGTCACCTATTCAACATTGCACTCGGTGTGATCGCTTTATACTTCATGATTCAGTACATGGATACAGCGGCAACTGGCGGTGTCTTTGAATTGACGGTTATGACCATCATCGCACTGGTATTTGGTGTGCACATGGTGGCAGCGATCGGTGGTGCTGATATGCCTGTTGTAGTCTCAATGCTGAACAGCTACTCAGGTTGGGCTGCTGCAGCGATGGGCTTCATGCTAGGTAACGATCTACTCATCGTCGTCGGTGCTCTAGTCGGTTCAAGTGGTGCTATCCTCTCTTACATCATGTGTAAGGCGATGAACCGCAAGTTCCTAAACGTAATCTTTGGTGGTATTGGTCAGAAAGCTTCAAGCGGTGGTCCAGCAGGCCCTGCGGGTAATGCTGAAGACATTCGCTCGGTTGAATCGGATGAAGCGGCAGACATGCTTCTTAACGCTAAAGAGGTCATGATCCTACCAGGTTACGGTATGGCGGTTGCTCAGGCTCAACACACCGTATTCGAGATCACTAAGAAACTTCGCGACAAAGGCATCAACGTTCGCTTTGGTATTCACCCTGTAGCGGGTCGTATGCCTGGTCACATGAACGTACTGCTTGCTGAAGCGAAAGTACCTTATGACATCGTTTACGAGATGGAAGAGATCAACGAAGACTTCCCTAACGTTGACGTATCTATCGTTATCGGTGCCAACGACATCGTCAACCCTGCAGCACAGGAAGTACCAGACAGCCCTATCGCAGGTATGCCTGTACTTGAGCCTTGGAACGGTAAACAGACCATTGTCATGAAACGTTCTATGGGTACTGGTTATGCGGGTGTCGATAACCCACTCTTCTACAAAGAGAACACACGCATGCTATTCGGTGATGCTAAAGAGCGTTTGGATCAAATCCTTAAAGCGATTAGCTAATCCAGAGTTGATACTAAAACGGCACCCTCGGGTGCCGTTTTTTTTATGAGTAATCATTATCAGGAAGGCTGATATCAACCAGCAGAGGTTCAACCTTGTCGCCCTGCAACCCAATCATTTCGTCATAATAGGATTGATGCTCTAGCACCGCCCTTTCAACCCTTAATCCTTTGAACGGAATCTTGGCCGCTAGCTGAGATCGAAACACCTGAGGGCGCCCAGTGTCGTCAACTAGGGTTGATTGCCCAGTCTCAGTCGTTAATTGAACCAGATAGTGTTCACATTCAAAGGACTTCAATCTCAATTCAGATATAACCGGACGCTCACGATTGAGCTGCTCGATAGTTACTTTCATATGGCTTCCTTAAATCTACTTTTCAGGTTACGTCAGCTATACTCTTTCGGACCAAGCATTCATGCCAAACCTTCAAACCCAATATAAGTACAGAGACAAGACCTTGTGAATCCAATCTCTTTTATTGCTGTCGTTATACTGATTCTGCTGATACTCGGCTGGGTGAGATCTAAACCCAAAGAGCATCGACGCAGAGCTTGGCTTCAAGCCGGACTCATCACCCTAGCGCTGGTGATGCTCTTTTTAGCCATTACCGGCAGGATGCACTGGCTAGGCGCTCTGATTGCCGGCCTACTTCCCTTTGTTAAAAGTGCGTTTCCCTGGTTGCTGCGCCTACTCCCTTTTCTAAGGGCTCGACGCCAGCAACAAAAGAACAGCCCTAAACCCTCCGGAAACCCAAGCAAACAGGAGGCCTATGAAATATTGGGTCTTAAAGAGGGAGCATCAAAAGAGGAGATCCTTGCTGCGCATAAGCGATTGATGCAAAAAGCCCACCCTGATCGCGGTGGCAGTGATTGGCTTGCCTCTCGCATTAACTCGGCCAAAGAGACGCTTCTAAAGGACTAACCAGAGATGAAACTCGTCGACATCATCCGCTACCCGATCAAGTCGGGTCAGGCCGTGCATTTAGAGCAAGCGAACATAGAAACTAAAGGGATCGTTGGCGACCGTCGTTTCATGCTAGCGGAAGAGGATGGGCGGTTTATAACAGCTAGAAAAGATCCGATTCTGCTGGATCTGAACATCGAGTCAGACGGTCAGACTCTCTCTATCCTCTACAAAAACAAGATGATTGCGAAGGGTGATTTCAGCTCATCGGAGAGACTCAGCGTCACTGTTTGGAGTCGGATTACCTCAGTACAACGAATCAGGCTCAATAATAAGACGCTGGATTCCCTGTTCGAACGCAAAGTCTGCCTAGTGTTTAACGACAGTCATGCAACAGAACTTGCAGAAAAGCGCTATGAGTGGGGCCCAATACTCAGTGATGGTTACCCTATTCTACTGACCAATACCGCCTCACTGGATGCACTTAACCATGCATCAGGCGGGCTGTTTGAAATGGCTCGATTTAGACCTAACCTTGTCATCGACAGTTCAATACCCTGGATTGAAGATAGCTGGAGTCGGTTTCAAATCGGAGAGGCCATATTTGAACGTCGCAAGCCATGCGAACGCTGTGTTTTAGTCACACGCGATCCCATCACTGGATTGAAAGATAGCCATCAGGAACCGCTCCGCACACTGCAGGCAATTCACTCTGGACCGAATGGGGAGATCAACTTTGGCCAAAATATTAGCTTGGTAAAGCCTGGAAAGGTCTCTCTTGGGGATAAAGTGACCCTAGTCGATGAACTGGGACACCCTATGTCGTAAAGCCTTGAGTTGATGCTTGTTCGGTTTAAGTTCAAGGTGACCAACCTCGTTATGCGCAACCCCCTTATCTAACAACTCAATCCAAGGTCTTACTAGTGTGAGTGGCGCACTGCCCTGAGCAAAGCGCTTTAAAGACTCAATCTGATGAGACGATAAAGCTCTCTGCTCAAGCGTTTTAGGTAGAGCCTCAAAACCAACTGGCATTGCCGACCTCAACTCTCTCTCAATCTCAAATTGATAACGAGAAACCGCCTGCTCGCATAGAAACTTAATATCGTCTGTGGCGCAGGCGTTTAACGCTTTCATAACCAGCAATGCGGGCTCACCCGCCACAGGATCGATACGATCGCCCATACGAATCGCTCTGTAGCCAGAAGCTTTCCAAAACTGCCAAACCTCTTGGTATCCAGCAAAGCTAGCCCCCATGAAGTCGATCTGGGACGCAATCGCTTTCGCTTCAATAGAACAGAGCATAGCCGCGGCAATCCCTGATCTTCTGAAATCTGGCGCGACCGCAATACGTGCGATTCGCCAGAAGCGCTTGGTACCAAGTGTGACCATACCCTCAGAGAATATGAGTGTTTGCGGAAGTAGATTGCCATTAGGCCGTCGAACACCCAGAGCGATCGCCTCAGAGAGCTCAGCAGACAGCTCACCCTCCTCTGAAATCCACGCAACACCAACCAACACTCCGCCCTGCACTGAAGCGAAAATAGATTGCCCTGGGGAGTCGAGCAGAACTCGAAGGTCGTTGGGTGAGGTTCGGTAGTGAGCTAGGTGTAGAAGCTGATAGATCGCCTGTAATTGATCAGGTTGGCTTACAAGACCATCAAGTTCTAAACCATGCACACCGTCATCAAAGCCTAAAAACGCCTTAGACGGCTCGCCTTCGGTCAGAAACAGCAGTTCATTGATCGTCTCTTCAAGCTGATCCCCTTGAGACCATCGAACCGGTTCAGCCAGCTGGGAGTAGTTAACACCCTCTCGCTGTAGACCCAAACGTTGTAGAAAACGAAGAGAGAAACCACGCCCAAACCCTTCATAGCCATTAACCGTTGTCGAGACTGCTAGATGATTGGCACTTTCAACCAGTTGATCAAGCAGAGGCGTTGCAATCGCGGCGGCTTCATCAATCACCAACAGTCGAATATCGGGGTTGGTACGCAGCTCCTGTAAGGCTTCAGCAGGATGGAGGAAGCGCGGCTGAAACTCATCGCTCTGCTGATAGAGAGAGTAAACGGCGCGCTTATCCGGTGCCGTCACAATGACCTGATTGGACTCCCAATCAGACTGTTTTAACGCATGGCCCAAAGCTGAGGATTTGCCGCGACCTCTGTCTGCTGTAATAACTCTGGTAGAGGTCGATAGAGACCAGTCATCAAGCAGCTTATCCACCACAGCCTGTTGGTCAGCAGTTAGGGCTATTGATTCAGATAATTGAGTGCTAGTAGTACTATTGAGCTCGACGGCGTCAATATCACAAATAATATTACTACTATGATTTAAACTATTGATTAATAATTGTATGTAGTTTGAATAATAACTTTCAGACTGCCCCAAGGCTTGTAAAAACGGATCAGCATAATTGGGCCAAACAGACGCTTTAGGAGTGATCAAAATCAGTACACCAGGAGCCCGAACAAGGCCCGCCCCTTGGGCAAGAGCATTAGGTGTGAAGCCGTCAAAAGCATTGAAGATAAGGTAGTCAATGGATTGACCAAGCTCTGTCGCTAATCGATCGGCTCTAATCGAACTAAAACCCTCTTGCGACTGACCGACTAACAACCCTTTCATAGAGTTGAGAGGGAGTTGATCCTTAAGCTGATTGATCGCCTGACCTGCCTCTACTTCTGACTCACACTGAAGCCAAACCAGTTTTCGATCGTTGATGGCCACTATCGATGACGCTCTAGATTGGCGAGGCGCTGCTCTTCATTCTTACGTAACAACAGATAGATCGCTGCAAGCCCCCCATGCTGGGGCTGACAGCTATGAAAGGCTAACACCTCATCAATGTTTGGCAGCCAGAGTGTCAGTGCACTTTTCATCTTGTTCTGAGGTGCCTGCAGATGCTTGCCACGTCCATGGGTAATCATGACTGTGCGTAGACCCAATCGGTAACACTCCTTTACAAAATTAGGCACCTCTTCACAGGCCTCAGAGAGCGTTCTGTTAATCAAATCAAGGCGCGCATCGACAGTGTATTTACCCAAACGGAGATTGCGATAGACCCCCTCTTGAACGCCATCGCGTTTCCACTCGACAGGGTCCAAGGGGTTCAACAGTTGATTGTCAGTAAATCGAAAGCGCTCATCAACCCCTTCGGCCTCACGTCGACGCTGTTCAAGAGCCTGCATATCACCACGTCTTAAGTGCTCGCGCGCAGAGACCTTAGCCTCTGCCTTAATCGGTTTAACTCCTTCACCTAGCATTAACGATGTGAAATCGTTTGTAATCTCTTGATCAGACACACTCATTACCTCAAAACCGGCAGAAAGACTTTAAACCGGTCAATAAAGTGATTATTGTTGCTGTAATAACGAATAACAACCCTGATTCGAATCAGTCGCCTGTTAAGGACACACCACAATGCAACGCGTCATTATCGCTCTTATTCTGATTATCATTGCAGTATCGACTTACCTTTTCCTGAACAAACCGGAAATATCCACTGACTCCCAAACCGGCGAAAGTGTGCAACCACAAAGCACCCCCTCACAACAGCCCCTTGCAGAGACAGAAAAAGCGGCCAAAAAGGTCATTAAAACACTGACCGAAGAGACCAAAGATGAAGCGCTCGATATTAAACAAGCGAATAACTTTGTTACCGGTGATCAACTGCTAGAACTACCCAACATGAAGAGTGAGGCCGCTCAAGTAGAGACCATTCAGACAGCTATGGAGGCCGCTGATGAGGCTCAAACCCAGGGTGTACAAACCTCAACCCTTGTTGTGAAGCAGCCACTCGTCAGCAATGAATCGGTGAAGCCTGATCAGATGATGAAACTCATCTCTGAAGACAATGTTATCAATACCAAAACACTGTCACCCGGAGACAAAATTCGTATTAAAGAGCTTCTATCTAATCCCGACATCGCTGCCGGCAGTGTCTTCTACATTCATGCGGTAACCCCCAACGACATGCAAGGGCTCTGGGGCATATTGCAGCGTGGCCTTACCAACACCTTCCGTGAAGGGATCAAGCTCAGTGGTGAGAACGGACAAACGCTCATCGCAGAGATTCCAGAACTTGCTGACGAAGTGCTTGAGAATCAACGCTCCTCTTTCTTAGGCGAGTTCCTCTACTCTAAGGTGAACGACATCTACATTTACAACTACCAACAGGGAATGCTGGGTCAGGATCCAGACCTGATTAAACCCGGTCAACAGTTGGTGATTGTTAGTTATAGTGAAGAGGAGCTGATTAAAATTTACCAACACTTCACACGAGGCTAATCAGATGATCGATTTCTACACCTGGGGCACACCAAACGGCCATAAGATCCGAATCATGCTTGAAGCCTGTGGTTTCGAATATCAACTCCATAGAGTCGATATTCTTAACGATGAACAGTTCAAACCTGAATTTCTAGCCATCAGTCCCAACAATAAGATACCCGCCATCGTTGATCATGATGGTCCTAATGGCGAGGCTATCTCCCTATTTGAAACCGGTGCTATCCTGCTCTATCTCGCCGAGAAAAGTGGCCAGTTTATGCCCACAGAACCTAAAGCCTACTGGCAAGTGATGCAGTGGCTAATGTGGCAGATGGGTGGATTTGGACCTATGCTTGGACAGGCACATCACTTCAATAAATTTGCACCGGAACCTATCCCCTACGCGGTTGATCGCTACTGCAAAGAGGCGCATCGTCTTTGGGGTGTTCTGGATAAACAATTGGAAGGACGCGACTTTGTTTGTGATCAACTGTCGATTGCTGACTTCGCAATCTTTCCATGGGCAAATCGCTTTGAATTTCAAAAAATAGAACCTGATCAATACCCCAATGTGGCCGCTTATATTGAGCGAATGAAGTCCTTTGACTTTGTCTCTAAAGGGCTAGAGATGCCTAGCACATAATGTTCAGGCCCGCTTTCATGGCGGGCCTTTTTGTTGTTTAAAAAATAAACAGCTGGCTTATTAGCCTAAAGTCTGTATAATTTGCGCCTCTTTCAACGATCCTCCACCTGCTTTTGACTTATGGGCCGCGGGTAACGGGATCCCCTAAAAGCAGGAAATCTGATGTCTGATACTGATCAGCCGATCACATTTAGTGATCTTGGCTTAAGCACGCCTATTCTCGACGCACTCTCTGACGTAGGCTATGAAACACCTTCTCCTATCCAAGCCGGCGCTATTCCAGCCCTTCTTGATGGCCGTGATATTCTAGGGCAAGCGCAAACGGGTACTGGTAAAACAGCCGCCTTCGCTCTGCCGCTTCTACAGAACGTCGATACTAGCAAGATCCACCCACAGGTATTGGTACTTGCTCCAACTCGCGAACTCGCCATTCAGGTAGCTGAAGCCTGCGAAAAGTACTCTAAGTACATCCCTGGTCTACGTACACTATCAATCTATGGTGGACAGGGTTACGACACACAACTTCGCTCTCTACGTAAGGGTGTGCATGTCATTATTGGTACACCAGGCCGTGTCATGGACCATGTTCGTCGCGGCACTCTTAGCCTAGACAAACTAAAGTGTTTGGTACTGGATGAGGCGGATGAGATGTTACGCATGGGCTTTATTGACGATGTAGAGTGGGTGCTTGAGCACACGCCACCTACTCGTCAGATCGCACTGTTCTCGGCGACGATGCCACGTGAAATCAAAACGATCACTGAGCGTTACCTACAAAACCCTGTGCACGTAAAGATTCAAAGCAAGACTGAGACAGCCAGCACCATTCGCCAGCGCGTTTGGGAAGTTCGTGGCCTCTCTAAGTTCCAAGCGTTAACTCGCCTACTCGAGATGCACGAGCACGATGCAGCGCTGATCTTTGTTAGAACTAAGACAGCGACTGAAGAGCTATCAGAACAGCTTATTCAGGCAGGCTTCTATGCAGCTGCACTGCACGGTGACATTCAGCAAGCACAACGTGAACGCGTTGTGGGCCGTCTAAAGTCTGGCAAACTTGATGTTGTCGTGGCGACCGATGTTGTTGCACGCGGTCTGGATGTTGAGCGTATTAGCCACGTTATTAACTTCGATATTCCTTACGATGTTGAGTCATACGTACACCGTATTGGTCGTACAGGACGTGCAGGTCGTCAAGGTGATGCGGTTCTTTTTGTGACTCATCGTGAGCGCCGTTTGCTTAAGTCGATTGAACGCCACACACGTTCAACACTTGAAACACTGGAACTTCCCGATGCTAAAGCTCTGAACCAATTGCGTTCACAGCGCCTAAAAGAGCGTCTTGTTAATGCGATTGATAAACCACAGACGGCTGACTTCCATAACCTGATCACTGAACTAGTGACAGAGAGCGGTATCACAGCCTCTGCCCTAGCCGCTGCTGCACTTCAGCTTATCTACAAAGATAAGCCCTTCTATCTTGATGAGAAGGAGCCCAGCTTCAAAGAGCGCCCACGTCGTGAACGCTCTGATCGTGGCGAGCGCGGTGAAAGAGGTGATCGTAAACCTCGTCGTGACTCTGGTGCAGACGAAGGTAAGACCCGTTACTGGATCGGCGTTGGCCACCAACAAGGCGTTAAGCCGGGTAACATCGTCGGTGCGATCGCAAACGAAGCGAATATCAGCAGCGATCTGATTGGACGAATCAGCATCAGTGAGAACTTCTCAACGATTGATCTTCCAAATGATCTTAAGCATGCACAATTGAAGAAAATTGCTGATGCTCGTGTCTGCGGCAAACAGTTGTCGATTCGCCCATGGCAAGATGAGATGTCAGGTAAACCAACGCGTCGTAAAGGTCCACCGCGCGATCGCAACAGCAAACCTAAAGGCAATCGCAAACCACGCGCAGAAAAAGCCTAAGGGTATCCGATACTCAGCCTAAGGGGCTGAGTATCCTCCTTTACCCAACTATAAGCTTATGCAAAACCAGTCTTAAAAACCCACCTAATACGTTGATTTATTAATAATCAAATCCAACTAAAGTAGTAAACTTTCGATCCTTTAGAGGCACACCTTTGCCAATATCAGATAAGGATTATCTATGCTCCACTACACACTCATCGCTTTTGCTCTGATTGCACTGTTAGCCATTGTGTTTGAAGAGCTGATTCATCTGAACAAAGCGAAATCGACTCTGTTTCTAGGCACGCTCTCTTGGATATTGATCTTCCTGTTTCCTGAACAAGGTGTTACGCCTGAGCAACTCAGGGATATGCTCAATGAAAACCTTTTAGATATCGCAGGGCTTTGGCTATTTTTAATGTCCGCGATGACCTTTGTCGCCTTTTTAAACCATCAAGGACTGATTGAGACGCTTATATATCGTCTACTACCCAGTCAAATCAGTGAACGAAAACTCATCTTTCTGGTCGGCATCTTCTCCTTTGTCTTTTCAAGTCTTTGTGACAACATCACAGCCACCCTAGTATCCATTGCCTTGGTACTATCGCTTGGTTTAGAGAGACGTAAAACCCTTAGACTCTCTGTACTGGTTGTATTTGCAGTCAACTCCGGTGGTGTATCCCTAATTACCGGTGATGTCACCACATTAATGGTATTTCTAGCCGGCAAGGTAGAGATTACTGACCTACTGCTACTTTCAGTACCAGCTTTCGTAAGCACCATGCTGTTAGCAGCCATGCTCTCTAGACCCTTGGTTGGTCAGGTGATTATTACCCCTTCCCCTCGCAAGGACGACAAGGTCGGCAAAGTCATTGCGGTTATTTTTCTTGTAACCATTATTTCGACCATTATTCTCAATATTGTTGCGGGTATCCCACCGGTTTTGACCTTCCTTTTCGGGCTGTCCACCATGTTTCTGCTGGGCCGTTTTCTCTATGAAGAGGATACTCGAGAAAATCTATTGGACTACGTTAGGCGCATCGAGTTCGATACATTGATGTTCTTTTTGGGCATTTTGCTATTGGTGGGGATGCTCAAAGAGATTGGAACCCTAGACAGTTTAGTAGGCATCTATCAGGTCCTACCCATCACCGTTGCAAACTTTGCGATGGGTGTCTTCTCAGCCTTTGTCGATAACGTACCTTTGACCGCGGCACTGCTCAAATCTGGAGTAGAGATGTCTAAAGCCGAGTGGTTATCCTTAACTTATTCTGTGGGTGTTGGGGGGTCGCTGTTGGCAATTGGGTCAGCAGCCGGCATCGTTGCAATGTCTAAAGTGGATATCCTAAATTTCGGAAGCTATGCACGCTACGTCGTCTATCTCTCGATTGCGTTTTTAGTCGGTTACCTTAGCAGTTATCTTTTAGGTAGCTATTTCGTCTAACGCGTAATGAAAACGGGCGACACTCTTACTGTTAACCATAACTTCTAAACAGTGAGTTGCCGCCCGCTTGGCCGAAAGCAATATTTCGACTCGTAATACCCTTCAAACCCGGGCCAGGTAAGCCAACCACTGGATATCAGCTTCAGACTTTTCACTATTCAGTTTAGACCCATGGGTCTGGAGTTCAACTGAAAAAAATTCCATTCAGTAAGCTAAGATCATCCTAACTGACACGACCCTATTAATTGAGTTTTTTGCTGTAAAGTCATCCGCTTAATTGCGCACTCGCGCTGCGTGGCACTTGAACGATCTGCATGTTGCTCATGCCAGATAAGCTCCACAGGTCGTCTAGCTCGTGTGTATTTAGCGCCCCCAACCAGTTCACCATTATGTTGACGGAGTCGTCTAGTGGGATCCGTGGTAACGCCTGTATAGAGGGTTTTATCGGAACAACGAACGACGTAAACAAACCAGTGAGACAAGCCAAACGCTCTTAATAAAGATTAAAGCCTAGATATAATCACACCCTTAGCTGCAACTGCAACAGAGCGTTTTGCAAAGATTCAGAGGTGATCGGTTTACCCATAACGACATCAGCACCAGCTTTTAACAACAGATCTCGTTCGTTACCGACCGTTGCGGCGGTTACTCCTAACACCTTCACATCACTTCCTGTCGCACGTATCGCTTCGACCAACTCATAACCGTTCATCTCCGGCATAAAGATATCCGTTATGATCAGATCCCATTTCTGTTTATTAAACAGATCTAGAGCCAGCTGGCCATTTTCCACAAGAACGGGGTTAGCCCCCAATTTTTGCAGTAAGTTTTCACTAAGCTTTCTGAGCATCAAATTGTCTTCTGCCATCAAAACACTCAATCCCTCTAGTGAAACCATCGATGCCGTTTCATCCGGGGTTGCTGACTGCTTAAGCTCAACCGGCATATTGATTGTGAAGCAAGCACCTCCTAGCGCCTCACTCTCTTTAACATTGAGCGTACCGCCATTAGCTTGAATGATCTCACGACAGATTGAGAGCCCTAATCCGGTTCCATCGGCTTCTGTGTCACCTCTTTCGAAGGGTTCAAAAATCGACTCATACTGAGAGGTAGGAATTCCACGACCATCATCTTCAACCGAGATACGAAGCTGATGCATAGTCTCCTCATTGGCTGATATAGGAGCCATCACATCGACCTGAACTTGAATCGTAGATCCTTGCCCGTGCACAACGGCATTCTTAACCAAGTTGGTTAAAACCTGTCGAATACCCCGCTGATCGAGATTAAATTGGTGACCTGCCATATCATTCGATTTTACCGAGCATCGAATCTGTTTATTATCGAGCATCGTTTTAAGTGGTGTCAGTGATCGCTCTATTATCTCTATTGGACGAGCATTAGAGAGCGCTCTCTCTTGAATCAGTTCTGGTTCAACCACCGATCGTAAATCATCCAATACCGCTAACAGGTGCTGACTGGTTGAGCGAATATCACCAAACGACTCTGTAATCGCCGCATCGTCCGCTTCCAACATCATATTCAGTGCCGCAGCCGGTGTTCGAAGTTCATGACCAATCACAGCAAACATCTGTTTCTGTTTTTGCAGCGTCTCTTCTAACCGTTTGACAGCCAGACTGCGCTCAGTAAGCGTAACCTCCAGTTAATGCCTGAGCAGAACATCATCTGTACGATTGATGACTGCGCCGCTAAACCCCTGCAATACACCCTCTTTCACTTCAGGACGAGCATTCAACTCAAGGTAACGCCTCTCACCAGAGGGGAGTAACAACTCTCTCTGAATCTTTTGAAAATTATTTGATTGCCAATTGTGGAGTTGATTTTTAAGCTGATCCTCTCCACTGTCCGCAGCGATACGTGTGCTGATATCCTCTTGAGTAATCGTCGGATACTGATCTTTAGGGAGATCATAGAGGGATCTAAAGACATCATTCGCCGTGACGACACCGTTGATCAAATCACTGTGAAAGAGTCCTATATCACCAAATTCAGAAACATCGTTAAGCTGCTGCAGTACTTTTTCAGTCCGTTTTACCGACTCTGCAAGCGCCAACTCTTTCTCTTTAATGTCCGTTACATCCTGTGACAGCTGAATCCGAATCAGCTCACCCTGACTATTGGTATATTCAGAAATTGAAGAAGTTCTAACCCATTTCTCCATATTCAATTCTTCTATAAAGAGTGGGTACTCAACGACCACACCCGTTTGAGCAAGCGCATCACTGATTTGATCGCGATATCTAGGTTCAGTGGCATTTAATCTAGCCTCACCTACAAGTGGCAATCCAGGCTCATTTGGACCTTTTTCTATCCATTCAGCCGTCTGATGAGTAACATTCTCCTCAAATAGCACCAACTTCGATGTTGATAATGCTAAATGGAGCTGTCTATCTAGAGACTCTATCTTCGATAGCTGGCGATTTCGAAGGGTTAACTGATGCCAATTCCACCAGGCAAACAGAGCTGACAACAGTGCAGCCATCAATAAAAGTAGGCCGATGTATGTCTGAACTTGTCTCTCGGTAAATATAGAGAGAGGCTCATTGATGATCGAGATTGGCCCCTTAAGATTAGACGTATCAGCCTTCCAACGCTCTAGCTCGTTATAATCCAAAATATAGCGCTTTTGAGGTGGTTCAAACCCTTCAGATTGACCGTAAACCAGCTGTGCTATCTTTTGGCCCAACTCTCTAGAAGGAGTCATATAACCGCCCAAACCACCAGCCTTAAGAGTTGAGCTCTGCATCGATATAAAAGGGGCCACATCAAGTTCAACAATCTGTTTAGTTAGCTGTATCGGCAAACCATCTTCAGAGACCGACCCAGTACCACGAGTTATGGTCATTTCTGGTGTACGGGGAGATAGAAGGATGGCGTATCCTGTTGATTGATTCCTGCAAGAATCTCAACCAACAGAAGGTGATACGCCATGACTCATTCTAACCTGACCGCTCTTTCA